>CAYUPF010000154.1:1502-9719 GCA_964446545.1 uncultured Rubrivivax sp.
GCAGGCCCCTTGCGGCCCCTGCGCGCCGGCTCAGGGCCGCCGGCGCAGCAGCGTACGCAGCTGCCGCGCCTTCAGGTCCACGTACGGCGGCTGCATGGAAAAGCGCATGCCCGGCTTGGCGGCGGCGCGCGTCCAGCGCTGCATCCACACCGTCTTCATGCCGACACGGCGCGCCGACTTCTGGTGCTGCAGCGTGTCCTCGACCAGCACGCAGCGCGACGCCGGCACGCGCAGCCGCGCCAGCAGCGTGCGCAGCATGCGCGCATCGGGCTTGGGCCGCAGTTCGCCGAAGACGCGCATGTCTTCAATGCTGATCAGCGCCTCGAAGCAGCGGCCGATGCCGAGCACGCCGAGCACGCGTTCGGCATAGGCCCGCGGCGCGTTGGTGAGGATGAACTTGCGCCCGGGCAAGGCCTTCAGCGCGGCGAAGTCGTGCGCATGGCCGCGCACCGCCGCCTCCAACCCGGGCAGCAGGTGCGTGTGGTGCAGGAAATGCGCCGCGTCCACCGCATGGTGCTTGACCAGCCCCAGCAGCGTGGCGCCATAGCGCAGCCAGTACTTGCGGCGCAGTGCGTCCGATTCCTCCCGCGTCAGCTGCAGGTGGTGTTGGATGTACTCGCCGAAGGACAGATGCAGCCCCGGCATCGAGGCGCTGGAGGCATCGTGCAGCGTGTCGTCCAGGTCGAAGAGCCAGACGGTGTCGGCGCGCCGCCTCATCGCAGTTCGGCCACGAAATGATGGCCGTCGGCGGGCACGCAACTGCGCCGCTCGTGCACGGCGACCACTTCGTGGGCCACCGGCCGCGCGAAGCGCGGCCCGTCGAAGACGAAGGTGTGGAACTCGCCGTTCTCGCCGCAGGCGTCGACGCCGGGCGGCAGCTCGGCGACGAAGGCGGCATCGAACTCGCGGCCGCAGAAGTCCGCACCCAGGAAGCGCGCATCGACGCACACCACCCGTGCGCGATAGCCCAGCGCCAACAGCGCGTCGACCAGCGCGCGCCGCGGCTGGCCCCACAGCGGCAGTTCGGCGCGCAGCCCGGCGCTGGCGCAGACCCGTTCCTCCCAGTCGCGATGCGGCTGCAGGTCGATGTCGCCGAACAGGCCGTGCGTCAGGCCCGCCGCAGCGAACTGCCGCAGCTGATCGACGAACACCGCTTCATAGTCGCTCCAGCCAGCCTGGCGCATGACCAGCGGCAGACCCAGCGCCGCGGCCTGCGTACGCATCAAAGCGGGCGAGATGGCATGCGAGCGCGAACGTTCACCACTCTCGTCGAACATGGACAGCAATGCTTCGACAGCGAAACCGGCCTCCCGCGCACGGTGCAGCGCCAGCATCGAGTCCTTGCCGCCGCTCCAGCTGCAGAAGGCGCGGCGCGCGGGCTGCATTCTTCAGTGCGAACGGATCATCGTGCCGTAGGCCTGGTCGGTCAGCACCTCCAGCAGCATGGCGTGCGGCACGCGCCCGTCGATGATGTGCACGGTGTTGACGCCGTTCTTCGCGGCATCCAGCGCCGAGCCGATCTTCGGCAGCATGCCGCCGGAGATGGTGCCGTCGGCGAACAGCTCGTCGATCTCGCGCGCACTCAGGTTGGTCAGCAACTGGCCGCTCTTGTCGAGCACGCCGGGCGTGTTGGTCAGCATCATCAGCTTCTCGGCCTTCAGCACCTCGGCCAGCTTGCCGGCCACCACGTCGGCATTGATGTTGTAGTTCTCGTTGTCGCGGCCGAAGCCCAGCGGGCTGATCACCGGGATGAACTGGTCGTCCTGCAGCGCGCGCACCACGCTCGGATCGATGGATTCGATCTCGCCCACCTGGCCGACATCGTGTTCGATGCTCGGGTCCTTCTGGTCGACCATGCGCAGCTTGCGCGCGCGGATCAGCCCGCCATCGCGCCCGGTCAGGCCCACCGCCTTGCCGCCGGCGACGTTGATCAGGCCGACGATGTCCTGCTGCACCTGCCCGGCCAGCACCCATTCGACGACTTCCATGGTCTCGGCGTCGGTGACGCGCATGCCCTGGATGAAGCTGCCCTTCTTGCCGATCTTGGCCAGCGCGTCCTCGATCTGCGGGCCGCCGCCGTGCACCACCACCGGGTTCATGCCCACCAGCTTGAGCAGCACCACGTCCTCGGCGAAGTCCTGCTGCAGCGCCGGGTCGGTCATGGCATTGCCGCCGTACTTGATGACGATGGTCTTGCCGTGGAAGCGGCGGATGTAGGGCAGCGCCTGCGACAGGATCTCGGCCTTGTCGCGCGGCGAGACATGGTCGAGCTGGGGCTCGCTGGTCGGTGTCGGCAGGTTCATCGCGGGGGCCGTGGCGCGGCTAGGGGTTCGAATGCGCGGCATTGTAGGAAACCCGTACCCGCGGCGCTGCTGCGCTATGCTGCACCCATGTCCCGCTCCGTGCGCCGTTGCTCGCTGGTCCTGCTGTGGCTGATGTTCGCGCTGCTGCCGCTGCGCGGCTGGGCCAACCTGGCGATGCACCTGCCCGCGACCGACACGCCCGTCATGGCGCCCTGCCATGGCGCAGAGGCTGCCGCCGATGCCGCCGACACCTCGCAGCCCTGCACGCTGTGCGGCGTGTGCCATGGTGCGGTGCTGCTGCCGGTCGACACCGCGGCTCAGGGTGACGACCGGCGCGCCCAGCCGATTCCCGCAGCGGCGCCGCTGGCCGCACCGGCCGCCGAACCCGAGGCCCTGTTCCGTCCGCCAAGGCGCTGACGCTCCACCGAGCCTGCTGCATGCAGGCCTCTGAAGCTTGCCCGGCCCCCCGCGGGCCGCGTCTTGAAGGGGCGTCCATGACCTACCGACTCGCCACTGCGCTGGCCAGCCTGCTGCTGGCCGGCGGGGCCCATGCCGCCGAACCGGCCGCCAGCCTGCCGGCGCTGCGGCTGCACTACGTCTCGGCCTTCGCCGGCCAGCCGGCCGCTGTCGACCCGAAGCCCATCGACTGGCAACGCAGCAATGCGCTGGTCGGCAAGTTGCAAGGGCATGCCGGCCACTGGCGCCTGCCAGCCACTGGGGCCAGGCAGTGAGCCGGGTCTGGCGAACGCGGCCGCTGGCCTTGGCCGCCGTGTGCGCTGCGCTGGCCGGCTGTGCCAGCGTCGACAGCGACCAGGCCATGGCCACGGCGCGCGACTGGTCGCAGCGCGTCGATGCCCAGGCGCCGCAGCTGCGCAGCGGGGACACACCCGGCGACGCGGCGCGCGCGGAGCGCGAGCGCTTGCTGGCCTCGCCCTTGAGCGAGGATGCGGCCGTGCAGCTGGCCATGGCCCACAGCCCGGCGCTGCAGGTGCTGCTGGCCGAGGGCTGGCGTGCCCAGGCCGAAGCCGCCCAGCGCGGCGCCCCGCCGAACCCCTTCTTCCTGTTCGAGCGCGTGGTCACCGGGGGCGACGTCGACATCACGCGCATGCTCGGCATCGGCCTGACCGAGCTGCTCACCTGGCCCTGGCGCAGCGACATCGCCCAGCGCGACATCGATGCGCTGCGCTTGCAATTGGCGCGCGAGGTGCTGGCCCACAGCGCCGAGGTGCGCGCTGCCTGGGTGCGTGCGGTGGCGGCGCAGCAGCTGGTGGTCTACCACCGCCAGGTGCAGGACGCGGCGGCAGCCGGCGCCGAGCTGGCGCGGCGCATGCAGGCGGTGGGCAACTTCAGCCGGCTGCAGCGCGCGCGCGAGCAGGCCTTCCTGGCGGACGCGAGCACGCAGCTGGCCCGCGCCATGGCCCAGGCCACGGCCGAGCGCGAGTCACTGGTGCGCAGGCTGGGCCTGGATGCCGACGATGCCGAGCGTTTGCAGCTGCCCGAACGCCTGCCCGAGCTGCCAAGCATGGCCCGGCCGGGCGAAGAGGTGGCGCAGCGCGCAATGGACGAGCGGCTGGACCTGCTGCTGGCCCGCGCGCAGCTCGGCGCGGCGCAGCACGCGCTGGGACTGGAGACGGTGCAGTTGTTCGACCTGGAACTGGCCGCCGTGCGCGAGCTGGGCCCCGGCGGCGAACGCGGCCGTGGCGTCGAAGCCGGCATCCGGCTGCCGCTGCTCGACCCCGGCATCGCCTTGCGCCAGTCTTCGTCGGCCAAGCTGCTGGCGGCGCAGCAGCGTTTCGAGCAAGTGCGCATCGAGGCCGGCTCGGTGCTGCGCGAGCGCTACGTGCTGTACCGCAGCGCGCACGACCTGGCCCGCTACCAGCTCGACGAGGTGGTGCCGCTGAAACGCAGCATCACCGACGAGATGCTGCTCAAGTACAACGGCATGCTGGTCGGCGTGTTCGAGCTGCTGGCCGACGCACGTGCGCAGGTCGGCGCGGTCATCGCCGCCATCGAGGCGCAGCGCGACTTCTGGCTGGCCGACGCGGCGCTGAAGGCCGCGATCGTCGGCGCGCCGTCCTCTGCCATGAGTTTGGCTGCAGCTGCCGCGACGCCCTCGGCCGGACGCAAGGGGCATTGAGATGAACTCGCGCAGACTGTTCCTCGGCGGTGCCGCGCTGGCCAGCGCCGCCGCCGTCGGCCGCGGCGCGCTGGCCGCGCTGCCCGACGCCACCACCGCGCCGCCGCCCACGACGATGGCGCCGCCGCTGCAGCCGCACAGCGGCCGGCCCTACCGCCCGGTGGTCACGCTCAACGGCTGGACGCTGCCCTGGCGCATGAAGGCCGGCTGGAAGGAGTTCCACCTGGTCGCGCAAGCCGTGCTGCGCGAGCTGGCGCCGGGCATGACGGCACAGCTGTGGGGCTACAACGGCAGTTCGCCCGGCCCGACGATCGAGGTGGTGGAAGGCGACCGCGTGCGCCTGTTCGTCACCAACAAGCTGCCCGAACACACGGCGGTGCACTGGCATGGCCAGCGCCTGCCCAACGGCATGGACGGCGTGGGCGGGCTGACGCAGCCGCAGATCCCGCCGGGCAAGACCTTCGTCTACGAGTTCGAGGCGCGGCGCTCCGGCACCTTCATGTACCACCCGCATGCCGACGAGATGGTGCAGATGGCGATGGGCATGATGGGGTTCTGGATCACCCACCCCAGGGAGCCGAAGCGCACACCCGGCTACAGCGAGGTGGACCGCGACTTCTGCTTCCTGCTCAACGCCTTCGACATCGAGCCGGGCAGCGCCACGCCGAAGATCATGACCATGCTCGACTTCAACCTGTGGTGCTGGAACTCGCGTGTCTTTCCCGGCATCGACAGCCTGCCGGTGCGGCTGGGCGACCGGGTGCGCATCCGCGTGGGCAATCTGACCATGACCAACCACCCGATCCACATGCACGGCCACGAATTCGTGGTCGCCGGCACCGACGGCGGCTGGACCAACCCGGCCTCGCGCTGGCCCGAGGTCTCGGCCGACATCGCGGTGGGCCAGATGCGCGCGCTGGAGTTCAGCGCCACCGAGCCCGGCGACTGGGCCTTCCACTGCCACAAGAGCCACCACACGATGAACGCGATGGGCCACGACGTGCCGACGATGATCGGCGTCGACCATCGCGAGGTGGTGCGCAAGATCCAGCAGCTGGTGCCGGACTACATGGTGATGGGCGAGCGCGGCATGGCCGACATGGGCGAGATGGAGATGCCGCTGCCCGACAACACGCTGCCGATGATGACCGGCCAGGGGCCGATGGGGCCGCTGGAGATGGGCGGCATGTTCACGATGATCAAGGTGCGCGAGGGCCTGGACGCCGGCGACTACCGCGACCCCGGCTGGTACCGCCACCCGACCGGCACCGTGGCCTACGAATGGGCCGGCGAGTCGATGAACCCGCAGCGCGCGCCGACGTCCAACAGCGACGGCTCGGAGGTCCACCACCACCCGGGCGCGCCCTGGCGCGCCGTCAAACCCCGCGGAGGGCACAAACAATGAAGATCCATCCCGGCCTGCTGCTGATCGGCCTGGTGCTGCCGCCGGCCGCCTGGGCCCATGGCGAGGCCCATGGCACACCCAAGGCGGCTGGGCCGATCTCTTCCGAGCAGCATCCCTGGGGCCGCCAGGGTGATCCGAAGAAGGCCACGCGCACGGTGCACGTGACGATGAGCGATGCGATGCGCTTCGACCCGTCGCAGCTGACGCTCAAGCGCGGCGAGACCGTCACCTTCGTCGTGCACAACGCCGGCAAGCTGATGCACGAGTTCGTCATCGGCACGCCGGCCGCGCTGGACGGGCATGCGCAGATGATGAAGAAACACCCCGGCATGGAGCACGACGAGCCGTACATGGCGCATGTGGCGCCGGGCAAGACGCAACGCATCAGCTGGACCTTCAACCAGGCTGGCGAGTTCCTCGCCGGCTGCCTGGTGGCCGGCCACTGGGACGCCGGCATGAAGGCCACGCTGCACGTCAAGGAGTGATGGCATGAAGACTCGAACCCTGTCCCGCCGCCGTTTCGTAGGCAGCACTCTGGCGTTGGCCGCCGCAGCCGCCGGCCCGGCGTGGGCCGCGCCGCTGCCGCCGATGCAGGTCTGGAAGTCGCCGAGCTGCGGCTGCTGCAAGGACTGGATCGCCCTCCTGCAGCGCGAGGGCTTCAAGGTCCAGACCTTCGACGAAGGCAACAATGCGGCGCGCGCCCGCTTCGGCCTGCCCGCGCGCTACGGCTCGTGTCACACCGCGCGCATCGGCGGCTACGTGGTCGAAGGCCATGTGCCGGCGCGCGAGATCCGCCGCCTGCTGGCGGAGAAACCCGACGCCATCGGCATCGCCGTACCGGGCATGCCGATCGGCTCGCCGGGCATGGACGGGCCGGAGTACGGTGGGCGGCACGACCCCTACGATGTGCTGCTGGTCCACCGCGACGGCAGCAGCCGCGTTTATGCAACTTACCGAAGCTGAAGAAGGAGCTCTTGTGATGAAAACCTGGATCACGTCCGCTGCACTGCTCTGTGCCGCGATCGCCGCACACGCGCAGGCCTACGACGGCGAGGTACGCAAGATCGAGAAGGCGCAGGGCAAGATCACGCTGCGCCATGGCGAGTTGAAGGCGCTGGACATGCCGCCGATGACGATGGTCTTTCGCGTCAAGAACACGCAGCTGCTCGACACGCTGGCGGTGGGCGACAAGGTGAAATTCGACGCCGACAAGATCGACGGCGCCTATACCGTGACCGCGATCCGCAAGACGCCCTGAGTCCCGGGCCGATACCATGTGCGTCGCCCCTATCCCACCGGAGACAACGCCATGCCATCCACGCTGAACCAGCTCGTCAACCACCAAGTCCGCCTGGCCTCGCGCCCGGTGGGCATGGCCACCGCCGACAACTGGCTGTTCACCGACGAGCCGGTGGCCGAGCCGGCCGATGGCGCGGTGCTGGTGAAGACGCTGCAGCTGTCGCTGGACCCGGCGATGCGCGGCTGGCTCAACGACGGCAGGAGCTACATTCCGCCAGTGGGCATCGGCGAGGTGATGCGCGCCGGCGGCATCGGCCGTGTCATCGCCTCCAAGGACCCGGCCTTCGCACCCGGCGACGTGGTCAGCGGCCTGCTCGGCGTGCAGGAATACTACCAAGCCGCCGCCGGCCTGCCCGGCAGCCGCGGCCTGCAGAAGATCGACCTTTCGCTCGGCACGCCGGCGCAGTGGCTCAACGTCTTCGGCATGCCGGGCATGACGGCCTACTTCGGCTTGCTCGACGTGGGCGCGCCCAAGCCCGGCGACACGGTGGTGGTCTCGGGCGCGGCCGGCGCGGTGGGGCAGACGGTGGGCCAGTTGGCCAAAATTAAGGGTTGCCGCGTGGTCGGCATCGCTGGCGGTGCGGCCAAGTGCGACTGGGTGGTCAAGGAACTGGGCTTCGACGCCTGCATCGACTACAAGGGCGGCTCGGTGCGCGAGGGCCTGAAGCAGCACTGCCCGAAGGGCGTGGACATCTACTTCGACAACGTCGGCGGCGAGATCCTCGACCATGTGCTGGCGAAGCTGGCGCCCAGGGCGCACATCGTCATCTGCGGTGCGATCAGCCAGTACAACAACACCACGCCGATCCAGGGCCCGAAGAACTACATGTCGCTGCTGGTGAACCGCGCGCGCATGGAAGGCTTCGTCATCTTCGACTACACCGAGCGCTTCCCGCAGGCCATCGCAGAGCTGGCCGGCTACCTGAAGGACGGGCGGCTGAAGAGCAAGGAAGACATCGTCGAAGGCGGCGTGCAGGCCTTCCCGCAGACGCTGAACAAGCTCTTCGCCGGCGAGAACTTCGGAAAGCTGGTGCTGCGAGTGGCTGCCGACGATTGAGGCAAGCCGACAGCTT
>CAYUPF010000155.1:0-2259 GCA_964446545.1 uncultured Rubrivivax sp.
CACCTTGGAACACATGCCCGCTCAGCGCACCGAACTCCGACGCGTCGAGTCCGACGGTGAGCGACGCAGCCGGCAGCCGGCCCTCGCATGCATGGCGTCGCACGGCGTCGAAGACGCGACGCTCCAGCGCGTCAGGCAAGGGCCACCTCGGCAGCCTTGCGCTGTGCGTCGGTGACGACGCGCCCGCCGAGCACGTGCACCACCTCGTCGGCCAGCGCCTTGACATCGTCGTCGTCGTGCGTGATCAGCAGCATCGGCAGGCCGAGCTGCGCCTGCAGATCGCGCAGTTCGTCGCGCAGGCTCTGGCGCAGGCCCTGGTCGAGCGCCGCGAACGGTTCGTCGAGCAACAGCGCGGTGGGCTCGCCCACCAGCGCGCGCGCCAGGGCCGTGCGCTGGCGCTGGCCGCCGGAGATCTGGTGCGGGTAGTGGCCGGCGATGGCCTGCATGCGAAAGGCCTCGATCCAGCGCTCGGCCGCTTCGTCGACCACGCCGCGCGGCGGGTTGAGCCAGCCCGAGCGCCGCGCGAAGGCGATGTTCTGGCGCACCGTGAGGTGCGGGAACAGCGCATAGTCCTGGAACACGTAGGCTAGGCGTCTTTGCTGCGGCGTCAGCTCGATGCCGCAGGCGCTGTCGTAGAGCACCCGGCCGGCGATCGCCACGCGGCCCTGGTCCGGCCGCACGATGCCGGCGAGCATCTTCAGCGTCTGCGTCTTGCCCGCGCCCGAGGGCCCGAACAGCACCAGCCGCGGCGCGTCGCTGGCAAAGCCGATGTCCAGTTCGAAGCGCGCGTCGCCGTGCCGCAGCAGCTTGTGCAGCGCAACGTCCCAGATCATGGGCCTGCTTCCGGCGTCAGTGCCGCTGCGGCACGCGGCCCGGCACCAGCCGCCCGGCGGACAGCAGCACCGCGATGCAGGTGATCGACGTGATCGCGACCAGGAAGTTGGCGGTGTCGTCCTGCCCGGCCTGCACCGCCTCGTAGACCGCGATCGACAGCGTCTGCGTCTTGCCGGGGATGCTGCCGGCGACCATCAGCGTGGCGCCGAACTCGCCGAGCGCGCGGGCAAAGGACAGCAGCAGGCCGGCGAGGATGCCGCGCCAGGCCAGCAGCAGCGAGACGCGGAAGAACACCCCGGTCTCGCTGATGCCGAGCGAACGCGCCGCGTCCTCGAGTTGCGGATCGACCGTTTCGAAGGCCGCGCGCGCTGCCTTGAAGACGAGCGGAAAGGACACCACCGTGGCGGCGATCACCGCTCCCTGCCACGTGAAAATCAGCCGGATGCCGAAGTTCTCCAGCAGCCAGGCGCCCACCACCCCGCGCGTGCCGATGAGCACCAGCAGGTAGTAACCGAGCACCGTCGGCGGCATGACCATCGGCAGCGTCAAGGCCGCGTCGAGCAGGTCGCGACCGGGGAAGCGCCAGCGCGCCATCGCATAGCCGATGCCCACGCCCAGGAACAGGTTCAGGAAGGTGGCCCATCCAGCCACCTTGAGCGTCAGCGCCAGCGCGATCCATGCGCCCTCCATGCGGGGCCCGGGCCCTCAGGGTTTGCCGAAGCCGTACTTGGCCAGCACCGCCTGCGCCGGCGCCGCGCCGAGGAACTCGACGAAGCGCAGCGCCATCGCGGCATTGGGGCTGGCGGCGATCGGCGCCACCGGGTAGAGGATCGGCGTGGTCGTCGGCACGGTCAGCGCCACCTTCACCTTGTCGGGCATCAGCGCGGCGTCGGTGGCATAGACGAAGCCGGCATCGACTTCGCCGCGGGCCACGTAGTCCAGCGCCTGGCGCACGTTGTTGGCACCGATCATCCGCGGCTCGATCGCCGCCCACAGCCCCGCCGCCTCGAGCACGCCCTTCGTATAACGCCCGACCGGCACGCTGGCCGGCAGGCCGATGGCGATGCGCTGGAAGGCCGGCTGGGTCAGATCGCTCACTGCCGCGGGTACGTTGGTGCTACCGGTCGGCACGATCACGACCAGCGCGTTCGACACGAAGTTGCGCCGCTGGGCCGCCTGCACCAGCCCCTTCGCCTGCGCCTGGTCCATGGTCTCCTGGTCGGCGCTGGCGAACACGTCCACCGGCGCGCCCTTGTCGATCTGCTGCAGCAGCGCACCCGAGGCGGCGAAGTTGAACTGCACTTTGGTGCCGGGGTTCTCGGCCTCGAACAATGGCGCGAGGTCCTTGAAGGCGTTGGTCAGGCTGGCCGCGGCCGAGACCGTCAGGTCCGCAGCGTGGGCGGCGAAGCTCAGGTGGGCGGCAAC
>CAYUPF010000155.1:2359-9563 GCA_964446545.1 uncultured Rubrivivax sp.
CGGCATCCTCGGACTAAGATCTGCGGCCTCATCGAAGGGACGTCCATGGCGAAGACTGCAGCACAGCTCGAACAACTCCTGATGGAGCGGTCGCTGACCGATCCGCAGCTGCTGGCGGCGGCCGAGGCGGCAGCGGACTTCCGCATCCTGCCGGATGCGACGGTGATCAAGGTCGGCGGGCAGAGCGTCATCGACCGCGGCCGTGCGGCCGTCTACCCTCTGGTGGACGAGATCGTCGCCGCACGCAAGACCCACCAGTTGCTGATCGGCACCGGCGCAGGCACCCGGGCCCGGCACCTCTATTCGATCGCGGCGGGGCTCGGCCTGCCGGCGGGCGTGCTCTCCCAGCTCGGCGCCTCGGTCGCCGACCAGAACGCCGCCATGCTGGGGCAGCTGCTCGCCAAGCATGGCATCGGTGCCGTCGACAACGCCGGGCTTTCGGCGGTGCCGCTGTTCCTCGCCGAGGTGCATGCGGTCGTCTTCGGTGGCATGCCACCGTACAAGCTGTGGATGCGCCCGGCCCCCGAGGGGGTCATCCCTCCGTACCGCACCGACGCGGGCTGCTTCCTCGTCGCCGAGCAGTTCGGTTGCAAGGCGATGATCTACGTGAAGGACGAGGACGGTCTCTATACCGCCAATCCGAAGACGTCGAAGGGCGCCACCCTCATCCCGAAGATCTCGGTGGCCGAGATGAAGGCGAAGGGGCTGCACGACTCCATCCTCGAGTTCCCGGTGCTCGACCTGATCCAGGCGGCGCGGCACGTGCGCCAGGTACAGATCGTCAACGGCCTCGTGCCCGGCAACCTGACCCGCGCGCTCGCCGGCGAGCACGTGGGCACCCTCATCACCGCGAGCTGAAGCACACCATGCCCGACACCAAGCACGGCATCAAACACGTCGCCTCGCCGCTCGCGCGCCAGACCCTTCTGGACGGTGCGCTGACCCGGCCCGTCGCCGGCGGGCGCCCGATCCGGCTGCTGCCCTGGCTGCAGGTGGTGAAGATCGGCGGCCGCTCCATCATGGACCGAGGCCGGGACGCGATCCTGCCGATCGTGGAAGAGATCCGCTCGCTGCTGCCCGAGCATCGCCTGCTCATCCTGACCGGTGCGGGCATCCGCGCCCGCCACCTCTATGGCGTGGGCCTCGACCTCGGCCTGCCGGTCGGATCGCTGGCCCCGCTCGCCGCGAGCGAGGCCGGCCAGAACGGCCACATGCTCGCGTCGCTGCTGGCGCCGGAAGGCGTGTCGTACATCGAGCATCCGACCATCGTGAACCAGCTCGCGATCCACCTGGCCGCGGCGCGCGCGGTGGTGGGCAGCGCATTCCCGCCCTATCACCACCATGAGTTCCCGGGCTCGCGCATCCCGACCCACCGGGCCGACGTCGGCGCGTTCCTGCTCGCCGATGCGCTCGGCGCGGCCGGCCTGACGATCGTGGAAGACGTGGACGGGGTCTACACCGACGATCCCAACGGGCCGGGCGGGGCCCAGGCGCAATGGCTGCGCGAGACCAGCTTCGCCGATCTCGCCAGGCTGAAGGGCTCGCTGCCGGTCGACCGCGCGCTGCTCGAGGTGATGGCGCACGCGCGCCACCTCGAACGCGTGCAGCTCGTCAATGGGCTCGTGCCCGGCCGGCTGACCGCCGCGCTGCGTGGCGGGCATGTCGGGACCTTCATCCGCACGGGCGCCGTGCCTGTGTGAGCGCGCCCGGGGCCTCTGCGGCCTTCACGACATCACGATGAGCCCGCAACCCCCACCCGACGATCAACCCGTCGTGGCGGCCATCCACCACGACGGGCTCACCGACATCGATGCCGCGCTGGCGGCGTTCGCGTTTGATCAGCGGCGCGCGGGGCGACGGGTGCTCGGCTTGCTGATGAAGCCGCGCGGCCACGATGCGGCCTGCCACGCGTCGATGGTGTTGACCGACATCGACAGCGGTGACGACTACCCGGTGTCACAAGCGCTTGGCGCCGGGTCGAACGCGTGCAGCGCCGATCCGCAGGGCTTCGCGCGCGCCGGCCAGGTGCTGCGCGACGCGCTTGCCCGCCATCCCGATCTGGTGATCTGCAACCGCTTCGGTGTGCTCGAGGCGGAGGGCGGCGGCTTTGCGGCCGAATTGCTGGGGCTGCTGGCCCAAGGCGTGCCGGTGTTGATCGTGGTGTCGTCGCGGCATCTGGCTGCGTGGCGGCACTTCATCGGCAGCGCGACGATGCTCGGGTCCGACCCTGCGGCCTGGGCGTGCTGGTTCGACGCCGTGCTGGCGGGCCGCGACGGCAGGTCCGCGGGAGTGCCGGATGCTGCGCCGGCGTGAGGGATTGCTGGCGCTCACCGCGTTGTTGTTCGCTGCGCCGGGCCGTGCCGCCACGACGTCGCTGATCCAGCTGTTCGGCAAGCCCGCGGCCCGTGTCGACCGGGTCTTCGCCGCGGGGCCGCCGGCGGCCGTGCTGCTGTACGTGCTGGCGCCCGAGCGGCTGCTCGGCTGGCCGATGAACCTTTCCGACAGCGCACGCGCGCTGCTGGCTGCGCCGGCGCGCGACCGCCCCGTGCTGGGCCGGCTGGCCGGGCGCGGCAGCACGGTCGGCGTCGAGGCGCTGCTCAAACTTCAGCCCGACCTGATCGTCGACGCCGGCACGGTCGATGCCACCTATGTGTCCGGCGCGCAGCGCGTGGCCGAGCAGACAGGCCTGCCCTATGCGCTGGTCGATGGCCGCCTGGCCGACAGCGCGCAGCAGTTGCGCGAGGTCGGCGCGCTGCTGGGCGTCAGCGCCAGGGCCGAGACGCTGGCGGTCTATGCCGAGCAGTCGCTGGGCGTTGCGGCCGCTGCGCGAGGCGCGGCCATGGCGGCGCGGCCGGGCGTCTACCTGGCGCGGGGTGCCGATGGCCTGGAGACCGCGCTGGCCGGATCGATCAATGCCGAGATCATCGAAGCCGCCGGCGGGCGCAACGTGGCGAGCGTGGGGCGCGGCGGCATCTCCCGGATTTCGATGGAGCAGGTGCTCGCCTGGGCGCCGGACTGGATCGTCACCCAGGACCGCGGCTTCTTCCTTCAGGCAAGGACGGACGCACTGTGGTCGGCGCTGGCGGCGGTTCGGGAAGGGCGTGTGCTGCTGGCGCCCGACCAGCCTTTCGGCTGGATCGACGGACCGCCCGGCCTGAACCGGCTGCTCGGTGTGCGCTGGCTCGCCGCGCACCTGCATGCCGGCCAGGCCGGCGGCTTCGACGCGGTGGCCGAGGCGCAGCGTTTCTACAGGCTGTTCTACGGCGTGCAGCCGACCCGCGAAGTGCTGCAGGCGATGCTCGATGGGCGCGGCTGAAGGTGTCGGATCGGCACCCGGCCGCGCGCTGAAGCATCACGCAGGCCGCCGCGGCCTGGCGCTGGGGCTGGCCGGCGCGGCCTTGCTGGGCGCAGCCCTGCTGTCCTTTGCCATCGGCAAGTTTCCGGTGGCACCTGCCGAACTGTGGCAGTCGATCTGGGCGCGCCTGAGCGGCACGCCGTCGCCGTTGCCGGCCGCCATGGAGGCCGTGGTGTGGCGCATCCGCCTGCCGCGCATCGCCGCGGGGGCGATGGTCGGTGCCTCGCTCGGCGTGGCGGGGGCCGCCTTTCAGGGCATGTTCCGCAACCCGCTGGTCTCGCCGGACATCCTGGGCGTGTCCGCCGGCGCCGGCCTGGGGGCGTCGCTGGCGATCCTGCTCGGCTGGCCGCTGCTGGCCGTCTCCGGGCTGGCCTTCGCCGGCGGGCTGTTCGCCGTCGCCGTGGTCATCCTCATCGCCAGCCGCGTCGGTGAGCACGACCCGGTGCTGGTGCTGGTGCTGGCCGGTGTCGCGGTGGGCGCCTTCCTCGGCGCCGGCATCTCGCTGGTCAAGCTGCTGGCCGACCCCAGCGTGCAACTGCCGTCGATCACCTTCTGGCTGCTCGGCGGCCTCAACGCGGTCACGGTCAAGGATTTGCAGTTTGCCGCGCCCGCCCTGTTGCTGGCGCTGCTGCCGTTGTTCCTCTTGCGCTGGCGCATCAACCTGCTCAGCCTGCCGGACGACGAAGCGGCCGCATTGGGCACGCCGGTGACGCGGCTGCGCCTGGGCGTGGTGGCCGCGGCCACGTTGATGACGGCGGCCGCGGTGGCCATGTCCGGCATCATCGGCTGGGTCGGGCTGGTGGTGCCCCATGTGGCGAGGCTGCTGGTCGGCCCCGAATTCAGCCGCCTGATGCCGATGTCGCTGCTGCTGGGAGCCGCCTTCGTGATCGTCGCCGACACGCTGGCGCGCACCTTGGCGCCGATCGAGCTGCCGCTGTCGGTGCTGACCGCGGCGGTCGGCGCGCCGTTCTTCCTCTGGCTGCTGGGACGCAGCCGTCGCAGCACATGAAGGCCGTGCTCGAGGCGCGCTCCTTGGCCTTCGGGCACCGTGGCGTCCGCCTCGGTGAGGGGGTCGACCTGGGCATCGCGCCCGGCGAGGTGCTGTGCCTGCTGGGTCCCAACGGCTGCGGCAAGACCACCTTGTTCCGCACGCTGCTGGGCCTGCTGCCGACGCTGGCCGGCGAGGTGTGGCTGGTCGGGCGGCGCCTGCGCGACACATCGCGCCGCGATGTCGCACGGCGCATGGCCTATGTGCCGCAGGCCCAGACCGGCGCCTTCGCGTATGCCGTGGAGGACATCGTGCTGCTGGGTCGCGCCGCGCAGGTCGGTGCGTTCTCGGTGCCGTCGGCCCAGGACCGCCGCGTCGCGCTGCAGTCGCTGGACCAGCTCGGCATCGCGCACCTGCGCCAGCGCCGCTACACCGAGATCAGCGGCGGCGAACGCCAGCTGGTGCTGATCGCACGCGCACTGGCGCAGCAGGCGACGCTGCTGATCATGGACGAACCGACGGCCAGCCTCGACTTCGGCAATCAGATCCGCGTGCTGCGGCACATCGACGCGCTGCGCCGCCAGGGCATCGCGGTGTGCCTGTCCACGCATCAGCCCGAGCACGCCTTGCGGGTCGGCGACCGCGTGGCGCTGATGCAGGCCGGCCGCATTCTGGCCGTCGGCGCGGCGCGCGAGGTGATGACGCCGGAGTCGCTGGCTGCGCTCTACGGCGTGGCGCCGGCGGACATTCCACCCGGCTTGTTGCTGCAAACCGGAACACAGGCGGCCGCGCCATGACACTCGACGACATCGACTTCGCGGCGCTGTACCGCGAGCACATGCAAGCTTGGAGCGCCGCGCCGAAGAGCGCCTTCGATTGGGACGCCCGCGCAGCCGGCTATGCCAGGAACAGCGGGCAGAGCAACTATGCCCGCGACTTCATCGCATGCCTTGATCTGGGCGGCGCGAAGACCTTGCTCGACGTGGGCTGCGGTCCGGGCACCTTGGCGTTGCCGCTGGCCCGGCGTCTGGACCGGGTGGTGGCCATCGACTACAGCGCCGGCATGTTGCAAGCGCTGCGCGACAGGGCACGCGCTTCGGCCATCGACAACATCGACCTGCACCACCTCGCCTGGGCGGACGACTGGAGCGCGGTGCCGGTGTGCGACATCGCGATCGGGTCCCGGTCCACGACCGTCGCCGACCTCGCAGCGGCCCTGGCCAAGTTGAGGGCACATGCGCGCCAGCGCGTGCTCATCACCTATCCTGCCGTCGGGCACATGATCGACGACGACATCCTCGCTGCGGTGGGGTCGGCGGCGTTGCCGCTTCCGGACTTGCTGCTGGTGCTGGGCATGCTGCGGCAGACCGGCATCCGCCCCACGCTGAACTACATCGAGACGCCGAGCCGGCTGGCGGGCTGCACCGATTTCGACGACTTCGCGCAGCGCGTGGCCTGGTCGGCGGGCCCGATCGACGCCACGGCCCGGCAGCGATTGAAAAGTTGGTACGACGCCGATCCGCAGCGCGCCCGCTCGGGTGGCCGGCCGATGCGGTGGGCACTCATCGGCTGGCAGGTCGACGGACCTTCACGCCTCAAGGGTTGAGGCGTGCCGGCGCGGTTCGCCGCTTGACGCCATGGCGCCTATACCTGCCTGGCTCCGCTACGAGTCAGGCCGCGGCGCCTGAAACGCTTGCCGAGTCGCGGTGGCGCGTGACGCCGGCGAGCAGCGCCAGCCCCAGCAACATCAGTGCGATGCTGGAGGGCTCGGGCACGGCGTTACCGACGATGATGAACGACAAGAGGTTGGAGACGTAACGGCCGCCGCGCCAGTCGCCGTCCAGCACCATGCGCGCAAAGCCGGAGCCGTTGTTCAGCGTACCATTGGCATCGTCGTAGGCGAGCAGCGCGAGCCGCTGGCTGGTCGCCGGATTCAGCTCGCCGAAGGAGAACAGCGTCTGGTATCCGTCGCTGCCCATCGCGACCACGTAGCTGGTCAACGCGTCGAAGTGCGCGATGCCGGCCAACAGCAGCAGTTGCCACAACTCCACGCCGGTGAAATCGTTGGGCGTCAGCAGGCTGCCGCCCTGGCGGGCGACCACGTCCTCGGCGATGGTCGTCGGAAGTTTTTCCAATGCGGCTTCGTCATAGGTGACCGGTGCATTCAGGCCACCGCTCACCGTGAACGACCTGGTCGGGCCGCCCGGGCCTGTTTGCGGCGGCAGGCCGCCGACGTCCAGCGACACGAGATCCAGGATGTTGCGCGAGCCGGTTGCATCAGTCGGCAGGATCAGTTGCGGCGTCGTTAACGTCGCGCCGTTGACCTCGTAGGCGACGAGGATCGGTGTGGCATTGACGTCGTCGGCCAATATGGGCCCGTTGCCGCCGAACCAGCGATTGACCTCGCCGACGGACAGCAGGGACTTCGAGCCGTCGCTGCCCGTGGCCGTGATGTAGCTGCGCAGGATGGCATTGTTGCCGCCGCCGTTGGGAATGATGTTGCCGTCGGTGCTGCTGTCGGTGCCGAGCGTGCCGCCCAGCAGCGTCCACAGCGGGACGCCGACGTAGCTATTGCCGCCGACGGTCAGGCTCTGGGCAGTGAACCCGGTCTGCAGGTCGGCGATCTGGTAGCTCGTGCCGGCGTTCGTCAGGCTGCCTGTCAATGTCAACGGCGTCGCCGGACCGGCCCATGCGATGCCCGCCGCGAACATTGCCGCAGCGATCAGAGCCAGGCGTGCAGCCAAAGAGTTTGCGGGTTTGTGCATCGAGATTCTCCTGAGTTTTGATGTATTCTGCTATATACATCGATGACAAAGCAACTACCGACGCCCACTCGATGCATCGGCATCGGCATCGGCATC
>CAYUPF010000156.1:0-9510 GCA_964446545.1 uncultured Rubrivivax sp.
TGGTGGAGACGAGGAGGATCGAACTCCTGACCTTCGCATTGCGAACGCGACGCTCTCCCAGCTGAGCTACGCCCCCAAACCGGCCATGATTCTATCATCGGGCCCGCCGCCGACTCAGTCGTCTACAGCCACTTGCGCCGCGGGTGGGGCGGCGCGGTGTCTACCGAGGAAAGTGCTCCCATGTCCCGTTTCGACTCCGAATGGCTGAATGCGCAATACAACAATCGCGCGCTGGTGCCGGACTACGCCAGGCATCTGGCCCATTGGACCGAAGCCTCGACGCTGAGCCGCGCGCAAAGCGACTGCCAGCTCAATCTGCCCTATGGCGGCGGCGCGGCGGACAGGCTCGACCTGTTCATGGCGCCGCGTCCCGGCGCGCCGGTGCTGGTGTTCGTGCACGGCGGCTACTGGCGCGCCCTGGACAAGTGCGACTTCTCCTTCGTCGCCCCGGCCTTCACCCAGGCCGGCGCGATGGTGGTGGTGCCGAATTACGCGCTGTGTCCGGCAGTGAGCGTCGAATACATCACCTTGCAACTGGTGCGGGCGCTGCAGTGGGTGTGGCACAACGCCGCGCAGTATGGTGGCGACCCGCAGCGCATCGTCGTGGCCGGCCACTCGGCCGGCGGGCACCTGGCGGCGATGCTGCTTAGCTGCCGCTGGAAGCAGGTGGCCGAAGATCTGCCCGCGCAACTGGTGGGCGGCGCGTTGTCGATCTCGGGCCTGTTCGACATGGAGCCGCTGCGCCACACGCCCTTCCTGCAGACCGATCTGCAGCTGACGCCGGCGTCGGTGCGGCGCCTGAGTCCGGCCTTTTTTCCGCGGCCCAAGGGCAAGCTCTACGCCACGGTGGGCGGGGGGGAGAGCAACGAGTTCCTGCGCCAGAACCAGCTGATCCGCGATGTCTGGGGCCCGACCGCGGTGCCGGTGTGCGAGACGCTGCCCGGTGCAAACCACTTCAGCGTGCTGCAGAGCTTGGTCGACCCGGCCGGCCGGCTGCATCACCTGGGCCTGCGTCTGCTGGGCCTGCGCTGAACGCAGGGTTCGCCCGATGCTATGGGCCACATAGAAGCTTAGTATTGGCCCGCACCGCTTCGATTTGCTAGGGTTTCGTTGCTCCATCGCGCGGCGATGGATTGTTCGTTCACCCACCAGGAGAGTGTCATGGGCTTGAAAGGATCGAAGACCGAACAGAACCTGAAGGACGCCTTTGCCGGCGAATCGCAGGCCAACCGCCGTTATCTGTATTTCGCGACCAAGGCCGACGTGGAAGGCCAGAACGACGTGGCCGCGCTGTTCCGCTCCACCGCCGAGGGCGAGACCGGCCACGCACACGGCCATCTGGAGTTCCTCGAAGCCGTCGGCGACCCGGCTACTGGGCTGCCCATCGGCAACAGCCGCCAGAACCTGGCCGCCGCCGTGGCCGGCGAGACGCACGAGTACACCGACATGTACCCGGGCATGGCCAAGAGCGCGCGCGACGAAGGTTTCGACGAGATCGCCGACTGGTTCGAGACGCTGGCCAAGGCCGAGCGCTCGCATGCCAATCGCTATCAGAAGGCGCTGGACGCGCTGGTGGACTGAGGGCGGTCCCGGTCAGTGCGCTGACAAGGGGCTTCGTGCCCCTTGTTCGTTTCAGGCACCCTAAAGGCACCCAGCATGCGCGAAGGCAATCTCGAGGCCCCGACCCGCCACCCCATCGACTGGAAAGGCGCCGACTTCTACGACGAAGCTTCGGCCTTCAAGGAGATGGAGCGCGTGTTCGACATCTGCCACGGCTGCCGCCGCTGCGTCAGCCTGTGCCAGAGCTTCCCGAACCTGTTCGACCTGGTCGACGCCACCGACGATGGTGAGGTGCACGGCGTCAAGAAGGACGACTACTGGAAGGTGGTCGACCAATGCTACTTGTGCGACCTGTGCTACATGACCAAGTGCCCGTACACGCCGCCGCATGCGTGGAATCTGGACTTCCCGCACCTGATGCTGCGCGCCAAGGCCATCAAGTTCAGGAAAGGCGGGGTCAAGGGCGGCGAGAAATTCCTGGCCAGCACCGATGTGCATGGCCAGTTCGCCGGCATCCCGATCGTCGTGCAGACGGTGAATGCCGTGAACCGCACGAAGTTCGCGCGCAAGCAGATGGACTCGATGCTTGGGGTCCATCCGGACGCGTGGATGCCGCAGCTGGCGACGCAGCGCTTCCGCTGGGGCGCGACGAAGTCATCGTCCACGGTGGTGACGAACGGCCAACGCACACCCGGCAAGGTGGCGATATTCGCCACTTGCTACGTCAACTACAACGAGCCCGGCATCGGCCACGACCTGCTCAAGCTGCTGGCGCACAACGACATCCCCTATGTCGTCGTCGACAAGGAAAAGTGCTGCGGCATGCCCAAGCTGGAGCTGGGCGACCTGGACGCAGTGGCCGCGCACTGGTCAGCCAACATGCCGGTGCTGGCGCGCTACGCGAAGGAGGGGTATGCGATCCTGTCCGCCGTGCCCAGTTGCACGCTGATGTTCAAGCAGGAGCTGCCGCTGATGTTCCCCGACTGCGCCGACACGGCGGCGGTGCAGGAGGCGATGTTCGACCCCTTCGAATACCTGGTTGCGCGCCACAAGGACGGGCTGCTGAAGCTGGATTTCAAGGCCGCGCTGGGCAAGGTCAGCTACCACGTGCCCTGCCATGGCCGCGTGCAGAACATCGGCAAGAAGACCGAGGAGATGTTCAAGCTCATCGGCACCAAGGTCGAGGTGAAGCTCAACACGGTGGAGCGCTGCTCGGGCCATGCCGGCACCTATGGCGTGAAGACACCCACGCACCCGGTGGCGATGAAGATCGGCCGGCCGGTGTTCAAGGCCATGGCCAAGGACGATCCCGACCACATCGGCAGCGATTGCCCGATGGCCGGACACCACATCGCGCAGGGCCTGCAACAGGCCGGCACGCCGGCCAAGGCGGTGTCGCACCCGTTGAGCCTGGTGCGGCTGGCCTATGGACTGGAGTGAAGACGATGGCGATCACCCGCGACAGCCTGATGACGCTGGAGGCGTACTCCAAGGTCCGCAAGGTCCACAAGCAGCAAATCATTGCCCATCGGCGCTTGCGCAGCGTGCGCCTGGGCGAGCACATCAACCTGCAGTTCGAGGACGAGCAGACGGTGCGCTACCAGATCCAGGAGATGCTGCGTATCGAGAAGATCTTCGAGGAAGAGGGCATCCAGAGCGAAATCGACGCCTACGCGCCGCTGGTGCCGGACGGCAGCAACTGGAAGGCCACGGTGCTGATCGAGTTTCCCGACCCCAACGAGCGCAAGCGCGAGCTGGCACGGTTGATCGGTGTCGAAGACCGCCTGTTCGTCGAGGTCGAAGGCCACGCGCGCGTATATGCCATTGCCGACGAGGACCTGGACCGCGAGAACGCCGAAAAAACCTCGGCCGTGCACTTCGCGCGCTTCGAGTTCACGCCCGCGGCGCGCGAGGCGGTGCGCGCCGGCGCCGCGGTGCGCCTGGGCTGCGACCACCGCAACTATCCGGCGCACGTGAACATCGCGCCCGAGACGCTGGCCAGCCTGGCCGGCGACCTGCTCGCCGGCTGACGGCCGCGCGGGGGGGCGTCGCCTTCACGCCGTAGCTGCAGCACTTCACCGCCGTGCACCTCGACTGAAGTCTTGGCGCAGCTGCAACAGGGTGTGACAACGTTGTCGTGCGGAACTCACAGCAGGGCCTGCGTTCTTGCGCAGGGCACCCAATCGGGGGATGACTCAGGCTTGCACAAGTTGAAAAATTGGTGTCACGCGCTGCGGCCATCATGTCTTCGGACCATGGCACATGCCGCAGGCGCTACCGCAGGGAGACAGGACCATGCCGCAGACCTTCAACGTCGGTTCCAGATCACTGTTCGTCACGGTGACCGCCTGGGTCTTCATCGTGCTGGCGGCCATGGCCAGCGTGTCCGCGCTGCTGCAGAACGCCGAGGTCGCCTCCTTCCTGCCCGGGCTGACGGTGGTCGGCAACGTGCAGCCGCTGCCGCTGCTGACCGGGCTGCTGATGGGCTACCTGCCCTGGGTGGTGGGCGCCGGCCTGGCGGTGTCGCTGGCCACGCTGGCCTGCGCCATCGGATTGCTGTTGCGCCTGGAGTGGGCGCGGCGCTTCTTCATCGTGCTGCTGGTGCTGGCGATCGTGGCCAACGTCGCCGGGCTGTGGCTGCAGCACGAGATGCTGCAGTCGCTGGTCAGCAGTACGCTGGCCAGCTCGCCGCTGCCGCCGCTGGCGGCCGGCGTGTTCGGTGGTTTCGTCACCGCCGCGCGCGTCATGGCGGTGCTGGTCACGATCGGCGCCTGCCTGCTGCTGGTGTGGATCATCCGCCGGCTGATGTCGCCTGCGGTGCGCCAGGAATTCGCCTGAGCCGCACGTCGCGCGCGGTTCGATCCAGGCCGAGCTCCCAGGTCTCGCCGACCAGGTCCTTGCCGAAGCGGTGCTGCGGCTCGCTGGCCCGCTGGCCCGCAGCCAATCGCTGGAGCAGCACGTGCCGGGCCCGCGGCAGTCTCGCCGCACCTTCGCATTTGCCTGACACTACGGACCTTGCGGCTCAACACTGCCAGACGAGACGCCGATGATCGACCTGCATTTCTGGCCCACGCCCAATGGCTGGAAGATCTCCATCATGCTCGAGGAATGTGGGCTGCCCTACGTGCTCGAGCCGGTGAACATCGGCCGCGGTGCGCAGTTCGAACCCGGGTTCCTGGCCATCAGCCCGAACAACCGCATGCCGGCCATCGTCGACCATGACCCGCCGGGCGGCGGCGCGCCGGTATCGGTGTTCGAAAGCGGCGCTTGTCTGATCTACCTCGCCGAAAAGACCGGCCGCTTCCTGCCCACCGAGCTGCGCCGGCGCAAGGCCACGCTCGAATGGCTGATGTGGCAGATGGGCGGCCTGGGCCCGATGGCCGGGCAGAACGGCCACTTCCTGCTCTATGCGCCGCAGAAGATCCGCTACGCGCTGGAGCGTTACGCCAGCGAGGTGAACCGCCTGTATGGCGTGCTCGATCTGCAGCTCGAGCGCACGGGTGCCTTCGTGGCCGGCGATGACTATTCCATCGCGGATATGGCGATCTTCCCCTGGGTGCGCATCTGGAAAGCGCAACAGGTGCCGCTGGACGACTTCGCCCACGTCAAGGCCTGGTACGAGGGCCTGCGGCAACGCCCCGCGGTGCGCCGCGGCATCGACGCCGGCAAGGAACTGCGCGCCAACGGCCTGGACGACGAGGCACGCAAGGCGCTGTTCGGCCAGACCGCGCAGACGCTGCGCGATGCCACCCAGAAGACCCTGTGAACGAGGCCCGACGATGATCGAGTTCTTCTTCGACTGCAGCAGCCCCTGGACCTACCTGGGCTTCCACAACATCCAGCCGCTGGCGGCCGAACTGAAGGTTCCGATCCGCTGGCGGCCGATCCTGGTGGGCGGCGTGTTCAACAGCGTCAACCCCAGCGTCTATGCCTCGCGCGAGAACCCGGTGCCGGCCAAACACGACTACATGCTCAAGGACCTGCAGGACTGGGCGCGGCTGAGCGGCCTGAAGATCCGCATGCCGCCGAAGGTCTTCCCGGTGAACAGCGTCAAGGCGATGCGCGGCTGCCTGTGGCTGGAGCCGCAAGGCCAGCTGGTGCCCTTTGCGACGGCAGTGTTCGGGGCCTACTGGGGCCGCGACGAGGACATCGCGCAGGACGCGGTGCTGGCCGCCATCTGCACGCAGTGCGGCATCGATGCCGAGGCCTTCTTCGCCGGCATCGCGACGGATGCGATCAAGGCGCAGCTGAAGGCCAACACCGAAGAGCTGATGCGCCGCGGCGGCTTCGGCTCGCCGACGATCTACGTCAACGGCGAGGACATGTATTTCGGCAACGACCGGCTGCCGTTGGTGCGCGAGGCGCTGCTCTCAAGGTGAGCCGGCTCTGCCGGGCACCTTGAACCCCCGCGGGGGGGGGGCTGGGCGCAGCCCGGCCCTGGGGGCGCCTAGAGGTTGTCGATGAGCACCGGCTCTACCGCATCGGCCAGCGTGAAGCCGAAGATCCGCGCATAGAAATACGCCTCGGCCTGCAGCGCGCACACGATGTTCGCAGCAATGCGAAAGCCGTGCTGCTCGCCTTCGAATTCCAGGTAGGCCACCGGCACACCCTTGGCCTTGAGCGCTGCATGCATGCGGCGTGACTGCTCTGGGGGCACCACTTGATCCTCTGCGCCCTGCAGCAGGATCAGCGGGCATTTCAGCCCGTCCAGGTGATGGATCGGCGAGCGCGCGATGTAGGTGTCGCGCGCTTCAGGCCAGGGACCGACCAGTCGATCGAGGTAACGTGCCTCGAACTTGTGCGTGTCCTCGGCCAGCGTCTGCAGATCGCCGATGCCGTAGAGGCTGGCGCCGCAGGCGAAGCAGTCGTGGAAGGCCAGCGCGCAAAGCGCGGTGTAGCCGCCGGCGCTGCCGCCGCGGATGATGAGCCGCTGGCCGTCGACCTCGCCGCGCTGCACCAGGAAGCGCGCGCCGTGGATGCAGTCCAGCACGTCGACCACGCCCCATAACCCGTCCAGGCGCTGGCGGTAGGCGCGGCCGAAGCCGGAGCTGCCGCCGTAGTTGAGGTCGAGCACGGCGATGCCGCGGCTGGTCCAGTACTGCACGCCGGCGCGGTAGGCGTCCACCGCCATGCTGGTGGGCCCGCCGTGGCCCATCACCAGCAGCGGCGGCCTCTCGCCGGCCGGGGCGACGAAGTTGCGGTTTTTCGGCGCGTAGTAGAAGGCATGCGCCGTCGCGCCGCCGGCGCTGGGGAATTCGATGGCCCGCGCCACCGAGGTGGTGGCGGGGTCCACGTCCAGCGTGCTGCCGCGGCGCAGCAGCTCGAGGTGGCCGCTGTCCAGCTGCAGCAGCACCACCGACGCCGGCTGCAGCGGCGATGCGCCGGTGAACAGCACCCGGCCATCGGCTGCGGCGATGTTGCCGAAGCTGCTGAAAGGCGTGTCGATTTCGCGCACCTGCAGACTGGCGGTGTCGAGCAGCGCCAGCCTCGATATGGCGTTGCGGACGATGCAGCACACCAGCCGGCTGGCCGAGGCGAAGGCATAGGTGCAAAGCCCGAAATTCCAGAAGGGCTGGCCGAACTCGGCCTGCATCGGGCACAGCGCCTCGGCGCCGCCGTTGCTCCAGCGGTACAGGTTCCACCAGCCGCTGCGGTCGGAGATGAAATGCAGCCGTCCATCGGGCGACCACTGCGGCTGTTGCACCGCCTCGTCGCGGCTGCCGGCCAGGCAGCGGGCGCCGTGCAGATGGCCGGCGGCGTCGACCTCGGCCAGCCACAGCTCGCAGCCGTCCCAGGGCATGTCGGGGTGGTTCCAGCTTAGCCACGCGAGCTGCGCGCCGTCGGGGCTGAGGCGCGGTGCGCCATAGAAGTCGCAGCCTTCGGCAACGATGCGGCCGCCCTGGCCATCGCCATCGACCTGCAGCGCGACCAGGCAGTTGCGCGGCTCGCCGCTGCCGCGATGGTCCTCGCGCACGGCCCACAGCAGGCCGTGATGTGCGTCGGCGCACAGGTCGGCATAGCGCAGCGCAGTGGCATCGGGCGTGATCGGTCGTGGCGGCTGGCCCGGGTCCGCGCGGTACAGCCGCTGGTCGGCGAAGTGGCTGAAGAACAGCACGCCGCGTTCCATCAGGTAGGCGCGGCCGCCGTATTCATGCACGCGCGTGCGCGCGTTCCACGGCGCTGGGCTCAGCTCCCGCAGCGTGCCGTCGGCGGTGCGCCGCATCACCACGTTGCGGCCCTTCTCGGCCGGGCGCGATTCCTGCCACAGCACGCTGTCGCCGTCGAAGCTCACGTCACCCAGGCCGATGCCCGCAGCCACCGCGCGCTCGGCGCTCAGCGGCGAGGTCCAGCTGCCGTAGGGCGCAGTGCGCGGCATCAGCCCAGCACCAGCTGGGTCTGCGTGACCACCGCGCAGAGCTTGCCGGCGTCGTTGCGGATGTGGGTCTGCCAGACCATCGTGGTGCGGCCCTTGTGCAGCGGCGTGCTCTCGCCGGTGACGGTGCTGCCGACCTTGGCCGCGCCGATGAACTTGGTGCTCGATTCCACCGTCGTCGTGCCCTTGCCCTCGGGCAGATTGACGAAGGTGCCCACCGCGCCCAGCGTGTCGGCAAAGGCCATGTGCGCGCCGCCATGCAGGATGCCGCCGCTGGTGCACAGGTCGGGCCGCACCAGCATCGTGGCAACGATGCGGTCGGCGCCCACCTCGGTGAGCTGCAGGCCCATCAGGCCGGGAAACAGCGGTTGCAGTCGTTGCTGCAGCGCGACGACAGGGTTGCTCATGCGGCACCTCGTGAGGCAGTGGGTGGGTCGGCAAGCATAGCGGCAGCATCGGTGGCGCCGCACAATCGCCGCCATCGGCACACCGCGCCGGCTTCGAAGGAGAGCCCCGCCATGGCCCGCAGATCCGAACATTCCGGCCGCACCGCACTGATCACCGGCGCCTCGTCGGGCATTGGCGCCGAGCTGGCGCGCTGCTTCGCCAAGGGCGGCTTCGACCTGGTGCTGGCGGCACGCAGTGTCGACAAGCTGCGCGCGCTGGCCGGCGAGCTGCAGGAAGCCCATGGCGTGGCCGTGCGCGTGCAGCCGTCGGACCTGTCGCAGCCCGGTGCCGCCGCGGCGCTGGCCGCCGCACTTCGGCGCAAGAGCGTGACGGTGGACGTGCTGGTCAATAACGCCGGCGTGCTGGAGCAGGGCGCGTTTCGCGACATCGACGCGTCGCGGCACCAGGCGCTGATCGACCTGAACGTGTCGGCGCTGACGGCGATGCTGGCGCAGTTTCTGCCCGCGATGTGCGAGCGCGGCTGGGGCCGCGTGCTCAACGTCGCCTCGATCGCCGCCTTCCAGCCGGTGCCGTCGCTGGCCACCTATGCGGCCACCAAGGCCTACGTGCTGTCGTTGACCGAATCGCTGTCCGAGGAGCTGAAGGGCAGCGGCGTGCAGGTCACCGCGCTGTGCCCGGGCATCACTGCCACGCAGATGGTCAGCCGCGCGACCGCGGCCAACGACAAGCTGGCCAAGCTGCCGGCCTTCATGATCGGCGACGCCGCCGAGGTGGCGGCCGAAGGCTACCGAGCCTGCCTGCGCGGCGAGGTGATCCGCGTGCCCGGCGTGCTGAACCTGGCCGGCACGCTGGCCGCGCGCGCCACGCCCAAGTGGCTGCTGCGCGGCCTGAGCGGCGCGGTCGCGCGGCGCGGCATGTAGGCGCCTTTATCTCAGCGCGATGCCGAACGGGCCGAGCGCGGCCTGCTCGCGCCGCCCGCGGTCGAGCTGGCGCATGCGGGTCTCCAGATCATTCAGATCGACCGCCTCGGCCAGAAAACTCTCGTCGGTGGTCGGCACGTCGGAAGACGTGGGTACGAAAAAACGGGCCAGGGCGCTGAACACGGCAAACATCGGAATCCACCAGGGATGATTTGGACAGGACAACAATATAAGGGTAAACCCTAGATG
>CAYUPF010000157.1:0-9481 GCA_964446545.1 uncultured Rubrivivax sp.
GCAGTCGCGGCAGCTGGCGCTGGTGCGGGCGGCGTAGTGTCGCCGAGGCGGTAGCTGCCTGCAGGGGCGGCACCGACAATGGCGGGCATGCACGCCCTGCCCGCACCCCTGAAGCTCAGCCGCGGCCCGATATGGGCCAACCGCATCACCCTCGCCCCGCTGACCAACTGGCAGAGCCATGCCGATGGCACGCTGGGCGAGGACGAATACCGCTGGCTGACGATGCGTGCGCGCGGCGGCTTCGGCATGGTCATGACCTGCGCTGCCCATGTGCAGGCCAACGGCCAGGGCTTTCCCGGCCAGCTGGGCGTGTGGTCCGATGCGCATCTGCCGGGGCTGACCCGCCTGGCCGCCGGCATCCACGCCGGCGGCAGCGTGTCCAGCCTGCAGCTGCAGCATTCGGGCCGGCGCGCCGAACCGGCGCTGAGCGGACAGCCCAGGGTGGCGCCCTGGGACGATGCCGAAACGGGCGCGCGTGCACTGACCACCGCCGAGGTCGAACAGCTGGTGCAGGACTTCGTCGCTGCCGCGCGACGCGCCGAACAGGCCGGCTTCCAGGGCGTGGAGCTGCACGGCGCACACGGCTACCTGCTGGCGCAGTTTCTCGATGCCGAACACAACCGGCGCGACGACCGCTACGGCGGCAGCTTCGACAACCGCTGCCGCATCGTCTTCGAGCTGATCGCCGGCATCCGCGCCGCCACCGGGCCGCAGTTCCAGCTGGGGCTGCGGCTGTCGCCCGAGCGCTTCGACATCCGCATGGGCGAGTCGCTGGCGCTGGCGCGGCGCGTGATGGAAGGCGGCCAGCTCGACTACCTGGACATGTCGCTGTGGGACTGCTTCAAGCCGCCGCAGGACCCGGCCTATGCCGGCCAGCCGCTGATCGCGCACTTTGCGGCGCTGCCGCGCGGCAACACCCGGCTCGGCGTGGCCGGCAAGATCATGGACGCGGCCACCGCCCAGCGCTGCCTGGAGGCCGGCGCCGACTTCGTGCTCATCGGCCGAGGCGCGATGCTGCACCACGACTTCGCGCGCCGCGCGTTGGCCGACCCGGCGTTCCGCAGCATCGAGCGGCCCGTCAGCCGCGCGCACCTGCAGGCCGAAGGCCTGGGCCCGGCCTTCCTGCAGTACGTTGCCAGCACCTGGCCGCGCTTCGTGGCCGACGCGTGAGCAGTGCGCTGATCGGCACGCTGGGCTACCTGACGGCCTGCCTGCTGTTCGGCTTGAACCTGCCGCTGTCGGCCGAGCTGCTGCGCCACTTCGACCCCTTCTGGGTCTCGCCGCTGCGCTACGTGGTGGCGGCACTGCTGCTGGGCACGATGGTGGCGCTGTCGGCGGGACCGAGCCAGCTGCGCTCGCCGATCCCGCTGTGGCGCGTGGCCATTCTCAGCCTGTGCGTGGCCGGCTTCCTGGTGCTCTACAACCTGGGGCTGTACCGCACCCATGCGATGACGGTGGCCGCCATCTCGGCCGGCTCGCCGGTGTACGTGGCGGTGGTGTCGCGGCTGATGACCGGCGCGCGGCTGGAGCGCGGCTTCTGGGGCGCGACCGTGCTGACGCTGGTGGGCGCCGGCATCGCCATCTGGGGCCAGGCCCGCGCCGGCATCGGCAGCGTCTTGAGCCTGCAGGGCGGCGAGGTGCTGGTGGTGCTGGGCATCTGCAGCTGGACGGCCTATTCGATCCTGGCGCAGCGCTGGTTCGAGCCCGGCACGCCGCAGCTGCGCCGCACCTTCCTGACCACGGTGGGCGCCCTGCCCTGGCTGCTGCTGTTCTGGGCGCTGGCGCGCGCCACCGGGCTGGCCGGCGCGCCCAACCTGGCGCCGGGCCCGGTGCCGCTGATGCAGCTGCTGGTGGCCGCCGTGTTCTGCACCGCCATGGCCACCGTGGCCTGGAACACCGGCGTCAACCGCCTGGGCATCCAGAGCGGCGGCCTGTGGCAGAACACCGTGCCGGTGTTCGCGGTGCTGATCGCGATGCTGTTCTTCGGCGTGCAGCCGCTGGCCGAGCAGTTGATCGGCGGCGCGGTGGTGCTGGCCGGCGTGCTGTACATGCAGTGGCAGCGCGTGCGCGCTTGAAGCGCGCGCCTTGAGCTGCATCAAAGCTGCGCCCATGCGCCGTGGAGTAACCAAGATACATTGAGCGTGAATTTCATGGAGCCTCGCCGATGTCCCCCGAGCTGTGCAGCGAAGATCAGATCACGCAGTTGGTCCACGCCTTCTACGCCCGCGTGCGGCGCGACGCGCGGCTCGGCCCGATCTTCGATGCACACGTCGACGACTGGGACCAGCACCTGGCCAAGCTGGTGGACTTCTGGTCCTCGATCCTGCGCCGTACCGGCCGCTTCAGCGGCACGCCGATGCCCAGGCATGCGGCGCTGCCGGGCCTGGATGCGGCGCTGTTCCGCCACTGGCTGAGCCTGTTCCGCGCCACCGCCGCCGAGCAGCCCAACCAGGCGATGGCCGCACAGGCCTGCACGATGGCCGAGCGCATCGCCCAGAGCCTGTGGATGGGCTACCAGATCAGCCGCGATCCCGAGGCCCTGCCGCAGACGCTGTAGCCCTGCTGCCGGCACGACAGACACCATGAGCTATGGACTGCTGCTGACGCTGCATCTGCTGGCGGCCATCGCCTTCGCCGGCACGGTGTTCTTCGAGGTGGTGATGCTCGAAGGCGTGCGCCGCCATCTGCCGTCCCAGACCATGCACGCCGTCGAACGTGCCATCGGCAACCGCGCCGTGCGGGTGATGCCCTGGGTGCTGCTGACGCTGTATGCCGCCGGCATCGGCCTGGCCTGGCAGCACCGCGCGGTGCTGGCGCAGCCGCTGGCCAGCGGCTTCGGCGGGCTGTTGGCGGCAAAGATCGTGCTGGCGCTGAGCGTGGCCGGGCACTTCGCCACCGCCATGTTCTGGCGGCGGCGCGGCCTGCTGAATGGCCGACGTTCACGCCGGCTGCACCTGAGCGTGTTCGGCCACGTGCTGGCCATCGTGCTGCTGGCCAAGGCCATGTTCTACCTGCCTTGATCCACGCCGCCGTCGTCGACGATCAGCTCGCGCCGCACCCGCACCGCCGAATTGCGCGGCACGACAGGGTGGCCGCGCGCCAGCAGATGGGTCTTGGTGAAGGCCGCGCCGAACAGCAGGATCAGCGACGAGTAGTAGACCCACAGCAGGATCAGCACCACCGAGCCGGCCGCGCCGTAGGTGGAGGCGGTGGCGGTGTAGGCCAGATAGGCGGCGATGCCGTAGCGGCCGATCGAGAACAGCAAGGCGGTGACCAGTGCACCGACGACCACGTCGCGCCAGCGCAGCACCACGTCGGGCAGCACCTTGAAGATGGCGCAGAACAGCAGCGACATCGCCAGCCACGACAGCAGCAGTTCGGCCCCGCTCATCAGGGCGGCGACCGCCGGCACGAACTGGTGCGTGAAACGCAGCAACGCGCGCAGCACCACGCCGAGCAGCAGCGACACCATCAGCACGAAGCCGATGGCCAGCACCACGGTCAGCGACAGCAGGCGGTTCTTCACGAACACGAACAGGCTGTTGCGGCTGGGCCGCGCGGCCACGCCCCAGAGGGTGTTGAGCGAGAACTGCATCTGCGCAAACACCGTGGTCGCGCCGACGATGAGCGCGGCCACGCCCAGCAGCGTGGGCAGCAGCCCCGATGTCTGGGGGCGTGAGCTCGCGACCGCCCGCTCCACCGCCTGCGCCGCGTCGCGGCCCATCAGGTCCTGCAGTTGCGCGACGATCTGCCCGTGGGCCGCGTCCTCGCCGAAGATCACGCCGATCACCGACACGGCGATGATGACCACCGGCGCCAGCGAGAACAGCGTGTAGAAGGCCAGCGAGCCGGCATGGCCGAAGGCGTTGCAGTCGAGCCAGAGCGCGACCGCATCGCGGTTGATCGTCCACCAGCGCCGCGCGCTGTGCTTCCACATGGGTCCGGCCCTTCGGTTCATGACGCCTGCAGCCGAAGGCAGCGCCTCGAAGGCATCTTCGACGCCATTGTGCCGGCCATGCGCCGCCCCGGTTTCACACCGTCCGCGGCGACGCTACGTCGAGGGCGGGAAGATCTCCTGTCGTTCTTCACGTCGATCGGCGTCCCGCCAGCGACGGCGGGCAGCCGCGGCCGGTGATCGGAAAATTCGGGTTGCCGTCGGCGTCGTGCGCATGCCTCAGTTGCCCGTCGGCATCGGGATGTTGACGCCTTCCTTCTGCAGCAGGTCGCGCACGTACTGCAGGTTCTGGTAGCGCGACAGCGTGATCGGCCCGGCGTAGCCCTCGCTCTGCAGCTTGCGCGGCGGGTACTGCACGTAGGTCTTCACCAGCTTCTGCACCTCGGCGTTGATGCTCACCAGCGTCCAGGTGTGCTCGGTCCAGTTGGTCATGAAGATGTCGTAGCGCTCCTGCGGGTCCTGCCACAGGTCGAAGACCTGCGGCACGGTGGCGACGTATTTCTCCGGCCCCTTCCAGCCCTGGTTGGTGTCCACCGCCAGGCCGCCGGTGGCTTGGCCGTTGTCGCCGCGCAGGTTGAACACCGCCTTGTAGTTGTTGACGCGCACCGCGCCCGGCGACAGCTCGTTCTCGGTGAAGTAGAACCAGGCCTTGCGCTCCGACTTGCCGACACCGAACAGCACCGGGCCCATGTCGTAGCTGTCGAAGATGATCGGTTTGCCTTCGCGGTCGTTCTTCGGCAACTCGACGCCGCCCAGCTTGGCGAAGGTGGCCATCAGGTCCAGCCCGCCGATGATGTCGGAACTTTTGCTGTTGGGCGCGATGCGGCCCGGCCACCAGGCGATCGCCGGCACGCGGTTGCCGCCTTCGCGCACCGTGCCCTTGGTGCCGCGGAAGGGCGTGTAGCCGGCGTCGGGGTACACGTCCTGCCAAGCGCCGTTGTCGGTGGTCCAGAACACCAGCGTGTTCTTGTCCAGCCCCAGCTGGCGGATCTTGTCCATGATGCGGCCGATGCGCGTGTCGTTCTCCACCAGCGAGTCGGCGTACTTGCTCTTGGACATCGACTTGTGCTGGAAGTCCGGGTGCGGCAGGTTCGGCTGGTGCACCTTCATGAAGTTGATGTTCACGAAGAAGGGCTTGCTCGGATCCTTGGCCACGCGCTCCAGATACTCCAGCCCGGCCTTCTCGACGTACTCGTCGAAGAAGGGGATGCCGACCACGCCCTTGTCCGGCGTGTTGACGTACTGGCCGTTGACCTTGAAGTCCTCGGTCGGCGGGCTGCCGGCCTTGCCCGACAGCGCGCCGCGCGTCACCTGCTGGAACATCGCCCGCAGCTCCGGCTCCATGTCCGGAAACCAGGTCGGGTCGGCGTAGGTGTAGGCATTCAGGTGGTACAGGCCGACGTAGCGCATCTCGTCGTAGCCCTGCGCGTTGGGCAGCGCGTAGTCCGATTCGCCGAGGTGCCACTTGCCGGTGAAGTAGGTCTGGTAGCCGCCCTGCTTCAGCACCGAGGCCAGCGTCCACTCGGCGGCCGGCAGGCCGCCGCCCTGGCCCTGGAAGGCCACGGTGGTCATGCCGCTGCGGTTGGGGATGCGGCCGGTCTGGATGGCCGCGCGGCCGGGCGTGCACGACGGCTGCGCATAGAAGCTCAGCATCGTCATGCCCTCGGAAGCCATGCGGTCCAGCGCCGGCGTCGGCATGCCACGGTTGGCGCCGCCACCGTAGGCGCCGGCATCGCCGTAGCCGAAGTCGTCGGAGACGATCAGCACGATGTTGGGCTTGTCGGCGGCGTGGGCCGAGCCGAGCCCCAGGCCGATCGCGGCGCAGCCCATCATCAGCAGCGATCGCAGTCGGGTGCCCAGGGCTTGTCGGCCGGTCGGCAGTGAGTTCATGCAGTTTCCTCCGTGGCTCGGGTCGTCCCGAATGATTCCAGCCTACCGAATCGGACCCTGAGTTTGATAACCTCTTGGTTATCATGCCAACGGCTACGCGCTATCGCCATGTGCTGAGCATCGCCGAGCACGGCAACTTTCGGCGTGCCGCCGCGGCGCTGCGCATTTCGCAGCCGGCGCTGACCAAGTCGGTGCAGGCGCTGGAAGCCGAGCTGGGCGTACCGCTGTTCGACCGCCGATCGCGCCAGGTGTCGCTGACCGGGTTTGGCCAGCGCGTGCTGATCCACGCCCGGCAGCTGCTGGCCGCGGAGCAGGACCTGCGGCACGACCTGGACCAGATCGCCGGGCTGTCGACGGGGCGGGTGGACGTGGCGCTGGGGCCCTATCCCAGCGTGGTTTCGGGCTACGCAGCCGCCGCCAGGCTGGTGAGCGAACACCCGCAACTGGACATCGCGGTGTCGGTGAGCGACTGGCGCAAGGTGACGCATGCCGTCGTCTCGCGCCAGGTGGACCTGGGCGTGGCCGAACTGAGCGAAGCGCTGGACAACCCCGCGCTGCTGACCGAGGTGGTGGGCCGGCACCGCGCGCATTTCTTCTGCCGGCCGGGGCACCCGTTGACGAAGCGGCGGCGCGTCGCACTGGCGGACCTGCTGCAGTTTCCCTGGGCGACCACGCGCTTCCCGCCGCGCGTGACACGCTCGTTTCCGAGCGAGCTGGGCCGCGCCGGCAGCCTGGACAAGACCACCGGCGACATGATTCCCGCGGTGGAGCTGGACGTGCCGATCCACCTGGCCGCCTTCGCCTGTGCCAGCGACGTGCTGCTGTTCGGCCCGCTGGCGCTGGTCGAAGCGGCGCTGGCCGCGGGTCAGCTGGCGATCGTGCCGCCGATGACGATGCCGATCACCGGCGAATACGGCTTCATCCGGCTGCGGCACCGCTCGCTGTCGCCGGCGGCGCAGGCCTTCATGCAGGCGGTGCGCGACGAGGAGCGCCTGTTCGTGGAGCGCGAAGCCGCGCTGGCGGCGCGCTACGGCGTCGATGCGGCCAGGTGAGCGCGCGGGCGGTCGCGGTCCTGCGTGGCGCCTACGCCGCCGCACCGGTGAGTAGCTCGCGCCGCTTGGTGGCCTACTAGGTCCTGGGCCGTAGACTGTTGCAGCAAACACGGAGCACGGCGATGACATTGGCGATGAGTTGGGACGAGTGGGCGAAGCACGATGCCGTGGCCCTGGCCGGGCGCATGCGCAAGGCCGAGCTGACGGCCGCCGAACTGGCGACCCAGGCCGCGGCCGGCATCGCCAAGCTCAACCCGCAGTTGAGCGCCGTGGTCGAGGTCTTCGACGACGCGGTGGCCGACCCCTTCAAGGCCGGCGCCCACGCGGATGGCTTCTTCGCCGGCATGCCCTTCCTGATGAAGGACCTGGGCCCGACGATGCGCGGGCGGCTGCAGGAGATGGGCTCGCTGTTCATGCGCGGCAACCGCGCCACCGAGGACAGCTTCCTCACCGGCCAGATGCGCCGCGCGGGACTGAACCTGATGGGCCGGACCACGACGCCGGAATTCGGCGTGTGCTCGTCGGCGGAGAACCCTGCGGTCTACGTCACGCGCAACCCCTGGGACACGGCCTACACCACGCTGGGCTCGTCGGCCGGCACCTCGGCGATGGTGGCGGCCGGCGTGCTGCCGCTGTCGCATGCCACCGACGGCGGCGGCTCGATCCGCATCCCCGCGGGCGCCAACGGCAACATCGGCCTGAAGCCTTCGCGTGGCGTGTTCTCCATCGCACCCAAGCTGTCGGACCTGAGCGGCCTGGTCTCCACCCAGGGCTGCCAGAGCCGCACGGTGCGCGACACGGCGGCCTTCGTCGACCACTGCCGCGGCGGTGCGCCGGGCGAGTTCATGCCCTACTGGATGCCGCCGGAACCCTACAGCGAGTTGATCCGCCGCGACCCGGGGCGGCTGCGCATCGCGCTGTCGCACGAATGGGGCGACTACCACGCCACACCGCATTTCGTGGCCGAGCTGGAACGCGTCGGCCGTTTGCTGGAAGACCTGGGCCACCATGTCGAATGGGCGCTGCCGGCCATCGACTACCGCGCTGCCTTTACGGCGCAGACCACCTGCTACATCAGCAACTTCGCGCAGACCATCGCCAACCTGCTGGCGCCCCGGGGCCTGCAGCGCCCGCCCGCCGAACTGATCGAACCGATCAACATCCGCATCTGGGAAGCCGGCCTGCGCACCAGCTACAGCGAGCGGGCGCAGATGCAGGCGGTGTTCAACAGCACCTCGCGCGCCTTCGGCGAGTTCTTCGGGTCGTGGGACATCATCCTGACGCCGATCACGGCGTTGCCCACGCCCAGGATCGGCACCACCGAGTACCTGACGCTCAGCGACAACCCTTCCGTGCTGGACTGGTTCGACAAGCTGTGGCGCAACTTCGCCTACACGCCGCTGACCAACCTGTGCGGCATCCCCGGCATCTCGCTGCCGCTGGGCACGCAGGAGTCCGGGCTGCCGCTGGGCCTGCACGCCCAGGCAGGGCAGGCCAACGACGGACTGCTGCTGCAGCTGGCGGCGCAGATCGAGCGTGCGCTGCAGGGCCGCTGGAACGACGGCCGCGTGCCGGCCCATCACGTGACGACGGCCTGAGGCGGCTGGTCGCGCCGCTGCCGTGCGGCCGACAGGAAGTCTTTCAGGATGTGATGGCCGTCGAGCTGGGTGTCGTGCCAGTCGTACTGGGCCAGGAATTCCGGATGCCATTGCATGCCGAACACATAGCTCGTGCCACGCCAGCGCACTGCCTCGACGATGCCGTCGGGCACGGCCACGGCCTCGACCTCCAGCTCTTTCGCCAGATCCTTGATCGCCTGGTGATGGATCGAGTTGATCGACGCCCGCCTGACACCAGGGTACAGGCTGGCCAGGCGCGAGCCCGGCACCAGTTCGACGTCGTGGAACTGGTGGTCGTACTGCGCAGCATCCAGGTGCGGCAGCGCATCCGGGCGCTGCGTCGGGATGTCCTGGTAGAGCGTACCGCCGAAGGCCACGTTGATGAGCTGGCAGCCGCGGCAGATGCCGAGCACGGGCTTGCCGGCTTCGATGAAGGCGTCGAGCAGTTCGATCTCGTAGCGGTCGCGAATGCGGTCGCCGCGGAACTCCGGAGCCAGCGGCGACTCGCCATAAGTTTCGGGCGCGATGTCGTTGCCGCCCTGCAGCAGCAAGCCGTCGAGCACGCAGGCATAGCTGTGCAGGCTGATGTCGGTGCGCCGCACCAGGCTCTGGCGGTCGACGGCCGGAATCATCACCGGCAACACCTCGCGCGAGATCACCCAGTGCACCACCGACTGCTCCAGGTAGTGCAACGTGCGCGACCACACGCCGCCGAGGTCGAGCACCGGACCTTCAGGGGAGTAGATGCGGGCGGATACGCCGATCAGCAGCGGCCGTGACATCGTGCAATGCCGTCGAGCGTTGTAGCGACGGCGCATCCTACGTCAGCGCACAGGCGCGGTCATGCGGCGCCACGCGCGTCGAATCCCATACGATGCAGGGTTTAGCGCCCGCCCCTCGGTGCCCCTGACGAATGACTGCCTCCGGTCCGGACCTTTCGCTGCATACGCCCATGATGCAGCAGT
>CAYUPF010000158.1:0-9419 GCA_964446545.1 uncultured Rubrivivax sp.
CCGAAGCCGATGCGCCGCGCGCCGGCGCGCTCGCAGTGCGCGCGCAGGACCAGGCAGTCGCCGTCCTGCAGGAAGGTGCGCGTCTCGCCACTGGGCAGCGCCACCGGCTGTTTGCCGCCAACGGACAGCTCCAGCAGCGAACCGCCCTGCCCCGGCAACGGCCCCGACTGCGTGCCGGTGCCCAGCAGGTCGCCGCTGCGCAGGTTGCAGCCGCCGCTGCTGTGGTGCGCCAGCAGCTGCGCCACGCTCCAGTAGGCATCGCGGAAGTTCGAGCGGCTCAGCTCGGCCGGCGCCTGGCCCTTGTCCTGCATCGCTTGGGTCTGCAGCAGCACCTGCAGCGCGATGTCGATCTGGCCGCGCTCGCGGTTGGCCGGCGAATCCAGGTACGGCAGCGGCTGCGGGTCGCCTTCGGGCCGTGTGAAGGGCACGCGGAACGGTTCCAGCGCCTCGCGCGTGACGATCCACGGCGAGATCGTGGTGGCGAAGTTCTTCGCCAGGAACGGGCCCAGCGGCTGGTATTCCCAGGCCTGGAAGTCGCGCGCCGACCAGTCGTTGAGCAGCACGATGCCGAACCAGTCGTCTTCGGCCTGCGCCATGTCCATCGGCTGGCCCGGACCGTTGCCGGCACCGACGAAGACACCCAGCTCGAGTTCGTAGTCCAGGCGCTGGCAGGGGCCGAACTTCGGCTCGGCCGCGTCGGCCGGCAGCGACTGGCCGGTGGGCCGCACGAAGCTCTGCGGGCTCACGGCGATGCTGGATGCACGGCCGTGGTAGCCGATCGGCACCCACTTGTAGTTGGGCAGCAGCGGGTTGTCGGGGCGGAACAGCTTGCCCACCGCGGTGGCATGGTGGATGCCGGTGTAGAAATCGGTGTAGTCGCCGATCGCGCAAGGCAGCGCCATCTCGGCCTGGGTCTGCGGCAGCAGGCACAGCTCCAGGAACGGCGCCTGGTCGCTGCCCTCGGCCAGCGCCATCGACAGCGCGCCACGCAGCAGCCGGCGCGTCGCGGCGGGTGCGGCCATCAGCGGCTTCAGCTCACCGGCCGCCAGCGGCGCCAGCAGTTCGTCGATGCCCGGTCCCCACGGGCATTGTTCGCGCGCCAGTTTCAGATCGAGGATCTGGTCGCCGATGGCCACGCCGATGCGCAGCGGCTCGTCTTGCCCCAAGCGGCGGAAGGCGCCGTAAGGCAGGTTCTGCACCGGGAAGTCGCTGTCCGCGGCGTTGGCCGATTCGACCCAACTGCGCAGCGCGGCGTCGTGTGTGGCATCGAGCATGTTCAAGGCTTGAAGTGGTCCTGCAGTCCGGCCCAGCAGTCGGCGTAGTTCGCGTCGCGAGCCCCGGCGCGCTGCGCCCATTCGGTGAGGTGGAAGCGCCAGCGGCTTTCGAACATGAAGGCCAGCGTGTGATCCAGCTTGTGCGGCGCCAGTGTCGCCGACGATGCGCGCTCGAAGGCCTCGGCATCCGGCCCGTGCGGCACCATGCAGTTGTGCAGCGAGGCGCCGCCGGGCTTGAAGCCCTCGGGCTTGGCATCGTACTGGCCGTAGACCAGGCCCATGAATTCGCTCATCAGGTTGCGGTGGAACCAGGGCGGGCGGAAGCTGTCCTCGGCCACCAGCCAGCGCGGCGGGAAGATGACGAAATCGCAGTTGGCCGTGCCCGGCGTGTCGCTGGGCGAAGTCAGCACGGTGAAGATGCTCGGGTCGGGGTGGTCGAAGCTGATCGACCCGATCGTGTTGAAGTGCCTGGTGTCGTAGCGCAGCGGCGCCAAGGTGCCGTGCCAGGCGACGACGTTGAAGGGCGTGTGCGATTGCATCGCGGTCCACAGCGCGCCGCCGTAGCGCTTGACCATGCGGTACGGGCCGTCGCCGCTTTCGAAGGCCGCGACCGGCGCCTGGAAGTCGCGCGCGTTCGCCAGCCCGTTGGAGCCGATCGGCCCCAGCTCCGGCAGGCGGAAGGGCGCACCGTAGTTCTCGCAGACGTAGGCGATCGCGGGCCCGGACACGTCCACCTTGAAGGCCAGGCCGCGCGGCAGCAGCAGCACCTGGCCCGGCCCGGCTTCGAGCAGGCCCAGTTCCGTGGTCACGCGCAGCGCGCCCTGCTGCGGCACGATCAGCATCTCGCCGTCGGCATTGACCAGCGCACGCCGGCCCATCGGCTTGTTCATCAGCACCAGGTGCGCGGCCATGCCGGTGTGTGCGTCGGCGTCGCCGTTGACGACCATCGTGCGCAGGCCGTCGACGAAGTCCTGCGGCTCGTCCGGCACCCGCGGCGGATGCCAGCGCATCGGGTCGGGCGGCGCGGCCACGCCGTCCTTCGCGCCGGTCTTCCAGCCGGCATGCGCCAGCGCCTCGTAGCCGCCGGCCACCACCGAAGGCTGGCGCCGGTACAGCCAGCTGCGCCGGTTCTCGGCGCGCGGTGCGGTGAAGGCGCTGCCCGACAGCAGCTCGGCATACAGGCCGTGCGCCACGCGCTGCGGGCTGTTGCGGCCGACCGGCAGCGCGCCGGGCACGGCTTCGCTGGCGTAGACGTTGCCGAAGCCGCCCTGGTGCTGCAACTCGCTCATGGCGCCGCGTGCGCCAGCGTGTTGTCTCGGGCCAGCGCGATGGCCTCGCGCAATACCTCGCGGTCGCCCACATGGTTGGCCAGGATCAGCACCAGCTTGGTGGTCAGCATCTCGGCCTGCTCGTCGCTCAGCTCGCGCTGGCTTTCGATCAGCTCCTGGTAGAAGCCGTCGGCATCGGCGATGTTCGGTTGGCGGTTCAGCGGCATGGGCCTGCCTCCTTCAGTGGACCGCGATGCAGCGCCGCAGCGCCGCGCGGATCTTGCCGACATCGAAGCCGCGCCAGCGCGCGGCCACGTGCTGGTCGGGGCGGATCAGATAGACGGTGCCGGGCTGGCCGTCGTAGCGCTGCGCGAGCAGGCCTTCGGCATCGTCGACATCGCCGCCGACATTGAGCACGCGCGCGCTGACGCCGGCATCGGCCACGTTTTCCAGCGCCGGCCGCGGGCCGAAAGCCAGCAGCGTGAAGCCGCCGGCCGGACCGTGCAGCCGGTTCAGCAGGTCCAGCAGCCAGGTGTCCGCGCCGCCCTGGCGCAGCGGCGCATCGACGCAGTTGGTACCCGGCTTCATCAGCCCGTCGAAGCGGTCCTCGTCGGGCGTGTTCAGCGACGACGGCAGGTACGGCGTCGGCGTCGACAGCCGGCCGCTGTTGATCAGCGGGCGCGCGAAGGGCTCCTGCGAGGCCAGCTGCAGCACCGCGTTGCGAAAGCGCAGGCTGACGCGGCTTTTCGGCGAAATGAAGTCGGTGGCGCGTGTCGAGTTCAGCAAGTTGTCGTCGGCGGCGAAGGCACGCTCCTCGTGGTAGCTGTCGAGCAGAAGCTCGCTCGCGGTGCCGTCGATCACCAGCTTCAGCTTCCAGGCCAGGTTGTCGGCATCCTGCACGCCGGTGTTGGCGCCGCGCGCGCCGAAGGGCGAGACCTGGTGCGCGGCATCGCCGGCGAAGATCACGCGGCCGTAGCGGAAGTTGTCGATGCGCCGGCAGGCAAACTGGTACACCGACACCCATTCCAGGTCGAAGGGCAGCTGCGGCCCCAGCATCTGCTGGATGCGCGGGATCACGCGCTCGGGGCGCTTCTCTGCTTCGGGGTCGGCGTCGCGGCCGAGCTGGAAGTCGATGCGCCAGACATCGTCGCACTGCTTGTGCAGCAGCACGCTCTGGCCACGGTGGAAAGGCGGGTCGAACCAGAACCAGCGCTCGGGCACGGTGCCCAGGCCCTGCGCGTTCTGCGCCTTCGCCAGCACGCCCGGCTTCAGCACCACGTCGGCGATGAGGAAGCGGTCCTCGAAGAACTGGCCGGTGAAGCTCGCGCCCACCATCTGGCGCGTGTCGCTGTTGGCGCCGTCGCAGGCGATCACCCAGTCGGCCAGCAGATCGAAGCGGCCGTCGGGCGTTTCCAGCGTCAGCCGCGCGTGGTCTTCGTGCTGCTGCAGCGCCACCAGCTTGTGCTTCCAGCCGAGTTCGATCTTCGGATGCGCCTCGCAGGCGTCGACCAGCGTCTGCTCGACGTAGTACTGCTGCAGGTTGATCATCGCCGGCATCTTGTGGCGCGATTCGGGCAGCAGGTCGAAGCGGTAGATCAGCGCCTCCTCGAGGAACACCTTGCCCACCTGCCAGCGCACGCCCTTGTCCACCAGCGGCGCGGCCACACCCAGGCGGTCCCAGATCTCCAGCGGCCGCTTGGCGTAGCACACCGCGCGCGAGCCGACGCTGACGGTGTTGTTGTCGTCGAGCAGCAGCACCGTCAGGCCGCGCTGCGCGCAGTCCAGCGCGATCGTCAGGCCGATGGGGCCGGCGCCGATCACCACCAGCGGGTGGCGCTGCAGCCGCCCCTCGCGTTGCGCCGCGCTCTGCCGGTACGGGAACTCGGGGTAGGTGTAGCTCTTGGACATGAGCGCCTCAGGCCAACTCGGCCTCGTGCATCCACTGCGCGTGCTTGGGCGCGCGCTTGGTGCGTGACCATTCCTCCAGCATCGCCCACTTCACGTCGTCGAGCTTCTTGTACATCTCCGGCGTGCCGGTGTCGCAAGCCAGCTCCAGGCGGTGGCCGTTGGGGTCGAAGAAGTAGATCGACTTGAAGATGGTGTGGTCGGTGATGCCGACCACGTCGATGCCGGCGGCCTGCAGCCGCGCCTGGGTCTCTTCCAGTTCCTGCACGCTGCCCACCTTGAAGGCGATGTGCTGCACCCAGTCGGGCGTGTTCTGGTCGCGGCCCATCGGCGGCGAGTTCGGAATCTCGAAGAAGGCCAGCACGTTGCCGTTGCCGGCGTCCATGAACAGGTGCATGTACGGGTCGGGCGCGTGGGTGGACGGCACCTTGTCCTCGGCGATGGCGAGCACGAAGTCCATGCCCAGGTGCTTGCGGTACCACTCCACCGTTTCCTTGGCATCGCGGCAACGGTAGGCGACGTGATGGATGCGATCGATCTTCATGTTCAGGCCTCCAGGGATTTCCACATTTCGATGTCGCGCTCGGCGGTCCAGATGCGCGGGTCCGGGTACTTCGTGGCCTCGTCGTAGGCGCGGGTCACGTCGAAGGGCATGCAGTGGTCGAAGATGACCCACTGGCCGTACTTGGGCTTGAGCGTGTCGTAGGTGTCCTTGTAGACGGCGCGCAGCTCCTTGCCCGCGGCGGCGCCGGCCTTGACGCTGGCATACAGCTCGCTGACGAAGGCACGCGTGCCTTCCAGTCCCCGCGCCACGTCGGCCGCGCCCTGCAGCGCGGCGCCGCGGCCCGGCACCAGCGCCTGGGCTTTCAGTGCGGCGATGTTGTCCAGCGTCTTCGGCCAGTCCTGGAAGTAGGCGTCGCCGGCATAGGGCGTGGCGTCGAACTCCACCAGGTCACCGCTGAACAGCACCTTGTCCTGCGGCAACCAGACGACGGTGTCGCCCTTGGTATGGCCGCGACCCAACTGGATCAGTTGCACCTCCAGCTTGCCCAGCCACAGCGTCATCTTGCCGGTGAAGGTGATCGTCGGCCAGGTCATGCCCGGCGGTACCGACTCGACGTTCTGGAACAAGCGCGGGAAGCGGCCGATTTCGCTGGCCTTGTCCTGCTCGCCGCGCTCGACGATCAGGTCGCGCGTGTCCTGGCTGGCGATGATGTGCTCGGGCTGGTAGGCCGACGCACCGAGCACGCGCACCGCGTGGTAGTGGCTCAGCACCACGTACTTGATGGGCTTGTCGGTCACCTCGCGGATGCGGCGGATCACGTCCTGCGCCATCGCCGGCGTGGCCTGGGTGTCGACGACCATGACCGCGTCGTCGCCGATGACGATGCCGGTGTTCGGGTCACCCTCGGCCGTGTAGGCATAGGCGTGCTCGGACAGTTTGGTGAAGCTGACGGTCTTTTCTTCCAGATCGGCCTGGCTGGCGAAGGCTTTGCTCATTGCTGGCTCCTGTTCGTTTTAGTAGAACTCATTTGTGTTAGTGTAACTACGGAGTTGATTCTAGTCAAATGATTCGTTAATGTCTAATTCATTCCATTAGGTAGAAACCCGAAACCATGTCCACCGTGCTCCAAGACCCAGAACCCGACACGCCGCCGCGGCTGCAACGCGGCATCCAGAGCGTGGAGGTCGGCGGCCAGTTGCTGCGCGCGCTGGCGCACCAGGGCCGGCCGATGGCGCTGAAGGATCTGGCGCGCGAGGCCGGCATGAGCGCGGCCAAGGCCCACCCCTATCTGGTGAGCTTCGGCAAGCTCGGGCTGATCGAGCAGGAGGCGCTGTCGGGGCGCTACGGCCTGGGCCCGCTGGCCATGCAGCTGGGGCTGATCAGCCTGCAGCAGTACGACCCGGTGCGCCTGGCCACGCCGCTGATCGGCGAGCTGGCGCGCACGCTGGGCCACACCGTCGGCGTGGCGGTGTGGGGCAACCGCGGGCCGACGATGGTGCGCATCGAGGAGGCGCCGTCCGCCGTGCACGTGAACATGCGCCACGGCACGGTAATGAGCCTGCGCGGCACGGCTTCAGGCCTGCTGTTCTGCGCCTACCTGCCGCGCGAGCAGGTGCTGCCGATGCTGACGGCCGAAGGCGACGGCTTCGACGCCGCGCTGCGGGCACGGCTGGCGCAGGTGCGCAAGCAGGGCCTGGCGCAGGCGGTGGATGCGTCGGTCCCCGGCATCAGCGCAATGGCCGCACCGGTGTTCGACGTCGGCAACGGCATCGTCATGAGCCTGACCGCCATCGGCCCGAGCGCCATCTTCGACACGCGCGCCAACAGCGAGCTGGCGCAGGCGCTGCGCCACAGTGCGACCGAGCTGTCGCGTCAGCTCGGCGCGGCCGTCGACTGACACGCACTTGCGTTCAAGCATCGAGGGTCGGACAGGCGGCGGCTCGCGGCGCAAAGCGACTGACGTTCTCCTGCGCGAAGAAGCCGTCGACCTCGAGCTTCCGCCCGTCGGGCAGCTCGGCATCGAAGCGCACCTCACGCAGCAGCTCCTTGGCCAGCAGCAAGCAGGTTGCGGTACAGATGGCGGTCCAGCGCCACCCTCTGCTGGTGCAGATGGCCGACGATCAAGCGTGTTCGGCCCCGGCTTCGCCGATGCGCTGCACCAGCAGCTTGTCCACGCGCTTGCCGTCCAGGTCCACCACCTCGAAGCGCCAGCCTTCCCATTCGACGCTGTCGCCGGTGGTGGGCAAGCGGCCCAGCAGCAGCATCACCATGCCGGCCAGCGTGTTGTAGCGGCCGCGGTCCTCTTCGGGCACCTCCTTCAAGCCGACCCGGTCCTTCAGCTCGGGGATCGGGATCAGCCCGTCCATCAACCAGCTGCCGTCGTCGCGCTGCGTCGCCCAGGCCTCCTCGCCGGCATCGGTGCCGACGAACTCGCCGGTGATGGCCTCGAGCAGGTCGCGCTCGGTGATCACGCCCTGCACCGCGCCGTATTCGTCGACCACGAACACCATGTCGGCGCTGGTCTGGCGGAAGTGCTCCAGCAACTCCATGCCCGACAGCGTCTCGGGCACGAACACCGGCGGCTTCAGATGCTCGTTCAGATCGGGCCGCAGGCCCTGCGCCAGCGGCGGCAGCAGCGTGTGCGCGGCGACCACGCCGATGACGTCGTCCAGGCCGGCGCGGCACACCGGGTAGCGCGAACGGCCGCTGTGCATCATGCGTTCGAGCATCTGTTCGATCGGCGCGCCGGCGTCGAGCCAGACGATGTCGGCGCGCGGGATCATCATCGAGCCGATCTGCCGGTCGTCGAGGCGGAACACGTTGCGCACCATCTGGTGCTCCTGGGCCTCGATGACGCCGGCGTCCACGCCTTCTTCCAGGCTGGCGGCGATCTCCTCTTCGGTGACGCTGCGCGACGGCCCGCCGCGGATGCCCAGCAGGCGCAGCACAGCCTCGGTGCTGGCGCCGAGTAGCCAGACGAAGGGTCTAGTCGCGGTCGACAGCAGGTTCATCGGCCGCGCCACCAGCCGCGCCACCGTCTCCGGGTACATCTGGCCCAGCCGCTTGGGCACCAGCTCGCCGAAGATGATCGTCAGGTAAGTGATCGTCGCCACCACCAGTGCCGTGGCGCTGTAGGCCGCCATCTTGGGTGTGACCGGCAGCACGCTTTGCAGCCAGCGCGAGAAGGGCTCGGCGAACGCGGCCTCGCCGACGATGCCGTTGAGCACGCCGATCGAGGTGATGCCGATCTGCACCGTGGACAGCCAGCGCGTCGGGTTCTCGTGCAGTTCCATCGCCGCGGAGGCGCCGGGTTCCTCGCCCTCCACCATGACCTGCAACCGCGCCTTGCGACTGGCGGTGAGCGCCATCTCGGACATGGCAAACACGCCGTTCAGCAGGATCAGGAAAACAAGTAGCGCTACGTCCATGCACGGCCGCCAGCCGGCGGCAACCCGGGAATTGGGGCGCAGCGTAGCAGAATCGATGCATGGACTACCTCGTGGGCGACGTGCAGGGCTGCTGCGACGCGCTGGAGCGGCTGCTCGCCGAGATCGGCTTTTCGCCCTCGCGCGACCACCTGGTCGTGCTCGGCGACCTGGTCAACCGCGGCCCCGATTCGCTGGGCACGCTGAAGCGGCTGCACGGCCTGGGTGACGCCGCCACCTGCCTGCTCGGCAACCACGACCTGCACCTGCTGGCCGTGGCGCACGGCGTGCGCAAGCCGCGCAAGGACGACACGCTGGACGACATCCTCGGCTCGAAGAAGCGCGACGAATGGCTGGACTGGCTGCGCCGGCGCCGCATGGCGCACCGACTCGACGGCTGGCTGCTGGTGCATGCCGGCGTGGTGCCGCAGTGGGACGCGGACGAGACGCTGGCGCTGGCCGCCGAGATCGAGGCGCTGCTGCGCGGCCCGGGGCTGCCCGAACTGCTGCAACAGATGTACGGCAACGAGCCGGCGCAGTGGAGCGAGGCGCTGCAAGGCGCGGACCGCTGGCGCTTTGTCATCAACGTGCTGACGCGCATCCGCTTCTGCACGCCCGAGGGCCGGCTGGACCTGAAGATCAAGGAGGGCGCGGACGCGGCACCGCCGGGCTTCAAGCCCTGGTTCGAGATCGCCGGCCGGCGCAGCGAAGGCACGCCGATCGCCTTCGGCCACTGGTCGACACTGGGCCGCATCGACCGCCCGGACCTGCTGGCGCTGGACACCGGCTGTGTCTGGGGCGGCCAGCTCAGCGCGGTGCGCATCGACGGCGGGCGACGGCAGTGGGTGCAGGTGAACTGCGCGCAGGCGCAGCGGCCGGGCTGAGGCCTCAAGGGGGCGACGCCTAGAATCGGGCCCACGCCGGAAGCGTGGCAGAGTGGTCGATTGCACCGGTCTTGAAAACCGGCGACCCGCAAGGGTCCGTGGGTTCGAATCCCACCGCTTCCGCCAGTTGAGCCGGCCCTACTTCGGCACCAGCTCCT
>CAYUPF010000159.1:0-9327 GCA_964446545.1 uncultured Rubrivivax sp.
GTGTGGCGCCGATGATGGACTGGACTGACAGGCATTGCCGCTACTTCCACCGCCTGATCACGCGCCATGCGCGGCTGTACACCGAGATGGTGAGCACCGGCGCGCTGGTGCATGGCGACGTTGCCCGGCATCTGGACTACAGCGCGGTCGAGCATCCGCTGGCGCTGCAGGTGGGCGGCAACGACGCGCGCGAGCTGGCGCAGGCTGCGCGACTGGCGCAGGCCTGGGGCTACGACGAGATCAACCTCAACTGCGGCTGCCCCAGCGATCGTGTGCAGCGTGGTGCCTTCGGCGCCTGCCTGATGGCCGAGCCGCAGCGCGTGGCCGAGGGCGTGAAGGCGATGCGCGATGCCTGCACGCTGCCGGTGACGGTGAAACACCGCATCGGTATCGACCGCATCGAACGCTACGACTTCGTGCGCGACTTCGTCGGCAGCGTGGCCGCCGCCGGCTGCGAGGTCTTCATCGTGCATGCGCGCAACGCCTGGCTCGACGGCCTGAGCCCCAAGGACAACCGTGAGATCCCGCCGTTGCGCCATGCCATGGTGCATCGGCTCAAGCAGGACTTCCCGTCGCTGAGCATCGTCATCAACGGCGGCATTGCCGGCGATGCCGCGATCCGCGAACAGCTGCAGCAGGTCGATGGCGTGATGGTCGGCCGCGAGGCCTATCACCACCCCTGGTCGATGGCCTCGTGGGACGCGGCCTTCCTCGGCGATGACGCGCGCGCGCCGGCCGACCGGGCCCAGGTCGAAGCAGCGATGCTGCGCTACATGGAGAACCTGCATGCGCAGGGTCGGCCGTGGACGCATGCGTCGCGCCACATGCTGGGCCTGTGGAACGGCACGCCCGGGGCGCGCAAGTGGCGCCAGGTATGGTCGAATCACCGGCTGAAGAACGAGCCGCCGGCGCAGGTGGCGCGGCTGGCCGACGCGGCGCGACGCCGCGACGTCCTCGAAGACGGGTTGCTCGACGCCTGAGGCACGGGAATCGGAGGAGCGTGAATGACTGAGGTGCAGAGCGGCATCCTGGCCGCCTTGCCGGCGCTGGGCCGGTACTTGACATTCGGCACGCGGCCGCAGGGCGACCATCGTGCGGCGCTGCGCGCGCTGAGCGAACTCGCCGACGGGCAGCGTTTGGTGGTCGGCCTGGGCGAATCTCTGGTGCGCGCCCTCGGCCGCGAGATCGCCGGCCTGCACGGCTTTGCCGGCACCGTGGGCCCGGGCCTGGAGGTGCCGGCCACGCCGGCAGCGCTGTGGGTCTGGTTGCGCGGCGACGACCGCGGCGAGCTGGTGCACCGCACGCGCGCCGTGCTCGGCGCCGTCGATGGCGCGCTGGTGCTGGACCAGTTGATCGACAGCTTCCGCCACGGCACCGGACTGGACTTGAGCGGCTACGAGGACGGCACCGAGAACCCGACCGGCGACGCCGCGGTGGAGGCGGCTTTCGTCGCCGGGCAGGGCGAGGGCCTGGATGGCGCAAGCTTCGTGGCCGTGCAGCAGTGGCTGCACGACCTGGCGTGTTTCGACCGCATGGGACCGCAGCAGCAGGACGATGCGATCGGCCGGCGCCGCCGCGACAACGTCGAGCTCGAGGAGGCGCCGGCGTCGGCGCATGTCAAGCGCACCGCGCAGGAGAGCTTCGAGCCGGAGGCTTTCATGTGGCGTCGTTCGATGCCTTGGGCCGAGGGCTTGCGCTGTGGCCTGGTGTTCGTGGCCTTCGGCAAGTCCTTCGATGCCTTCGAGGTGCAGCTGCAGCGCATGGTCGGCGCCGAGGACGGCATCGTCGATGCGCTCTTCGGCTTTACCCGCCCGATCACCGGCGCGTACTTCTGGTGCCCGCCGATGCGCGACGGCCGGCTCGACCTGCGCGCGCTGGGCTTGTAGCCGTGCAGGTCGATGGCCAGCCGCGACGCACGCTGTGGCCGGCCGTCACGCGCGATGCGCTGTGGGTCATCGACCAGCGGCAGCTGCCGCACCGGTTGGCGATCGAAAGCCTGGCCAGTGTCGAGGCGGTGTTCGTCGCCATCCGCGACATGTGGGTGCGCGGCGCGCCGCTGATCGGCGCCACCGCCGCCTATGGCCTGGCGCTGCAGGCCCATGCCGATGCCGGCGACGACGCGCTGCACGCCGCCGCGATGCGGCTGGGCTCGGCGCGGCCGACCGCCGTCAACCTGGCCTGGGCGCTGCAGCGCATGCTGAGCCGGCTGCTGCCGCTGCCGCCGTCCGCGCGCGCCGCCGCCGCGTGGCAGGAGGCGGATGCGCTGGCCGACGAGGACGTGGCCACCAACCAGGCCATCGGCCGCCATGGCCTGCGGTTGCTGGCCGCGCTGCAGCCGCGCCGCGGCGACGTGCTCAACGTGCTCACACACTGCAATGCCGGCTGGCTGGCCACGGTGGACTGGGGCACCGCGCTGGCACCGGTGTACCAGGCGCAGGCCGCGGGCATGAAACTGCATGTGTGGGTCGACGAAACCCGGCCACGCAACCAGGGCGCGAGCCTGACCGCGTGGGAGCTGGCGCAGCAGGGCGTGGCACACACGCTGGTGGCCGACAACGCCGGCGGCCACCTGATGCAGCGCGGCCAGGTCGATGCCGTCATCGTCGGCTGCGACCGCGTCAGCGCCAATGGCGACGTGTGCAACAAGATCGGTACCTACCTGAAGGCGCTGGCGGCGCGCGACAACGGCGTGCCCTTCTACGTGGCGATGCCGCTGTCCACGCTGGACCCGAGGCTGCACGACGGACTGCGCGACATCCCCATCGAAGAGCGCAGCGCGCGCGAGCTGACACACATCGGTGGACGTGCGGCCAACGGCGACTGGGTCGAGGTGCAGCTCGCGCCCGATGGCTGTGCGGCGGCCAACCCGGCCTTCGACGTCACGCCGGCGGCGCTGGTGAGTGCGCTGATCACCGAACGTGGCGTGATCGCCGCGCGGCTGGACGACATCGCGGCGCTGGCCGCAACCGCGCCATGAACCCCGAGGCGCAGCTGCGCGATGCAGCGGTGCAGGCCATGCGCCGGCTCGATGCGCTGGGGCTGAACCGCGGCAGCACCGGCAACCTGAGCCTGCGTTGCGCGCGCGACGGCCGGCCCGGCATGCTGATCACGCCCACCGGCATGGGCGCCGAGGATCTGCGGCCGCAGCACATGGTCTGGGTGGGCGAGGACGGCAGCGTGGTGGGCGACTGGCAGCCCTCATCCGAATGGCACTTCCATCAGGCGGTGCTGGCGCGCCGCGCCGACGTCATGGCGCTGGTGCATACACATTCGGTGCACGCCACCGCGCTGGCCTGCCTGCAACGGGAGCTGCCGCCTTTCCACTACATGGTGGCGGTGGCCGGCGCCGACCGCGTGCCCTGCGTGCCCTATCACACCTTCGGCAGCGAGGCCTTGTCGATGGCCGTGGCGCAGGGCCTGAGCGACCGCAATGCCTGCCTGCTGGCGCACCACGGGCTGGTGGCGGCCGGCGCCACGCTGGCGCAGGCGCTGAAGATCGCCATCGAGATCGAAGCGCTGTGCGAGGTCTACCTGAAGGCGCTGGCGGTGGCCGAGCCGCCGCACCTGAGCGCGGCGCAGATGGCCGAGGTGCTGCACAAGTTCAGCCGCTACGGGCGTTCGCGCCGGCGCTGATCCGCTGCGGCCAGGTGGCCAGCAGCAGCCCGGCCAGCGACAGCGCGAAGGCCACCCAATGCATGGCGCCGAAAGGCTCGCCGAGGAAGAGCACGCCCACCAGCGCGGCGCTGATCGGCAGCATCACCGTGAACACGCCCGCCTGCGGCGCCGGCACGTGGCGCAGCCCCTGCATCCACAGCCACACCGTCACCATGCTGGCGGCGATGGCGTAGAAGACCAGCAGTGTCCAGGTGGCGCCACCCACCGCAGCGAAATCGAAGCGCAGCGCCTGCCACAGACCCAGCGGCGTGACCAGCGCCAGGCCCCACAGGTTGATCAGCGCGCTGATGCGCCGCGGCGTCAACTGGCCGGTCAGGCGCTTGCCGATGACCACGTAGCTGGCCTCGCACAGCACCGCGCCCAGCAGCAGCAGGTAGCCCCAGCCGGAGGCGGCACCGGCGGCCGTGCCAGCGTCGTGCCTGGTCAGCGCCAGCAGCACGATGCCGGTTGCGGCCAGCACGATGGCCATCGCCACGCGCGCTCGGATGCGCTCGCCGAGAAAGAGGCGCGACAGCAGCGCCACCGCCGCGGGGATGGCCGCCATGACCACGCCGGCAGCCACCGCCGAGGTCAGTGCCACGCCATAGAGCATGCAGATCGAGAACAGGAAGTTGCCGAGAAAGCTCTCCCAGAACAGCAGCCAGCGATCGTGCGCGGACAGCGGCGATTCGCCATCGCGCTGACGCACCCAGTGCAGCATGGTCGCCGCGGCGATGCCGAAGCGCAGCCAGGCGAGCAGGAAGACCGGGAACACGGCCACCAGCAGCTTGGACAGGCCGACATAGGAGCCGACCACGGCCATGCTGCTGGCCAGGCTGACATAGGCCAGCCACGGCACGGCCTGCGCGCGGGTCGGGGTCAAGGCGGCGGGCGCCTCAGAAGGCTTCGACGTAGCGCCGCAGCTCCCAGTCGCTGATGTGCTGCCGGTATTCGGCGATCTCGGCGCGCTTCAGGCTCAGGAACTGGTGCGTCAGCGTCTCGCCGAGCGTGGTGCAGATCAGCTCGTCCGCCGCCAACGCATCCAGTGCCTCGCCCAGCGATTGCGGCAGCCGTGCGATGCCGCGCTCCAGCACCTGCGCTGGCGGCAGGTCGAACAGGTCCTCGATGCAGTCGGGCGGCGGCTCGAGCTTGCGGTCCACACCGTCCAGCCCGGCGGCGATGAGCGCGGCGGTAGCCAGATAGGGATTGGCGCTGGCATCGGGCACGCGCCATTCGAAGCGGCCGTGCAGCGTGCGCAGCGCGGCGGTGCGGTTGTTCGGGCCCTGCGCCACGTAGGCCGGTGCCCAACTGTTGCCCGACAGCGACGGGCACACGCGCAGCCGCTTGTAGGAGTTGACGGTGGGCGCCGACAGCGCCGTCAGCGCGCCGGCATGCGCCAGCACGCCGGCGATGAAATGCCGGCCGGTGGGCGACAAGCTGCGCTCGTGATCGGCGCTGCCGTCGCTGCGGTGCGGCACGAACACGTTGTGCGCGTTGTCGGGGCGCTTGGCGTTCCAGCCCGACCACAGCGACACATGGAAGTGCATGCCGCTGCCCGGCTGGTCGCCGAAGGGCTTGGGCATCATCGAGAAGACCATGCCGTGAGCCTCGGCCATGGACTGCGTGGCCAGCTTGAACAGCATCAGGTGGTCGGCGCTGGTGACGGCCTCGTCGAAGCCGAAGTTCAGCTCGTACTGGCCGTGCGCATCCTCGTGGTCGATCTGCAGCACGTCCAGCCCGCACTTGGCCAGCGCCGACTGCAGCTCGTGCAGAAAGCCCTGCTGCCGCGACAACGACTTCAGGTCGTAGGACGGCTTGCCCAGCCGGTCCAGCGGGTCGGCCGGCAGCCAGCGCTCGCCGTCGCGCTTGAGCAGGAAGAACTCGGGCTCGATGCCGGTGCGCAGATGCCAGCCGCGTTCGGCCAGGTGCGCGACGGCGCGCTTGAGCACCTGTCGCGGGCAGGCGTCGAAGGGCTGGCCGTTGACGAAGCCGTCGCAGGCGATGCGCGCCACGCCGGGCATCCACGGCAGCGCGGTGGCCGTGCTGGCATTGCCGCGTGCGTGATATTCGGAGCGCGGGCCGGTGCGCGGCAGCCCGGTGCCGGCAATCGACGGGCCGGCGAAGCCGGCGCCGTGGGTCAGCAGCTCGTCGAGGTGCGTCAACGGCAGCAGCTTGCCCTTGGCCACGCCGTGGATGTCGGTGAACTGCGCCAGCAGCGTGTGCACGCCGGCAGCGCGCAAGCGTTCGCTCAGATCCTTCATCGTCGCTCCCCGCGCGGCGTTTCCATGCCCCGCATGCTACGCCGCGAGGGCGCAGCTCAGAACGACACCACCACCGAGGCGCCGAGCACGCTGTTGCTCTTGCGGAAGCTGCCGTTGTCGACGTACAGGAACACCGGCTGGTTGGCCCAGTCGTAGCGGTACTCGGCCTTGAACATGGTGTACTCGTTGAACAAGTAGTTGAAGCCCACCGCCAGCGCATAGCGGTTGGCGCCGTCGTCGCAGCCGCTGACATAGACCACGCCCGCTTCGCAGCCCAGGTTGCCGTCGGGGCCGATGCCGTTGCCGGAGTCCGCGCCGTAGCCGAGCAGGCCGCCGCCGTTGCGCGCATTGTCGAGGTAGTCGAAGCGGCCGACGCCTTCGAGACGCGGCGTCAACTTGTAGGCGGCCAGCGTGGACAGGCCGTACCACGACGCGGTGCGGAAGTTGCCGTTGGCATCGGGCGTGATGGCAGCGTCCTTCTGGTAGCCGTAGCTCAGCTGGCCCTGCACCGTCCAGTCGCCGCGGATGAAGTAGCCGTCGACCTGGAACAGGCCGAGGTTGGTGTTGCCGGTGTCGTTGACGAAGTTCGGCGCCTGGCCGTACACGCCGGCCAGGCCGAAGCCCTGGTACTCGCCGCGCGCATAGTCGACGCGCCAGGCGAGCACCGAGCCCTTGGCGGCCGAGTAGTTGGCGTTCTGGTTCATCTGCGCGAGCATGGTCTTGGTGACCCATTTGCCGCTGGTGTAGTCCAGGCCCGCGCCGATGTAGCCGGTGGGCAGCGTGAAGTCGAACAGCAGGTTGTGCGTGATCAGCTTGTTCAGCGTCGGCTCCAGATATTCGTAGCCCGACCAGTCGGGAATCTGCCCGGCGATGAAGCGCGTCTGCAGGTCGGTCAGCGGCACCGACACGCTGGCCTCCTGCACGATGGAATAACCGTCGATCGCCGAGCCCACGCCGCGCTGCGGCGCCAGCGTCAGCTTCCAGCGGGTGCCGTCCTGCATCTCCTTCTGCAAGCCGAGGATGGCCATGCCGATGTAGGAGTTCCAGTAGTTGTAGCCGTACTCCGCCACCGAATCGAGGAACTGGAAACCCGCCAGGTCCTGGGCACGGTTGTAGATGTAGGCGGCCTGCATCTGGCCGCTGATCTTCAGGCCGCCGAAGCCGCCTTCGTCGCGTGAATCTTCCATCGCCTCGACCTTGACCGTCAGCCGGTTCAGCTCGGCGGCCTGCTCGGGCGTCATGCCCCATTGCGGCGTGCCCGGGGCAGCGGCCGGCTTGGCCTGGCTTTCCTTGAGCTGCTGCTCCAGCTGGTTGACGCGCTCGCGCAGTGCCCTGAGCTCGTTCAGCACCTCGGCATTGCTCTGCGCGCCCGCTGGGACGGCGGCGGCCGTTGCAAGGGCCAGCAGGGTCAGCCGGGGGCGGGTCAGCGTCATCGTCGGTCTCCGAGGGCTTGGCCAGGCGATTGTGTTGGGTACGGCGGCCTCAGCCGCGCGAGGCTTCGGCCAGATCGAGCAGTCTTTTGCGTTCGGCGCGGGCGATCAAGTAGCTGGCCACGAGCACGCCGATGGCCACGACCAGCACGATCAGCGTGGCCACCGCATTGACGCTCGGGTTGAGCCCGAGCCGCGCGCGCGAGAAGATGACCAGCGGCAGCGTGGTGGCGCCCGGCCCGGACAGGAAGGCCGACAGCACCACGTCGTCGAGCGAAATCGTGAAGGTCAGCAGCCAGGCCGACAGCAGCGACTGCTTGATCATCGGCAGCGTGACCAGCCAGAACACCTGCTGCGGCTTGGCGCCCAGGTCCATGGCCGCTTCTTCCAGCGAGGGGTTCAGGTCGAGGAGCCGCGCCTGCACGATGACGGCGGCATAGGCCATGCCGACGAGCAGGTGGCCGAGCCAGATGGTCAGCAGACCGCGCTCGGGAAAGCCGATGGCGCGCTGCAGCGACACCAGCATCAGCAGCAACGACAGGCCCACCACCACGTCGGGCATGACCAGCGGCGCGTTGACCATGCCGCTGAACAAGGTGCGACCGCGGAAGCGCTTGTACTTGACCAGCGCGAAGGCCGCCAGCGTGCCCAGCACCACTGCGCCGCAGGCGGTGAGGAAGGCGATCTGCAGGCTCAAGAACAGGCCGGACTGGATCTCGCGGTCGTCGGCGAGTGCGGCATACCACTTGAGCGTGAAGCCGCGCCAGACGTTGGGGATCGGCGAATCGTTGAACGAGAACAGCAGCAGCGCGACGATCGGCAGGTACAGGAAGATGAAGCCGGCCGCGAGCCAGGCGCGCGCGAACCAGCGGTTGAAAGCCGAGGAGCTGCCTCTCATCGAAGATCTCCGGCCGAAAACTTGCCACGCGACCGAGCGGCCACCGTGCAGCCGCACCTGCCGGTCCGCCAGCGGCGCCGACAGCGAGGACGTTGTGGGCACTCGTAGGCGAAGAACAGTCCGCAAGGACTGTCCCACGTCCGACTCGCCCCCCTCGAGGGGGAACGGCGAAGCCGCTGCGGGGACGGGCTCATCTCTTCTCCTGCGCCTCGGCCTGGTACTTGTTGAAGATGGCCAGCGGCACGATGATCAGCAGCACCATCACCACCGCCACGGTCGAGGCCATCGGCCAGTCGTTGTTGGAGAAGAACTCGTCCCACATGACGCGGCCGATCATCAGCGTCTGTGGCCCGCCCAGCAGCTCGGGAATGACGAATTCGCCGACGCAGGGGATGAACACCAGCATCGAGCCGGCGATGATGCCGGCCTTGGACAGCGGCACGGTGATCTTCCAGAACGCCGTCCACGCGGTGGCGCCGAGGTCGGCCGCGGCCTCGAGCAGGCGCAGGTCCATCTTCGACAGGTTGCCGTACAGCGGCAGGATCATGAAGGGCAGGTAGGTGTAGGTCATGCCCAGCACCAGCGAGAAGGGCGTGTGCATCAGCTGCCCCGGCGCGGGGATCAGCCCGGCCGCGGCCAGCAACCGGTCGAGGCCAGTGGCGATGAGCAGGTCGGAGACCCAGCCGTTGTCGCTGAGCAGGCCCTTCCAGGCATACACGCGCAGCAGGAACGAGGTCCAGAAGGGCAGCATCACCGCCATCAGCAGTGCCGGCTGCAGCGTCGAGCGCGCACGCGCCATGAAGTAGGCGAAGGGGTAGCCGATGGCCAGGCACAACACAGTGGTCGCCGCCGCGTACTTCAGGCTCGCCAGGTAGGTGCTCAGGTACAGCGCGTCTTCGGTGAGGAAGGCGTAGTTCGACAGCTTCAGCGTCAGCTGCAGCGCGCCGTCCTGCAGCGTGAGCAGGTCCTTGAACTGCACGCCCTCCATTTCGGACACGCTGATGCGCAGCACGATGACGAAGGGCAGCAGGAAGAACACCAGCAGCCACAGGTAGGGCACGCCGATGACGGCGCGGCGCCCGCC
>CAYUPF010000160.1:0-3702 GCA_964446545.1 uncultured Rubrivivax sp.
CTTGTGCTGCAGCTGCGGCGGCTCGGCGCCGATCATCAGCCGCGACAGGCCCGCATTGGTTTCGGTGCGCGGGTCGACCATGCCGGTGACCTTGCCGCCGCGCAGCACGGTGCAGTTGTGGCACAGCGCGCGGATCTCGTCGAGCTTGTGGCTGATGTAGAGGATGGAACAGCCGTCGGCCGCCAGCTTGCGCAGCGTGACGAAGAGTTTCTGCACCGCCTGCGGCGTCAGCACCGAGGTGGGCTCGTCCAGGATCAACAGCTTGGGCGCGGTGAGCAGCGAACGCACGATCTCGACGCGCTGGCGCTCGCCCACCGACAGCGAATGCACCGGCCGCAGCGGCTCCACTTCCAGCCCATAGTCCTTGCTCACCTGCGTGATGCGCTCGGTCACTTCGGCCAGATTCATCGACTTGTCCAGGCCGAGCCAGACGTTCTCGGCCGCGGTCAGCGTGTCGAACAGGCTGAAGTGCTGGAACACCATGCTGATGCCCAGCGCGCGCGCCTGCTGCGGGTTCTTGATCTCGACCTTCTCGCCGTTCCAGCGGATCTCGCCCTCGTCCGGCCGCACCGCGCCGTAGATCATCTTCATCATCGTGCTCTTGCCGGCACCGTTCTCGCCGAGCACGGCGTGGATCTCGCCGGGCTGCACCTGCAGGTTGACGTTGTCGTTGGCGCGCACCGACGGGTACTGCTTGCTGATGCCTGTCAGTTCGAGTCGCAGCATGGGGTGTCTCCTGGCGAGGGGTTCAGCGTTCATCGGCGCGGCGGTAGCGGCGCACGCCGGCCACCCAACTTTCCAGCAGATCGCGCTCGTCGCCGAGCGTGATCCAGGCAAAAACCTTCTCATGCAAATCGCGCGCCACCTGCTGGCGACGCCGTGCGACCGGGCTGCTGGCCCAGTCCCACACGCACAGGTCGGCTGAAGCGCCGCCCTCGAGCGAGCCGATCTCGTGGCCCAGCGACAAGGCCATCGCGGCGCCGCGCGTGGCTGCATGCAGCAGCGCCCAGGCGCTGAGCTTGGTGCCGGCCATCGCCTGCACCTTGTAGCCGTCGGCCATGGTGCGCTGCATCGACAGACCTGTGCCGCCGCCGACGTCGCTGGCCAGGCTGATGGCCACGCCGGCCTCCTCGGCCGCGGCCCAGCCGAACAGGCCGCTGCCCAGGAACAGGTTCGAGCTGGGGCTGTGGGCGATCTGCGCGCCGCGCTCGTGCAGCAGGCGACGGTCGGCATCATCGAGCCAGATGCCGTGGGCCAGCACCGCGCGCTCGTTCAGCAGGCCATGCCGTTCGTACACGTCGAGATAGCTGCGCGCTTGCGGGAAAAGCTCCGCCACCCAGCGCACCTCGGCCGGGTTCTCGGCCACGTGCGTCTGCATGTACAGGCCGTCGTGCTCGGCCAGCAACCGCCCGGCCATGGCCAATTGCGCCTCGCTGCTGGTCGGCGCAAAACGCGGCGTCACCGCATAGGCCAGCCGGCCGCGCCCGTGCCAGCGCTCGATCAGTTCGCGGCAGTCAGCCTCGGCACCGTCGACGTCGTCGCACAGTTCCGGTGGCGCATGGCGGTCCATCAGCACCTTGCCGGCGATCAGCCGCATGCCGCGCTGCGAGGCCGCGTCGAACAGCGCGTCGACGGACACCTTGTGCACCGTGGGGAAGACCACCGCGCTGGTGCTGCCGTGCGCCAGCAAGGCGTCCAGGAACAGCTGCGAACCGGCTTGCGCCTGCGCCGGATCGGCCATGCGCCGCTCGGCCGGGAAGGTGTAGGTCTGCAGCCAGTCGAGCAGCTGCGCGCCCCAGGAGCCGATGACATCGAGCTGCGGGCTGTGCACATGGGTGTCGATGAAGCCGGGCAGCACCAGCTTGCCAGCATGGTCGATGCGCCGCCAGGTGACGTCGGGCGCGGCGGCCTGCGCACCGACGATGTGGCTGCCTTCGATGAGCAGCCAGTGGTCGGGCCGGAAACGCACCGCCGAACTGTCGCGCTCGGCACGCGCCGGCGTGGCGACGAAGTCCAGCAGGTCGCCGCGCAGCGCGATGCGCGTCGCGCTCACGCTGCGTGCTCCGGCTCGGCCAGCTGTCGCGCCACGTCGCGCACGCGCTCGCGCAGCCAGCGCAGCGGCGGCGCGGCATGGGTGCGCTCGTGCCACAGCTGGTAGTAGGTCAGCGGCGGGAACGGCACCGGGCAGCGCACGATGCGCAGGTCCAGCGCGCCGACATAACGCGTGCAGAACAGCCGGCCGGTGGTCAGCACCAGCCAGCTGCGCGACACCATCAGCGGGATCAGGCTGAAGTGCGCGCTGCGCACCACGATGTTGCGCTGCAGCCCCTGCGCCGCCAGGTGCTCGTCGATAACCCCAGGCGCGGCCGAGTGGAAGGCCATCGGCGCGATGTGCTCGCTGTCCAGGTAGCGCTCCACCGTCCAGCCGCGGCCGCCGCCCCGGTTCTTGGCGGCCGGGTGGTCGGCCGCCACCAGGCAGACGATCTCGTCGCTCATCAGCCGGCCCAGGTGCAGCTCCTCCGGCGGCTGCAGCCAGTTGCCGATGACCAGGTCGACATCGCCCGAGGCCAGCTTGCGCCGGTAGTCGATCTCGGCCGACAGCGGGTGCAGTTCCACCTGCGCCAGCGGGGCCTCGCGCTTGAGCAGCGCGACGATGCGCGGCAGGAACAGCGGGTCCAGGTAGTCGCTGGCGGCGATGCGGAAGCTCAAGGACGCGCTGGCCGCGTCGAAGGGCCCGCTGCGCTGCTGCGGCGCGAACAGCAGCTCGGCCTCGCGCAGCAGGCGCGAAGCCGGCTCCAGCATGGCCAGCGCCGCGTCGGTGGGCGCCAGGCCCTGGCCCGAGCGCACCAGCAGCGGGTCGCCGGTCAGCGCACGCAGCCGCTTCAGCTGGGCGCTGACCATCGGCTGCGTGCTTTGCAGACGCATCGCGGCGCGGGAGACACTGCGTTCGCTGATCACGGTAAACAAGACCTTCACGAGATGGAGGTCAATGGTGGAGACTAGCGAACGTTGCGTCATACGATGCACCGCATATTTATTAGTGTTTGGATCGTATATTGCTTTGCCTCGTTGGCGCTAGTGTTCGCACTGTCTCAGCAGCGAGGAGCCGTATGGAACCCCGACCGATCCGCTTCGTGCACCGCGGCCGCATCGTCGCCGTCGAGGGCGCCGCGCCCACGCGCAGCGTGCTCGAGTGGCTGCGCGAGGATGCGCGCTGCACCGGCACCAAGGAGGGTTGCGCCGAGGGTGACTGCGGCGCCTGCACGGTGATCGTCGCCGAGCTGGCCGGCGCGGCCACGGGCAGCGCGGCGGCACGCGCTACCGTGGTCGGTGAGCTGTCGCTGCGACCGGTGAACGCCTGCATCCGCTTCCTGCCCACGCTGGACGGCAAGGCGCTGCTCAGCGTCGAGGACCTGGCGGGCCAGGACCTGCACCCTGTACAGCAGGCGCTGGTCGAATGCCACGGCTCGCAATGCGGCTTCTGCACCCCCGGCTTCGTCATGACGCTGGCCGCCAGCTACGAGCATCACCACGAGGCCGGCAGCACGCCGACACGCGCGCAGCTGGCCGACGAGCTGTCGGGCAACCTGTGCCGCTGCACCGGTTACCGGCCGATCCTGGACGCCGGGCAGCGCATGTTCGAGCTGCCGGCGCGGCGGCTGGACACCGCGCCCATCGTCGCGCTGCTGCAGCAGCTGCGCG
>CAYUPF010000160.1:3802-6309 GCA_964446545.1 uncultured Rubrivivax sp.
CGGCTGCTGGCCGGCTGCACCGACATCGGCCTGTGGGTGAACAAGCAGTTCCGCGATCTGGGCGACATCCTCTACCTGGGCGAGGTCGACGAACTCAAGCGCATCTTCGTGGCCGACGGCGCGCTGCACATCGGCGCCGGCGCCACGCTGGAAGACGCCTGGTCAGCGCTGGCCACCCATTGGCCCAACCTGAACGAAGCCTGGCTGCGCTTTGCCGGCCCGCCCGTGCGCCATGCCGGCACCATGGGCGGCAACGTCGCCAACGGCTCGCCCATCGGCGACAGCGCCCCGGTGCTGATGGCGCTGGACGCGCGCATCCAGCTGCGCCACGGCACGGCCACGCGCGAGATGGCGCTGGAGGACTTCTACCTCGACTACATGAAGAACCAGCTGCAGCCGGGCGAGCTGGTCACCGGCGTCAGCGTACCGCTGCCCACCGCTGCGCAGCAGCTGCGCGCCTACAAGATCAGCAAGCGCTACGACTGCGACATCTCGGCGCTGTTCGCCGGCCTGGCGCTCGAACTCGACGGCGACGTGGTCAAGAGCGCACGCTTCGCCTTCGGCGGCATGGCGGCGGTGGTCAAGCGCGCGCGCGGCGCCGAGGCCGCGGTCATCGGCCGGCCGTGGACCGAGGCCACGGTCGAGGCCGCGATGCAGGCGCTGGACAACGACTTCACGCCGCTGAGCGATCTGCGTGCCAGCGCCGACTACCGGCGCCAGGTGGCACGAGGGTTGCTCAAGAGGCTGTGGCTGGAAACGCGCACGCAGCAGCCGCTGGCCCGGGCCAGCGTCTGGACAGCTGCCGTGACCGCCACGGTCTGAGGGAGAGCTGTCATGAACCAGATCACCGACCCCCCCTTCGCCAGCGCCGCCGCCACACCGGCCGCCGTGGGCGTGGTGGGGCGCGACCATGCGCACGAGTCGGCGCATCTGCACGTGGCCGGCACCGCGACCTACATCGACGACCTGCCCGAGCTGGCGGGCACGCTGCATGCCGCGCTGGGCCTGTCGCCGCTGGCGCACGGCCGGCTCAAGGGCATCCGGCTCGACGCGCTGCGCGCGCTGCCCGGCGTGGTCGACGTGATCGCAGCCGAGCACATCCCGGGCGAGAACCAGTGCGGGCCGATCGTGCACGACGATCCGATCCTGGCCGAGGGCACGGTGCAGTACCTGGGCCAGCCGGTGTTCGCGGTGATCGCGCACACGCGCGACGCAGCGCGGCGCGCGGCGGCGCGCGCCAAGGAGTTCCTGGACATCGAGCCGCTGCCGGCGGTGCTGACGGTGCGCGAGGCGCATGCGGCGATGTCCTATGTGGTGCCGCCGATGCACCTGACGCGGGAATCGGCGCCCGGCGCCTGCGCCCGCGCCATAGCCGCGGCGCCGCACCGGCTGCAGGGCAGCTTCCAGCAGGGCGGGCAGGAACAGTTCTATCTGGAAGGCCAGATCAGCTATGCCGTGCCGCTGGAAGGCGACGGCATGCGCGTGCACTGCTCGACCCAGCACCCCAGCGAGATGCAGCACGTCGTCGCCCACGCGCTGGGCACCGCCGCGCATGCGGTGCTGGTGGAATGCCGGCGCATGGGCGGCGGCTTCGGCGGCAAGGAATCGCAGTCGGCGCTGTTCGCCTGCATCGCCGCGGTGGCGGCGCGACGGCTCGGCCGGGCGGTGAAGCTGCGGCCCGATCGCGACGACGACTTCATGATCACCGGCCGGCGCCACGGCTTCGAGTTCGACTACGACATCGGCTTCGATCACAACGGCCGCATCCTCGGCGCCGAGGTGACGATGATCTGCAACGCCGGCTTCAGCGCGGACCTGAGCCCGCCGGTGATGACGCGCGCGATCTGCCACTTCGACAACGCCTACTGGCTGCCCGAGGTGGCCATCCACGGCTACTGCGCCAAGACGAACACGCAGAGCAACACCGCCTTCCGCGGCTTCGGCGGGCCGCAGGGCGCGCTGATCGTCGAGCTGATCCTGGAGCGCATCGCGCGCCAGCTGGGGCGCGATGCGCTGGAGGTGCGGCGCGCCAACTTCTACGGCAAGGGCGAAAACAACGTCACCCCCTACCGGCAGACGGTCACCGACAACGTCATCCACGAGCTGGTCGACGAGCTGGCGGCCAGTGCCGACTATGCCGCGCGGCGCCATGCCGTCGCCGCCTTCAACGCCGGCAGCCCGGTGCTCAAGCGCGGGCTGGCGCTGACGCCGGTGAAGTTCGGCATCTCCTTCAACGTCAACCACTACAACCAGGCCGGCGCGCTGGTGCACGTCTACACCGACGGCTCGGTGCTGGTGAACCACGGCGGCACCGAAATGGGCCAGGGCCTGAACACCAAGGTGGCGCAGGTGGTGGCCCACGAACTGGGCCTGCCGTTGGCCCGCGTGCGCTGCAGCGCCACCGACACCAGCAAGATCGCCAACACCTCGGCCACGGCCGCGTCCACCGGCAGCGACTTGAACGGCAAGGCCGCGCAGGACGCGGCGCGGCAGATCCGCGAGCGGCT
>CAYUPF010000160.1:6409-9277 GCA_964446545.1 uncultured Rubrivivax sp.
GCGGCGATCAGCGAGGTCATCATCGACACGCTCAGCGGCGAATGGAAGCTGCTGCGCGCCGACCTGCTGCACGATGCCGGCAAGTCGCTGAATCCGGCCATCGACATCGGCCAGGTCGAAGGCGCCTTCATCCAGGGCATGGGCTGGCTCACCAGCGAGGAGTTGGTCTGGCACCCGAAGACCGGCGCGCTGCTGACACATGCGCCCAGCACCTACAAGATCCCCACCGCCAACGACGCGCCGGGCATCTTCAACACCCGGCTGTTCGACAACGGCAACGTCGAGGACAGCATCCACCGCAGCAAGGCGGTGGGCGAACCGCCGCTGCTGCTGCCCTTCAGCGTGTTCTTCGCCATCCGCGACGCGGTGGCCGCGGCGGGCGAAGGCGATCCGCAGCTGTCGGCACCGGCCACGCCGGAGGCGATCCTGCGGGCGGTGAATTCGGTGGGCTGAAGCGCCGAGAACGGCGAGCGATGGTCGGCCGCGCGCTCGGCCTCGGTCGGCCGCGGCCAACGCAAGGCCGCGGCGGTCACGCCCTCGGTCTTCGGTTCACTGAACGGATGCGGCGGCCGGCATCTGCAGGTCCATCCAGCTCGCCCGCTTGTCCAGCCATTGCTTGAGGTAGCCCACCTCGCCGGCGCAGTTGCTCATGACCACGGGGTTCGGCCACACGGCAGTGTTCAAAATGTCCCAGGTCTGGAAGTTCCGCGCCTGCGCCGCATCGAGGGCGGTCGCATTGCGATCGATGAGCTGCTGGAGCGCTGGCAGACGGTCCTTCAGGAACTCTCAGCGCGCCACCAGATGCGCCTCGCACGCTGAGTCCCCGAGCAGGCGGCTGACATAGCCGCTTGCATAACGAACCCACCATCCCTCGGCCGCTTCGTTGCCGCACAACAGCCGGCCTACCCCGCCCCCACCCCCATCTGCGCCAACGCCGCCGCCCGAATCTCGCGCTTGAAGATCTTGCCCGAAGGCGTGCGTGCCAACGGTTGCGGCGAACACACGATGTAGCGCGGCAGTTCGAACCTGGCCAGGTGCTGCGTCAGGAATTGGCGCAGTTCGTCCAGGTCCAGCTCGGCATCGCCGTAGACCATCGCGCCCACTTCCTCGCCCAGGCGCTCGTCGGGCACGGCGAATACCGACGCCTCGTGAATCTGCGGGTGCATCAGCAGCGCGGCTTCCACCTGGCCGCAACCGATGTTCTCGCCGCCGCGGATGATCAGGTCCTTGATGCGGTCGACGATGAACAGGAAGCCTTCGTCGTCGATATAGGCGACGTCCCCCGTGCGGAACCAGTCGCCGTCGACGAAGGCGCTGGCATTGGCCTGCGGCAAGTTCCAGTAGCCGGCGAACATCGACGTGCCGCGCACCAGCAGTTCGCCGCGCTGGCCGGCGGGCAGTTCGCGGCCCTGTTCGTCCACCACCTTGAGCTGCAGCACCAGCGAGCAGCGGCCCGAACTGGCCGGGCGCTGCAGGTAGTCCTCGCCGCTGATGCCGGTGCCGATGGCATTGGTCTCGGTCATGCCCCAGCCGATGTTGGGCATGGCGTTGCCGAAGCTGCTGCGGATCTGCCGCACCTGCTCGGGCGCGCGCGGCGCGCCGCCGCCGCCCACCATCTGCAAGGTGCTCAGGTCGTGGGTCTTGGCCTGCGCCACGCGCACCAGGTCGCCGGTGACGGCCGCCGGCGCCACCACCGAGGTCAGCCGTTCGCGCGCGATCAGCGCGGCCGCGGCTTCGGCGTCCCAGCGATACATGCACACCATGCGCCGCTGCGCGCGGTAGCTGGCCAGGTACGACGCGTGCAGCCCGGTGGCGTGGAACAGCGGCACGGCCAGCAGCGTGCCCGGCTGCTCGGCCGGCGCGGCCGGCTCCAGGCCGGCCATGCGCTCGCCCACCAGCCGGTCGGCCTCCCACGACAGCAGCGCCGACAGCACATTGCGCTGGGTCGACGGCACGCCCTTCGGGTGGCCGGTGGAGCCCGAGGTGTAGAGCATCAGCGCCAGGTCTTCGGGCTCGATCTGTGCCGGCGGCATGTCCACATCGCCGACGGCGTCGGTCAGCAGCGCCAGCGCGCGTACACCGGGCGGCAACCGCTGCGCGCGCACCGCCAGCACCTGCAGGCCGTCGATGGGCGCTCGTTCGGCCAGCCGGTCCAGGCGCTCCTGATCGGCGAACACCACCTTGGCACCGCAGTCGCTCAGGCCGTAGACCAGTTCGTCGGCCTGCCAGTGCGCGTTGACGGCCACCGCCACCGCGCCGATCGAGGTGATGGCGGTGAAGGCCAGCACCCATTCGGGGTAGTTGCGCATGGCGATGGCGACGCGGTCGCCCTTGACGACGCCGCTGTCCTTCAGCACGCGGCCGATGCGCGCGGCCGCGCGCCAGGCCTGCGCGAAGTTCCAGCGCTCGTCTTCGTAGGCCAGGAAAGGCAGCTCGCTGGCGGTGGTCTCGAACAGCACGCGCAGTGACGGCGGCGCGTTCTTGAACACGCGCAGCGCGCGGCCGCCGATGACGGCGTCCACCAGTTCGTGTACCTGGCCGGGGCCGGTGACTTCGGCAATGGCCTGCAGGCGCGGGATTGGGGTCATGGTTTGGATTCCTTTGGCGCGCTCAGCGCCACCTGAACCAGGCGTTGGAGACGACCCCCTTGTCGCCGACGCGGCCTTCGAAGAGCACGCGCTGCAGCCCGTCGGGCCAGGCGTGCAGCCGCAGCGTGTCGCCCGGACAGACGGGAGACGAGAAGCGCATGCGCAGCGAGCCAAAGCGCGCGGCGTTGCCGCCGAGCTGCCGAAGGCGCTTCGGGGGGTCATTCATAGGACTCCAGTATTTCGTCCAGCGTGCGCTCCAGGTCGGCGGCGGTGGCGCAGT
>CAYUPF010000161.1:0-9146 GCA_964446545.1 uncultured Rubrivivax sp.
ATGACCGACGCGCTGTCCGCCACGCCCCAGCGCTGGCACACCGTGGCCACGCTCGGCACGGCCCAGACGCTGTCCTGGGCGTCGTCCTACTACCTGCCGGCGATGCTGGCCGCGCCGATGGCACGCGACCTGGGCCTGGCCACGCCGACGGTGTTTGCCGCTTTCTCGATGGCACTGATCCTGTCGGCGCTGATCGGCCCCGCCGCCGGTCGTGCCATCGACCGCCACGGCGGCCGCCCGGTGCTGATGGCCACCAACCTCGCCTTCGCCGCCGGCTTGGTCATGCTGGGCCTGGCGCAGGGGCCGCTGTCGCTGTGCTTGGCCTGGGCGCTGATCGGCCTGGCCATGGGCAGCGGGCTGTACGAAGCCGCGTTCGCGGCGCTGGTGCGGCTGTATCGGCACGACTCGCGCAATGCGATCACCGGCATCACGCTGATCGCCGGCTTTGCCAGCACCGTCGGCTGGCCCTTGTCGGCACTGCTCGACGCGCAGTTCGGCTGGCGCGGCGCCTGCTTCACCTGGGCAGCGCTGCATCTGCTGCTGGGCCTGCCGCTGAACGCCTCGCTGCCGCGCGCTCCGCTGCACGCGGCGGCGCACGCGACGGCCAGCCCGGGGGCCGCCACCGCGGCGGCGCCTCCGACACCGCGGCCGCTGCTCACCACCGCGGTGCTGGCCTACGTGTTCGCCGCCACCTGGTTCGTCAGCACGGCGATGGCCACGCACCTGCCGCAGCTGCTGCAGACGGCCGGTGCGACGCTGGCGGTGGCGGTGGGCGCGGGCGCGCTGATCGGGCCGGCGCAGGTGGCGGGCCGGCTGGCGGAGTTCGGCCTGCTGCGCCGCGTGCACCCGCTGCTGTCGGCGCGGCTGGCCGCACTGGCCCACCCCATCGGCGCCGCGGCGCTGCTGCTCGTCGGCGCGCCGGCGGCCATGGTGTTCGCGCTGCTGCACGGTGCCGGCAACGGCATCATGACCATTGCCAAGGGCACGCTGCCGCTGGTGTTGTTCGGTCACCAGGGCTATGGTGCGCGCCAGGGCTGGATCGCGATGCCGGCGCGCGTCACGCAGGCGGCCGCACCCTTCCTCTTCGGCCTGGCGCTGCAGCGCTGGGGCACCGGCGCGCTGTGGCTGTCGGGCGCGCTGGGGCTGTCCAGCTTCGTCGCGCTGATGCTGCTGCCGCGCCTGCGGCCGGCCTGATCAGAGCAGCGCGCGCTCGATCTCCGAGAAGCTGCTGGCGATCGGCGCGAAGTCGAGCGCCATGCCCAGCTGGCGCTCAATCTGCGCGCGCGAGATCACGCCGCGCACGCGCAGCGGCGTTGGCGCGCTCGCCGCCTGCACCACCAGCAGGTGGTTGCGGCCGAAGCGCTTGAGCGTGGCCACCGCATTGCCGACGCAGGCGTTGCGCATGCTGTCCAAGTCGATCGCGTCGAGCATCGACAACGGCGTCATGACGTCGGCAACGCTCAGTTCGTCGTGGCGCACCTGGCGCTCGGCGACCAGTGCCAGCGCGCGGTCGCCACCCAGGTCGGTGGTGGTGATCAGCCCTTCGAGTGCGGGCATGTCGCTGACGACGAAGAGCATGCGCACGCCCTGGTAGATCATCATCTGTTCGGCCTGGCGCAAGCTGGTCGACGGCTGTGTGGTCGCCGCCTTGATCAGCGTCAGATCGGTCATCACCTGCAGCGCCGGCGAATCCAGCGTCACCGCGCTCAGCGCCTGCGGCTGCACCTGGGCCAGCGAGACGCCGGGCTGCAGACGGAAAGTGGGCAGGGCAGCGTCGCGGTGCATGGCGGTCTCCGAAGGCGGTGGTGATACTGCCACATTACGACCAACGCCGCTTTTGCGCCAGTGTCGTGCCGGCTGGCGTGCCAGCGTCGAGGCGGCAGGCGTGTTTGCGCATCTGCGTCACCGCGCTGTCACGCACCGGTCATCGTCGTTTCATCGGCGTCTTCGACAGTCGTCGGCTTGGACAACCGCGACGACACGAGGACCGCATGAACCGACGCCTGGACCTGCCCCGATGCCCTGTACATGACCACGACATCGATCTGAACCCTTCCGGCAACCCGAGCTTCGACAAGGTGCTCGATGCCCGCCTGAGCCGCCGCAGCCTGCTGCGCGGCGGCGTCGGCACCGCCGCCACCGCGTTGCTCGGTGGCTGGGGGGTCGCGGCCTGCGGCGGCGACGACGACCCGGTGACGGCTTCGACGACGATCGACAAGCTCGCCTTCGCCGCCGTACCCAAGGGCCTGGACGACCGCGTCGTCGTGCCCGCCGGCTACACCGCCACCGTGATCTACGCGCTGGGCGACCCGCTGGACGCGGGCACGCCGGCCTACCGCAACGACGGCACCGACACCGACTTCGACCACCGCGCCGGCGATCATCACGACGGCATCGAGTATTTCGGCTTGTCCGCCGACGGCACGCGCCGCGACGCCGATTCCAGCGAACGCGGCCTGTTGGTGATGAACCACGAGGCACTGACCGACAACTTCCTTCATGTCGATGGCAGCGGCGCGCGGCCGCGCCCGGCGAGCGAGAGCGACAAGGAGATTCCGGCGCACGGCGTGTCGGTGGTCGAGGTGCGCAAGACCAACGGCAAGTTCGCCACCGTGCAGGCCTCGGGCTTCAACCGCCGCGTCACGCCGCTGACGCCGGTGCAGATCGGCGGCCCGCTGCGCGGCAATGCGCTGATGAAAACGAAGTACGACTCCAGCGGCAACACCACGCGCGGCACCATCAACAACTGCGGCACCGGCCAGACGCCGTGGGGCAGCTTCCTCACCGGCGAGGAGAACTGGGCCGGCTACTTCACGCGCGGCGCGGCCGACGATGCGGCCCGCGCCGACAAGAGCGTGGTCTCGCTCAACCGCTACGGGTGCGCGCAGGGGGCGGCCAGCCGCCACGGCTGGGAGAGCTCCGGCGCCGACGACAAGTACGCGCGCTGGAACATCAGCCGCAGCGGCGCCTCGGCCGACGGCAGCGACGACTACCGCAACGAGCTCAATGGCCAGGGCTACATCACCGAGATCGACCCCTACGACGCCGGCGCGGCGGTGAAGAAGCGCAGCGCGCTGGGCCGCTTCGCGCACGAGAGCGCGTCCTTCGGCAAGGTGGTCGCGGGCCAGCTGCTGGCGGTGTACATGGGCGACGATTCGCGCGGCGAGTACATCTACAAGTTCGTGTCGGCCGCCGCCTGGTCCGAGGCCGACGCCAATGCCACCGACCGCATCGCCACCGGCGACAAGTACCTGGACAGCGGCAAGCTCTACGTCGCCATATTCAACGCCGACGGCAGCGGCAGCTGGGTGGAGCTGAGCGTGACCCACCCGCTGATCGCCGGCTATGCGGCCTATGCCTTCGCCGACCAGGCCGACGTGCTGGTCAACGCGCGGCTGGCTGCCGACGCGGTGGGCGCGACCAAGATGGACCGCCCCGAATGGTGCGCGGTGCATCCGAGCACCGGCGAGATCTACTACACGCTGACCAACAACAGCAACCGCAAGCTCGAACCCAACGCCTCGCAGCAGGGGTTGGACGCGGCCAACCCGCGCTCCTACCGCGACGCCTATGGCGGCGGCGCGCTGGGCTCGGCGGGCAACATCAACGGCCACATCATCCGCATGGCCGAAGCCGGCGGCGCCGGCAGCGCCACCACCTTCACCTGGGACGTGTACCTGTTCGGCGCGCAGTCCGACGCCTCGACCACGCGGGTCAACCTGTCGGGCCTGACGGCCGACCAGGACTTCTCCAGCCCCGACGGCCTGTGGTTCAGCCGCGCCACGCAGCTGTGCTGGATCCAGACCGACGACGGCGCCTACACCGACGCCAGCAACTGCATGATGCTGGTGGGCGTGCCGGGCCAGGTGGGCGACGGCGTCAAGACGACGCTGAACTACACCAAGGGCGATGGCAGCACCGTGGCCATCGACACCTACGTCGGCAAGCAGCCGCTGGCCGACACGCTGCGCCGCTTCCTCGTCGGTCCGGTGGACTGCGAGCTGACCGGCTGCGCCGAGACGCCGGATGGCAAGACGCTGTTTGCCAACGTGCAGCATCCCGGCGAGACCACCGCCGCCGACGACATGGGCAACCCGGCCGCCTACCTGAGCCACTGGCCGGGCAATGCCGGCTACGGTGCCGGCGGCGCCAGCGCACGGCCGCGCTCGGCGACCGTCGTCATCACCAAGGACGACGGCGGACTCATCGGCAGCTGATACGGACTCGCGTTCAAACATCGAGAACCGAAGAGACCCGCGGCCATAGCTGCCACACGCCGCCTCGACAAGGCCGGCATTCGAGCGTTCAGCGTGGCGCGCGGTCCGGAGAACGCGGGACGCCGGCGCGCTGTCGCTGCCGCGCGGGCACGCCGGCCTGCGTGGCGCCGCGGATGCCGTGCTGGTTGAATTCCTGCGCGGCTGCACCCAGGATGGCTTCGCGTCCGGCGGCGAAGCGTGTGCTGCCTTGGCTCAATACACCTCGAACAGCCCGGCGCCGCCCATGCCGCCGCCGATGCACATCGACACCACGACGTGCTTGGCGCCGCGGCGCTTGCCTTCCAGCAGCACGTGGCCCGACAGGCGTGCGCCGGTCATGCCGAAGGGGTGGCCGATGGCGATGGAGCCGCCGTTGACGTTGTAGATCTCCGGGTCGATGCCCAGCTTGTCACGGCAGTACAGGCACTGGCTGGCGAAAGCCTCGTTCAGCTCCCACAGGTCGATGTCGCCGATCTTCAGGCCGTGGCGTTCGAGCAGGCGCGGGATGGCGTAGACCGGGCCGATGCCCATCTCGTCGGGCTCGCAGCCGGCCACCGCCCAGCCCTTGAAGGCGCCCAGCGGCTGCAACCCGCGCTTCTCGGCTTCGCGCGCCTCCATCAGCACCACCGCGGCGGCGCCGTCGGACAGCTGGCTGGCGTTGCCGGCGGTGACGAACTTGCCCGGCCCCTTGACCGGCTCCAGCGAGGCCAGCCCGGCCAGCGTGGTGCTCGGCCGGTTGCATTCGTCGCGGTCGACCACCGCATCGACGTAGGACACTGCCTGCGTGGCCTTGTCGACCACCTTCATGCGGGTCTTGACCGAGATGATCTCGTCCTTGAACTTGCCGGCCTGCTGCGCCGCGGCCATGCGCTGCTGCGAGCGCAGCGAGTATTCGTCCTGGTATTCGCGGCTCAGGCCGTAGCGTTCGGCGACGATGTCGGCGGTGTCGATCATCGGCATCCAGAAGGCCGGGTGCAGGTCGGTCAGCCGGTCGTCGCGCCCGCCGCCGCCGCCGCCCTGGAAACTGATGGAATCGACGCCGCAGCCGACCATGATGCTGGCGCCGCCTTCGACGATGTGGTTGGCCGCCACCGCGATGGCGTTCAGCCCCGACGAGCAGGCGCGGTGCAAGGTCATGCCCGACACGCTGACCGGCAGGTTGGCCAGCATCGCTGCGGCACGCGCCACGTTGCCCGATGCCGCCACGCAGCCGGCGATCACGTCCTCGACCTCGCCGGGCGCGACGCCCGAGCGCTGCACCGCGTGTTCGATCGCATGGCCCAGCATGGTCATGTTGGGCGTGTCGTTGAAGCCGCCGCGGCCGGCCTTGGCCAGCCCGGTGCGCGCATAAGAAACCACCACCGCCTGACGTGATGAGCTGGACATGATCTCCCCCTGAGGTAGTTGCTAAAGCTGCGGGGCATCCTAGCGGCGCAGGGTGGCGGGCTGCTCAGTGCAAACCCTTCAGACAGGTGTCGCGCAGTGGATTGCGCGAGCCCTGCGGCCAGCCCATACTGCCGGCCCGTGCCCTGTGCTGCGGCGTTCGCCGCGCGCCCTGTCCATCGACCTCCAACGGAGACACCCACCATGAGCCAGACCCCCAAGGCGGCTTCGGCCTTCGGCATGAACCCCAACGATGCGCTGAACGACCTGCGCATGTCCGACAAGGCGATGCCGCTGTACGAGCACGTCAAGCGCTTCATCGCCGAGACGGTGGAGCCGATGAGCGCGAAGTACGCGAAGCTCGGCGAAAACCGCGTCGGCGAGGAACGCTGGCAATACGCGCCGGGGCAGCTGGAGCTGCTCAATGCCGCCAAGGAGCAGGCCAAGAAGGAAGGGCTGTGGAACTTCTTCCTGCCCGATGCCGAAACCGGCGAGGGCCTGTCGAACCTGGACTACGCGTTCATCGCCTCCGAACTGGGCAAGAACCCGCTGGCCTCGGAATGCATGAACTGCTCGGCGCCCGACACCGGCAACATGGAGGTGCTGGAGCGCGTGGGCACGCCCGAGCAGAAGGAGCGCTGGCTCAAGCCGCTGCTCAACGGCGAGATCCGCTCGGCCTATGCGATGACCGAGGTGCACCATGCCTCGTCCGACGCCAAGAACATCGCCACCACCGCGGTGCTCGAAGGCGACGAATGGGTCATCAACGGCGAGAAGCACTACATCTCCGGCGCCGGCAGCCCGCGCTGCAAGATCCTGATCACGATGGTGCGCACCAGCCCGAACGCGCCGCCGCACAAGCAGCAGTCGATGATCCTGGTGCCGAAGGACACGCCGGGCGTCAAGATCATCGGCGCGATGCACGTCTTCGCCGAGGACCACGCGCCGCACGGCCACATGCACATCGTCTACGACAACGTGCGCGTGCCCAAGGCCAACATGCTGCTCGGCGAAGGCCGCGGCTTCGAGATCAGCCAGGTGCGCCTGGGGCCGGGGCGCATCCACCACTGCATGCGCTCCATCGGCGCGGCCGAGAAGGCGCTGGACCTGATGGTCAAGCGCGGGCTGTCGCGCCAGGCCTTCGGCAAGCAGCTGGCCTGGCTGGGCGGCAACGTCGAGATCATCTCGCGCGCGCGCATCGAGATCGAGGCGATGCGCCTGATGGTGCTGAAGGCCGCCAAGGCGATGGACGTGCTGGGCAACCGCGAGGCGCGGCTGTGGGTGCACATGGTCAAGGCGATGGTGCCCGAGCGCGTGTGCCAGATCATCGACCAGGCGATCCAGATGCACGGCGCGCTGGGCGTGTCGCAGCACACCCCGCTGGCGCACATGTATTCGCAGCAGCGCACCTTGCGCCTGGCCGACGGGCCGGACGAAGTGCACCACCTGGTGGTCGGCCGCAACGAGCTGCGCATGCACGAAGGCAACACCGAGGACGATCCGTCGATGGCCGCGGTGTTCCGCAGCTGAACCCAGGGGAACACCATGGCAAGGACATCCTTCGACGACCTGTTCTCCATCAAAGGCAAGGTGGCGCTGGTCACCGGCGGCTCGCGCGGCATCGGCGAGATGATCGCCGCCGGCTTCCTGGCGCAGGGCGCCAAGGTCTACATCGCCTCGCGCAAGGCGTCTGCCTGCGAAGCCACCGCGCAGCGGCTGTCGGCCGACTACGGCGGCGAGTGCATCGCGCTGCCGGCCGACCTGTCCACGGTGGCCGGCGCCGAGGCGCTGGCCGATGCGCTGAAGCAGCGCGAGAGCAAGCTCGACATCCTGGTCAACAACGCCGGCGCGTCCTGGGGCGCGTCGCTCGACGAGTTCCCCGAGGCCGGCTGGGACAAGGTGATGGACACCAACGTCAAGGGCGTGTTCTTCCTGACGCAGAAGCTGATGCCGCTGCTGCGCGCGGCCGCATCGGCTGCGTCGCCGGCGCGCGTGATCAACATCGGCTCGATCGACGGGCTGCAGAACTCGGCCTTCGACGCCTGGTCCTACGGCGCGTCGAAGGCGGCGCTGCACCACCTGACGCGCTTCATGGCCTCGCGGCTGACGCCCGAGCACATCCTGTGCAACGCCATCGCGCCGGGCCCCTACCCCACCTGGATGCTGTCCACCGGCGTCGGCTTCGGCGGCAAGACCGACGATGTCGACTGGGACAGCGTCGGCCGGCGCAACCCCAGCAAGCGTGTCGGCGCGCCGCAGGACATCGCGGGCCTGGCGACCTTCCTGTCGTCGCGCGCTGGCGAATACGTGGTCGGCCAGGTGATCGCCAGCGACGGCGGCATCGTCGCCAGCGCCGGCACGAAGATCGCCTGATGGCCGACACCCCGCCCGGCCTGGACAGCATCGAAGGGCTGATCACGCTGCTGGAAGGCGCGGGCTACATCGCCACGCGGCCCATCGCCACCGCGCTGTACCTGGCGCACCATCTGCGCAAGCCGGTGCTGATCGAAGGCCCGGCGGGCGTCGGCAAGACCGAGCTGGCAGTGTCGGCGGCGCGCGCGCTGGGTTTCGCGCTGCTGCGGCTGCAGTGCTACGAAGGGCTGGACGACAGCAAGGCGCTGTACGAATGGAAGTACGGCAAGCAGCTGCTGTACACGCAGCTGCTGAAGGAGAAGATCGGCCTGCTGGTCGACGGTGCCGACACGCTGGAAGGCGCGTTCGACAAGCTGGCCGGCTTCCAGGACCTGTTCTTCTCGCGCCAGTTCCTGCAGCCGCGGCCGCTGCTGCAGGCGATGGAACAGCCGGCCGGCAGCGTGCTGCTGATCGACGAGATCGACAAGTCCGAAGAAGCCTTCGAGGCGCTGCTGCTCGAGGTTCTGGCGGACTACCAGGTGACGATCCCCGAGATCGGCACGATCCACGCGCAGGTGCCGCCGCTGGTGGTGCTGACGTCGAACAACACGCGCGAGCTGGGCGACGCGCTGAAGCGCCGCTGCCTGCACCTGCACATCGACTTCCCCGACGCGCTGCTCGAACAGCGCGTGCTGCGCGCGCGCGTGCCCGGCATCGCCGATGCGCTGCTGGCGCAGTTGGTGGGCTTCGTGCAGGCGCTGCGCGCCGAGAACATCCGCAAGCCGCCGTCGATCGCCGAATCGGTGGACTGGGCGCGCACCTTGCTGCTGCTGCACGCGCAGGCGCTGGACGAAGAGCTGGTGCGCGACACGCTGAACGTGCTGCTCAAGCGCGAGACCGACATCCGCGAGGTGCAGCCGCGCCTGGGCGCGCTGCTGAAGGCCGCCCCGGCCGGATTGCCGCTGGCCGGCTGATGGACGCGGCGCTGGCCGGCTACGTGCGCGCGCTGCGCGCCGCCGGTGCCGAAGCCTCCACCGCGGAGACCATCGACGCGGCGCGCGCGGTGGCGCTGCTGGGCTACGCCGACCGCGACACCTTGAAGGCCGCGCTGGGCGTGGCGCTGGCCAAGTCCGAGGCCGAGAAGCAGATCCACGA
>CAYUPF010000162.1:0-9137 GCA_964446545.1 uncultured Rubrivivax sp.
CGCGCAGCGGACACGGACGGCGGTGTCGGCCTGCTTTTCCAGGTGTAGACCGCGGTGACCGCATAGTTCCAGACGGCACCCACGAGCACGCCCACGATGGCCGAGATCACCCAGAAGGTGTTTCTGTCGAACAGGTAGGCAGCAATGCCGATATTGGCGAATGCGCCCACGCCACAGGCGACCACGAACGACACCCAGCCGCGCAGCAACTGCCAACCGCGCAAGCGCATGTCGCGGTAGGTCAGCAGGTTGTTGAGCACGAAGTTGCTGGTCATCGCGACCAAGGTGGCCGCGCTCTGCGCGACCAGGAACGACACTGCGCTGCCTCTGAACAGCACGCCCAGCACCAGCAGGTGTACCAACAGGCCGAACCCGCCGACCAGCGAGAAGGCGATGAAGCGGATCGGCACCGCCCGGCCGAAGAAGCGGTCGAGCAGCATGATGAAATATTCCCAGGCGACGTTGGTGTCGAGCTTGCTTTCGCCGGAGAAGCGGTGGCGGAAGTTGTATGGCACTTCGCGAAAGCGCAGCGGCGTGGGCGAGGTCGCGAACAGGTCGAGCAGGATCTTGAAGCCCACGCCCGACACGCCGGCACGCACGCAAGTCAACAGCACCTCGCGGCGGATCATGAAGAAGCCGCTCATCGGGTCGTGCAGCTTGGCTTTCAGCACCAGCCGGGCCAGGCGGGTGGCCCAACGGCTGATCGAGGCGCGAGACTTGTCCCAGCCTTCGACACTGCCGCTGTCGGCATAGCGGCTGCCGACCACCACGTCGATCTCGGGATCGCGCAGCGTCTCGAGCATCAGCGGCAGGCGCGTCTCGTCGTGCTGCAGGTCGGCGTCGATGACGGCGACGATCGGCGCCGACGCCGACAGCATGCCTTCGATGCAGGCCGATGCCAGCCCGCGTCGGCCGATGCGCAGCAGGCAGCGCACGCGCCGGTCCTGCTGCGCCAGCATGTGCAGCTTCGCCGACGTGCTGTCGGGCGAGTCGTCATCGACGAAGATCAGTTCCCAGTGAATGCCCGGCAGGGCGGCTTCGATGCGATCGCGCAGTTCGACGATGTTGCCGGCCTCGTTGAAGGTCGGGACGATGATCGACAGTTGCAGCGCCGCATCGCGGGGTCGGTGGCCAGCCATCAAGAACTGCGTCCCGCCCGGCAGGTCTTGTTTCATTCGCCGTCTCCCTCGACGGCGCCGTCGGCAGTGCCGCGGGCGGGGTCATGGCGCGGATGTCCGCGGTAGTTCGTGCCCAGGTAGATCTCGACGCGCCGCGTCACGCGGCCGAAGGCCACGGTCTCGATCACGTCCACGAGTTCGAGCGCATCGAAGTACGGCGCCACGCGCCTGAGGTCCAGGCGCGAATTCGACTGGTCGGACACCACCAAGATGCCGGTGGCGCCTTTCAGATCCTGTGGCAGCGGGAAAAAATCGAACTGCAGCGCGTGCGCGCCGTAGATGTCCTGCGCATAGGTGCGCGGCTGTCCGGGCAGGTAAAAGCGCAGCAGCGAGCTGATCTTGTAGTTCGGCGAGAAGATGAAGACCGGCTCGCCCTTGGCGCGCGCCGTCTGCGCCACGCGCTCGACACGCTGCGCCGCTTCCTTCCAGCCGCTCCAACTGTTCAGGTCGCCGGCGATCGGCAGGTTGGGCGTGACCGAGATGGCGAACGCGGCCAGCACCACGGCCGCCGAAGAGCCCAGCCCCCACGCCAGTTGACGCGCGGCGCCCGGCCGCTGCAGCAGAGGGTGCATGCCCAGCACGATCAGCGACCAGAAGGCCGGCGCCAGCCAGTTGATCTTCGCGTTCGCGCGAAAGCTGACCGCGGTGAACAGCAGCAGCGGCACGGCCGCACTGATGAGCAGCAGGCGCGTGCGATCGTCGATGCCTCGTGCGGCCCAGGCGCGCGCGTTGCGCACCAGCGCGGCCAGCGACACGCCGAACAGGTACGGCGTCACCATCAGCAGTTGCGTGGCCAGCAGCACGACGAAGAAGCGCGGCTTGAAAGTGTCCATCCCGTCCACGCGCCGGCTGCCCTGGAAGGCGAACGAGGCCCAGTCGTGCTCGGCATTCCACAGCAGCACCGGCATGAACATCGCAGCCGCGATGAGCATCGCCAGGTAAGGCTGCGGCCGGCGCAGCCAATGCCGCTGCGTGGCTGAAGTCGCCAGGTACAGGAACACCACCGGCAGCAGCAGCACGGCCGGGTACTTGCCGAGCAGGCCGATGCCGGCGAAGACCCCGGCCAGCAGCCACCAGCGCGCGTCGCCGCTGCTGCCGGCCCGCCAGACCGCCCAGATCGTGCCCACCCAGCCGAACATCAAGGGCCCGTCGGGCGTCGGCCCGACGCCAAGGACTTCATAGACCAGGGTCAGGTTCAGCGCCAGCAGCGACCAGAAGGCCAGACGGCGGTCGCCATACATGTCGTGAATGAGCCGTGCCCAGAGCAGATTCCAGCCCAGCGACCAGAGCACCGCGGCGCTCTTGATGCCGAACACCGTCGAGCCGAAGACGGACGTGGTCAGCGCAATGCCGTAGGCCGAGAGCGGCGGGTGGTCGAAGTAGCTTGGCGCCAGGTGCTGGCTCCAGCTCCAGTAGTAGGCCTCTTGCGGCAGCAGCGGCACCGTAGCGGCGAGTAGCAGGCGCAGCAGCGTGAAGGTGGCGATCAGCGCGGCGACGGCGTGGCCACTGTCGGGCCAGGCCGCCCGGCGGCTGGCCGGCAGGGTGATGTATTGCATCGCGACAGCAGTCTGTCGCTGCTGCCTTAAGCCTTCATGAAGGCCTGCGCGCTGGCGCGGCCGCGGGGGTGGCCGGCCCGAGTTCCAGTTCGACCGCAAAGCCATGCCCGATCTCAGGCAGATGCAAGTGCCCACCGTGGGCGCGGGCCACGCGATCGGCCAGCATCAATCCCAGCCCGGTGCGGCCTTCGTAGGCCTGGGCATCGACTGCGGTTTGCAGCGCGACGCGGCGCTCGGCGGCCATGCCCGGCCCGTCGTCGGCGAGGCGCAGGCGGCCCGGTGCGCACAACGACACCGTCACCTGCCTAGCGCCGTGACGCAGCGCGTTGTCGAGCAGGTTCACCAGTGCGGCGGCCAGCAGATCGGCGTCGGCAGCCACCTGCGTACCTGTCTCGACGTGCACCTGCAGCCCGGCCACGGGCAGCCGCGACAGCAGGCCGGCGACGTCCACCGCGCTGCGCCGTACCTGACCGCCGGTGCGAAACAAACCCAGCAAGGCGGCGACCACGCCTTGCAGCCGGGTGGCGGCATCGCGCACACGCTGCAGCCGTGCGCTCAAGGCCGGCGGGCATTCGCGTAGGGCCACCGCCAGCTGCGCGTCGATGCCGGCCAGAGGCGTGCGCAACGCATGCGCCGCGTGGGCCGAGAATGCGCGCTCGGTGTCCACTCTCGCGGACAGACGTTGCATCAGCGCCTCCAGCGCCTGGTGCACGGGCTGCAACTCGCGCCGCTCGGCGGGCCCCAGCAGCGTGGTGGAAGCGGCATCGTCGGCGTCGACGTCGAACGTCGCCAGGCGCTGCGACAGCTTTTGCAGCGGCTCGAGTTCGGCGCGCACGCGCGAGCGCAGCCAGACATGCCCCACCAGCCCCACGGCGAGTGCGGCCAGGACCGCGCCGAGTGCGGTCTCGGCGCGCGCTTCCTGGCGCTCCTGCATCGTCTGCGCGGTGTAGAGCATGCGGTCGTCGGCGGCCAGTGCCACGCCGTACAGGCGCCATTCGGCAACGTCGCTAAAGCCGGGTGTGGAGGTGGCCCGCCAGGCCGTGGCCGGCGCGCGCAGCGAACGCAGGCTCACCCGGCCGTCCGCCGCCACCACCTGCCAGGCGAAGCTGTCCAGGCCGGCATCGCCGATGGCTGGCGCCGGCTCGCCGGCGGCTGCGCCGCCGTTTGCGCCGGCGATGGCCGACATCACGGCCGGGTCCGCGGCCAGGGTGGCCAGCAGCGTGGCCGAAGACTTGAGCACGTCGTCCAGCAGCTCGTCCACTTCTTCCGCGGCGGCGTACCACACCGCCGCACCGACCGCCAGGCCCCAGACCACGGCCCAGGCCGCCAGCGCATTGGCCAGGCGGCTGCGGATCGATGGGATGACAACGGGCGCTTCGCCGGGCACTCGCCGCCGCGGCATAGCGCTCATCGCAGGTCTCCTCGGCCCAACTCCACGCGATAACCCAGGCCACGCACGGTGTCGACGATCTCGCGGCCCAGCTTGCGCCGCAGCGCCGAGACATGCACCTCGAGCGCGTTGCTCGCCAGCTCGTCGTCGAAGCCCAGCACCAGGCGTTCCAGCTCGGCCTTGGGCACGATGCGGCCGGCGCGCAGCACCAGCGCTTCGAGCACGGCCCATTCGCGCGCCGTCAGTTCCACGCGCTTGCCGGCCGTGCGCACGCTCTTGGCGGTGAGGTCGACCTCGACCTCGCCCACGCGCCGCCGCGCGGCACCGCCGCCGGCCATGCGCCGGCCCAGCGCGCGCAGCCGCGCCGCCAGCTCCTCGGGCGCGAAGGGTTTGACCAGGTAGTCGTCGGCCCCCGCATCCAGCCCCTCGACGCGCTGCTGCAGCAGGTCGCGCGCGGTGAGCATCAATGCCGGCGTCGCGTCGCCGCGCGCGCGACGCTCACGCAACCAGTCCAGACCGGAACCATCGGGCAACTGCCAGTCCACCAGCAGCGCGTCGAAGGGTTCGCCGCGCCGCGCCTGGGCATCGTGCAGCGAACGGCACCAGTCGACCACATGACCATCGCCCAGCAGGTAGTCGCGCAGGCCCTCGCCGAGCAGCGCATCGTCTTCGAGCAGCAGCAGTCGCATGGCGTGGAAGCAGGGATGGAAACCGAGGTCGAGGCCCCGAACCGTAGCACCTCCGAGCTTCAGGTGGGCTTCATGCACGCGGCGTGCAATCGTGTCGATGCGTCTTGCTCTCGGCCGGCCAGAACACCCAGCAGCGCAACATGAACCGGGGTCCGGGCCGCGCTTCGGGCGCGTGCTGGCGCCCGAAGCGACGGTCGAGCAGTTGATCCTGCTCGCCAGCCTGTTCTGGGCGCTGTCGGCCAACCGCGCCTTCTTCAGTGCCGCGCTGCACGGCCGCGGCGCGGCGGAAGCATCGACCTGGACCTTCGGCGCCGCAATGTTCGTGCTGGTGCTGGCCTTGCACCTGCTGCTGCTCGCGCTGGTCGCCAACCGCTGGACCGTGAAACCGCTGCTGGCGCTGCTGACCCTGGCCAGCGCCGGCGCCAGCTACTACATGAATGCCTATGGCGTGGTGCTCGATCCGTCGATGCTGCGCAACGTGCTGCGCACCGATGTCGCCGAGGCGCGCGAACTGCTGGGCAGCGCATGGCTGGTGCACATGCTGCTCTATGCGGTGGCGCCATTGTTGCTGTTGTGGCGGGTGCAGGTGGTGCGCCGGCCCTGGCGTCGTGCCGGCCTGGTGCGGCTGGGCACGCTGCTGCTGGCGGCTGCCGTGCTGGTGGGCGTGGTGCTGGCCGTGTTCCAGCCCTTTGCGTCGCTGATGCGCAACCACAAGGAAGTGCGCTACCGCATCACCCCGGCCAACCTGCTGTGGTCGGTGGGCAGCGTCGTCGCGGCCGAGGCGCGCGGTGCCGCGTTGCCGCGCCACGCCATCGGCGCGGACGCCGCACCCGGGCCATCCTGGGCCGCACGGCGCAAACCGCTGGTGGTGGTGCTGGTGGTGGGTGAATCGGCACGTGCCGCCAACTGGGGCTTGAACGGCTACGCCCGCCAGACCACGCCGCAGCTGGCGCGCCTGCCGGTGCTGAGCTTCCCGCAGGTGGGCAGCTGCGGCACCAGCACCGAAGTCTCGCTGCCCTGCATGTTCGCCCCGGTCGGCCGGCGCGACTACGACGAGGCACGCATCCGCGGCCAGCAATCGCTGCTGCACGTGGTGGCACGGGCGGGGGTGGCCGTCCATTGGCGCGACAACCAGAGCGGCTGCAAGGGCACCTGCGACGCTCTGCCGGGCGACCAGGTGACGGCCGCGAATGCGCCCGGGCTGTGCGATGGAAAGCGCTGCCTGGACGAAGGCCTGATCGCCGACATGGACCAGCGTCTGGCGGCGGCCCGGGGCACCCGAGGTTCGCAGCTCTGGGTGCTGCACATGCTCGGCAACCACGGGCCGTCGTACTTCAGGCGCTACCCGCCGACCTTTGCGCGCTTCCTGCCCGAATGCCGCGACGACGAGCTGCGCCACTGCACGCCCGAGCAGATCGTCAACGCCTACGACAACGCGCTGCTCTACACCGACCATGTGCTGGCGACGACGATCGCCAGGCTGCAGGCGCATGCGAGCGAAGTGGACAGCGCGCTGGTGTATGTGTCGGACCACGGCGAATCGCTCGGCGAACTCGGGCTGTTCCTGCACGGCCTGCCCTACGCGATGGCGCCCGCGCAGCAGAAGCAGGTGCCGATGCTGATGTGGTTCAGCCCGGGCTTCGAGCGCGCGGCAGGTTTCGACGCCGGCTGCCTGCGGCCGGCCTTGCAGCGCATGGCGGCACAGCCGCTGGCGCACGACCACTTGTTCCACACGCTGCTGGGTCTGCTGGATGTGCGTACCCAGCTGTTGGAGCCAGCCTGGGACATGACCAGGGGTTGCCGCACAAGGAGCATCGCCGCTTACTGAAGCGCGCCCGCGCAGCGCACAGGAGCGGGCCCACGAGGAGCCATTCGACGCCACCTGCAGGCCTTGCGCGACGAAGCTTTCAAGAACCGAAATCGCGATGCGCGTCATACTCGGATGCATTGAACTCCGAGGGTCGTGAACGATGAAAACCCCGCCTTGCCAATGCACGATTCAACGCGCATCCTGGCCCGAGCCACGCGGCTGGCGATCGGCGCAGCAGCCAGGTGACGCCGGCCCTTTCCTGCGTGCGGGCTCGAAGCAATGTTGACCGCGCCGAGCGGTTGGCTTGTTTGGGCAGTCTTGTCCGCGTGCTTTGCTGCCCTCACGGCGATCTTCGCCAAGATTGGAATTCAGGGCGTCGATTCCGATTTCGCGACGCTCATTCGCACGGTCATCATCGTCTTCGTCCTGACCGCATTCGTCGGGTACGCAGGCAAGTGGAGCGATCCGCGCGCGCTGCCGCTCAAGACACTGGTGTTCCTCACGCTGTCCGCTTTGGCAACCGGCGCGTCCTGGGTCTGCTACTTCCGTGCGCTTCAGGTCGGCGAAGCATCCAAGGTGGCGCCCGTGGACAAGTTGAGCCTTGTGCTCGTTGCCATCTTCGCGTACGCGTTCCTCGGAGAGCGGCCGTCGATGCAGGAGTGGCTGGGTATCGGTCTCGTCGCTGCAGGCGTGCTCGTCCTGGCGATCAAGTAGATGCACGCGACGACGTCTGCGCGCAGCGCGTCCTCGCTGACGACCTTGGTCATGCCCATCGCCTGCATGGCCACCGCGTCGCCACGCAGCGCGGCGATGTGCGCGTAGTGCCGATGGCCTGCCAGCAGCCCCGGCATCAGCGTACTCACCACTTGCGCCACTTCGGCGCCGCAGGCTTCGTCCAGCTCTGCCATCGGCCAGCAGACACTCAGGCAATCCCCATCGCTTCAGGCAAGGGCAAGGTCGGCAGCACCCGCCGCCCGATCCCTGACGGTCGAGCGCAAGCCCGTATCACCTTGCGGGCGCGCCGCCACGCGTCCACGCTGGCGGGAGAATCCGCGCCGCACAATGGACTTGCTCCAACTTTCGAGGCCAGGAATGAAGATTGCCTTGCTGTCCGACCTGCACCTGTCGGTGCAGGCGATGCTGCCCCCGGCCATCGATGCCGACGTGCTGGTGCTGGCCGGCGACCTGCATCGCCCGGCCGCTGCCATCGAATGGGCGCGGCAGTACGACATGCCGACCCTGTTCGTCGCCGGCAACCACGAGTTCTATGGCGGCGATCTGGTCGGCACCGTGCGCGCGCTGCGCCAGCACGCCCAAGGCAGTTCGGTGCACGTGCTCGAGCACGACGCGTGGCATCGGGATGGCGTGCGCTTCCTGGGGTGCACGCTGTGGTCCGACTACCGGCTGTACGCGTCGCCGCAGCAGCGCGAGCAGGGCCTGCAGCTGGCCGGCACGATGGTGCGCGACTTCTCGCGCATCCGCGTCGCACCGGACTTCGACGACAAGCTCACACCCGCCGTCGCGCAGCTGCTGTTCGACAACGCAGTCGCCTGGCTGGAGCAGCAATTCGCCGTGGCGCACGACGGGCCGACGGTGGTCATCAGCCACTTCGCGCCAACACGCGGCAGCATCGCCGCGCAGTTCGTCGGCTCGCCGCTGAACGCCTGTTTCGTTTCCGACCTCGAAGCACAGATCCGCCGCTGGCAGCCTGCGCTGTGGCTGCACGGCCATGTGCACGACAGCTTCGACTACCGCATCGGCAACACCCGCGTGGTCGCCAATCCGCGCGGTTACGCGCCGAACGGGGTGGTCGAGAACAAGGCCTTCGACCCGTCGCTGGTGATTGAGGTAGGCTGAGCGCAGCGCGTCATCGCGCACTGTCCAGCGAATCACGAGGAGCTTGCACCAATGTCATCTTCCGCTTCACTCGGCGACCGGATCCTCGAGCAGGCGGCCGAAGCGGTCGTCTATGCCAACCGTGAAGGCGTCATAGAGCGCTGGAATGCCGCGGCCACCACGATGTTCGGCTACGCCAGCGCCGAAGCACTCGGGCAAAGTCTCGACCTGATGATCCCCGAGCATCTGCGCAAGGCCCACTGGCGTGGCTTCGACGCTGCCATGGCGAATGGCAAGACAAGGCTGGGCGGGCGCCCGACACTCACCCGGGGATTGCACAAGTCAGGGCAGAAGCTGTACGTCGAAATGAGCTTCGCGCTGGTGGTCGATGAGGCCGGATCCCCGTGTGGCTCGGTGGCCGTGGCGCGTGACGTCACCGAACGGGTGGAGCGCGAGAAAGCGGCCGGCGGCTGCAGCGCGCGCGTGCCGTAGCTGCGAAGCGGCATTGTGTGAGGAACTGACGGCGCGGCGCACCGTCCGCGCTCCATGCAGGCTGCGCTCATCGACGGCGTGCGAAGCCCGGCGGCGAGGCACCCCCTTCAGATCGACCTGTATTCCCCGACCGCTACCCGTTGACCTCCTTCACTGCAGCACAAGCTGCGCGGAGCAGTTGCCTAG
>CAYUPF010000163.1:0-5593 GCA_964446545.1 uncultured Rubrivivax sp.
GCCCTGGTCCATCAGCGCACCCTGTTCGAACAGCGCACCCGGCTCGTCGAAGCCGAGAAGCAACTGCAGCTCAAGTTCACCAAGAAGTACAGCGAGGACCAGCGCATTGCCCAGAAGAAGATCGACTGGGCGCGGGACAAGCTTGCCGACCTGCAGCGCACCGAGGCCCTGCCCGAGGACGATCGCATCTACCCCGGCACCTACGCCCCGGTCATGGTCGTCGAGAACGGCCAGCGCATCGTGCGCCTGATGCGCTACCAGTGCCGTCCCGCCGGCAAGCCCGCCTTCTACGACCAGAAGTTCCCCGGCTGCTACAACGCTCGACGCGACAACCTCGAAGGATTCTGGAAGGGCCAGTTCGGCCGCCACCACGGCGTGATCCTGGCCGACGCTTTCTACGAGCATGTCGACCGGCACAAGATGGAAGGCCGCGAGTTGCGCGCTGGCGAGAAGCCGGAGGACGTCGTCCTGGAATTCCGCCCCCAGGGCCTGGGCCCGATGCTCGTCGCCTGCGTCTGGTCGCACTGGACCGGCAAGGACGAGCCGGACCTGGATTCCTTTGCTGCGATCACCGACGACCCACCTGCCGAAGTGGCGGCCGCGGGCCACGACCGGTGCATCATCCCGCTGCGCCAGGATCGCCTCGACGAGTGGCTCAACCCCGATCCGCGCAACCTGGCAGGACAGTACGCCATCCTCGACGACCGCGAGCGACCGTACTACGAACACCGCCTGGCGGCGTAGACAGCTCGGAACAGCGAGGCTCAGAGGAGCGAAGGCGTCTTCGACGCGTTGTCCGTGCGCGCGACTTCGACTGCGAACTCGCGCATGGCCTGCATGTAGTAGTCTGCGCTCACCGGCGCATCGTCGCCGGGGGCGCGTGCACAGATCTCCACCGCCGCCTTGCACTGCGCCTCGGTGAAGCCGCCGATGAAGCACTGCGCCTTCGACAGGCCCATCTTCTTGGCCAGCCATTCGTAGGCCTGGCCGCGGCTCATCCGGCCGGACTGCCAGAGCGGATCGAAGAGCGCATGCGCCGAGTTGCGCCAACGGCGCAACGACGCATCGGCCAGCGTGCCCAGCGGCCGCGGGCAGCCAGGATCGTCATCGCCTCGCGGCGTGTGGCACCCGACCCAGGCCTGGCAAGCGGCGCATTCCCAGAACCTGCGCTCGACCAACCCGGGCCGATGCGCATACAGCTGCGCGCCGGACGCCAGGGTCGCTATGGCACCGCAGTAGGAACAGCTGGGAGGCGCGGCCATGGTCGAGTGAACGACTGCGCATCTCGGACTCTCGTCCCCACTTGGCAGCCGACGGTGGGTAGTGTAATACTGGATGCCCATACAGCATTGGTCGAACGATGTCCGCCGTTCTGTCATGGGCCGCAGACGACGGGCTGCCGGCCCAGAGCTTTGCTCATTCCACGCGATCACGCCCGCGCCGCTCGGCGCCGGGTGAGCTGCCGCCTGAAGTGGAGCAGGCCGTCTGGCGCGGCAGCGACCTGGGGCATGCGTCCGGCACCGTCGTGTCCAGCGGCTTCACGGCCCTGGATGCCGAACTGCCGGGCTCCGGCTGGCCCACCCGATCTCTGACCGAGATCCTCTGTCCACAGCCCTCGGTGCTGGAGTGGCGCCTGATCGGCCCGGCCCTGCAGGGCATCGTCGCCGCCGGCCGCCACATCGTCGTCATCGGCCCGCCGAAGACACCGCACCTGCCGGGCCTGCGCCACTGCGGCATCGATGAACGCCACATGGTCTGGGTGCAGGCCGACGCCCCGGCCGAACGGCTGTGGTGCACCGAGCAGCTGATCAAATCCGGCTCCTGCGGTGCCGTCGTCTCGTGGCTGCCGCAGGCCCGGCCGGAACAGATCCGACGACTGCAGGTCTGCGCGCAGGTCTGCGAAGGCCCGGTGTTCCTGTTCCGCCCCGCAGCCGCACAGCACGAAGCCTCGGCCGCCCCGCTGCGCGTCTTCACCACCTTCGGCCTGGACTGGGCACTGCAGGTTCAGGTGCTGAAGCGCCGCGGCCCGGCGCACGACGGTGTGGTCACGCTGCCCTCCGTGCCCGGCGGCCTGCAGGCCATCCTCACGCCACGGCTGCTGCGGCCGAGCCAGCTCGTCGCCGCCCGCACGATCCCACGGGAACCTGTCCATGCTCTGGGCAGCACTGCTCCTGCCGCCGCGCCCCGACGAAGCGCTGCCGTCCGCTGAGGCCCTGCGTGCCGTCGCGATCTGGGCCCTGCAGTTCACGCCCCGGGTCGCCGTCTGCGAGGACACCGTGCTGATGGAGGTCGAGGCCAGCGCGCGGTTGTTCGGCGGCAAGCGTGCGCTGCGCGACCGCGTGCTTCAGGAAGGCCGCGACCTCGGTGTCGTCAGCGTCGCCTGGGCCGTCAACAGTCAGGCCGCCCAGGCCTTTGCGCGGGCGGGACTGGAGAACGGCTTCAAGCGGCCGCTGGAGGAATTGCTCGACCGGCTGCCGATGAAGGTGCTCAGCGCCGTGCACGCACACGAAGCCACGTTGGCACGGCTGGGCTGCCGCACGCTGGGTGACGTGCGCCGGCTGCCGCGCGGTGGCCTGAGCCGCCGCTTCGACAAGGCGCTGCTGCTGGCGCTGGACCGGGCCTACGGCCTGCAGCCCGAGGCCCACACCTGGATCGAGCTGCCCGAGACTTTCGAGGCCCGGCTGGAGTTGCTGTCGCGGGTGGAGATGGCACCGGCACTGCTCTTCGGCGCCAGGCGACTGCTGTTGCAGATGTGCGGCTGGCTGGCCGCGCGGCACAGCGGTGTCAGTGCGTTCACGCTGCAGTGGGCTCACGACACCATGCGTTCGCGCTCGGCCGGAGAGGGCGGCGAACTGTGCATCCGCACCGCCGAGCCCAGCCGCAACCTCGAACACCTGTGTCGGCTGGTCGCAGAACACCTGGCCAGGCTGGAGTTGCAGGCGCCGGTCGGCGAACTGCGGCTGGTGGCCACTCAGATCATTGCGCTGGACGAGAAGAGCGCCTCGCTCCTGCCCGACCCGGCCAAGGACGGCGAGTCGCTGCAACTGGTGCTGGAACGCATTGCCGCCCGCATCGGCCCCGAGCATGTGCTGCGCCCGGTGCTGACCGATGACCATCGGCTGGAGTGGATGCAGATGTGGCAGCCGCTGCCGCAGCCGAAACAGACGCGCAAGCCATCGCCGGCACCACAGATGCCCCAGCCGACCTGGGTGCTGCCGCAGCCGCTGAAGCTGGCCACACGCGGCCACCGGCCGATGTACCAGGGCGTGCTGCTGCTGCTCACCGGCCCGCACCGGGTCGAGGGCGGCTGGTGGCATCGCATCGGGCAGGGTGAAGAAGCCACCACCGCCCATGTCGAGCGCGACTACTGGGTCGCGCTCAGCGAGCATGCCGGCGTGTTGTGGATCTACCAGCAGCGGCTGGGCGGTGACGAGACCGCCTGGTATCTGCACGGCATCTTCGCGTGAGTGGCCGTGGAACCGACTCCAGGACTGCCGGCCTATGCTGAACTCAGATGTGTCAGCACCTTCAGCTTCCTGCTCGGCGCCAGCCAGCCGGAGGAACTGATCGAGCGCGCGAAGACCATGGGCTACAGCGCACTGGCGCTGACCGACGAATGCTCGATGGCCGGCATCGTTCGCGCCCATGTGGCCGCCCAGCGCGTTGGCCTGAAGCTGCTGGTCGGCAGCCAGTTCCGGGTTGAGGTCCAGGAAGGTGACGAATCAGGCCCGTTCAACCTGGTCGTGCTGGCTTGCAACTTGAACGGCTACGGCAACCTGTGCGAGTTCATCACCGCGCTGCGCCGGAATGCGCCGAAGGGGACCTACCGGCTGCGTCTGCAGGACCTGGCGACCGCCGTCCTGGACGACTGCGTCGTCGTTGCCTCGCCACAGCGCGGCGCCACGCCAGCGCAGCTGCTGGGCCTGGCCCGGTGGCTGCTCGCGCGCTTCACCGGCCGCTGCTGGCTGGGCGTCGAACTGCCGCGCCAGCTGGACGACGAGATGTGGCTGTACCGGCTGCGCGAGGCCAGCGAGCTGTCGGCGATTCCTCTGGTGGCGGTCGGGGACGTCTACATGCATGTGCGCTCGCGCAAGCCCTTGCACGATGTGATGACGGCCACCCGCATCGGTCGGCCGCTCACCGAGTGCGGACTGGATCTGCAGGTCAATGCCGAGCGGCATCTGCGCACGCGCTTGCGCCTGTCCCAAACCTTCCCTGCAGACCTGCTGGCGCAGACGCTGCAGGTGACTGAGCGCTGCAGCTTCTCGCTCGACGAGCTGAAGTACCAGTATCCCGACGAGGTGGTGCCGGCGGGGGAGACGCCAAGTTCCTATCTGCGACGCATCACCTATGAAGGGGCCGGGCGACGCTGGCCCAACGGCGTGCCAGCCAAGGTCCAGTCGCAGATCGAGCACGAGCTGCAACTCATCAGCGAGCTGAAGTACGAGCACTACTTCTTGACGGTGTTCGACATCGTCGCCTTCGCACGCTCGCGCCACATCCTGTGCCAGGGCCGCGGCTCGGCCGCGAACTCGGTGGTCTGCTATTGCCTTGGAGTGACCGAAGTCGATCCGGCACGCATGGCGGTGCTCTTCGAGCGCTTCATCTCACGCGAGCGCAACGAGCCGCCGGACATCGACGTGGATTTCGAGCACGAGCGGCGCGAGGAGGTGATCCAGTACCTGTACGACAAGTACGGCCGTAGCCGTGCCGCGCTGACGGCGGTGGCCATCAGCTACCGGCCGAAGTCCGCCATCCGCGATGTCGGCAAGGCGTTGGGCATCGATGCCGCGACCATCGACGCGCTGGCCAAGAACCACAGCTGGTGGGACGGCGTGGGTGTGATGCCCGAGCGCATCGCCGAACTCGGCCTGTCGCTCGACGACCTGGTCATACGACAGCTGGTGCATCTCACCGGCCAGCTGATCAACCTGCCACGGCACCTGTCGCAGCACCCGGGTGGCTTCGTGCTGACCAAGGGGCCGCTGTCGAGGATGGTGCCGATCGAGAACGCCGCCATGCCGGACCGCACCGTCATCCAGTGGGACAAGGACGACATCGATGCGCTCGGCCTGCTCAAGGTCGACGTGTTGGCGTTGGGCATGCTCACCGCCATCCGCAAGAGCCTCGACTTCATCGGCCAGCGCAAGGGTCATGCCTTCGCGATGCAGGACATCCCGGCCGAGGACCAGACCACCTACGACATGATCTGCCAGGCCGACACCGTCGGCGTGTTCCAGATCGAGAGCCGCGCGCAGATGAGCATGCTGCCGCGCTTGAGGCCGCGCTGCTTCTACGACCTGGTGATCGAGGTGGCGATCGTGCGACCCGGACCGATCCAGGGCGGCATGGTGCATCCCTACCTGAACCGGCGGCAGGGCAAGGAGCCGGTCAGCTATCCGAGCAAGGCGCTGGAGCAGGCGCTGGGCCGCACGCTCGGCGTGCCGGTGTTCCAGGAACAGGTGATGCAGGTGGCGATGCTGGCGGCTGGGTTCACGGCCGGGGAGGCCGATCAGCTGCGGCGGGCGATGGCGGCCTGGAAGCGCAAGGGCGGGCTGCAGCAGTACCACGCCCGCATCGTCGACGGCATGAC
>CAYUPF010000163.1:5693-9066 GCA_964446545.1 uncultured Rubrivivax sp.
CACGACCTGCCGACCGGGCGGCTGGCGCGGGCCTGCGGCATCGTCACCGTGCGGCAGCAGCCCGAGACCGCCAAGGGCGTGATGTTCGTGTCGCTGGAGGACGAGACCGGCAACGTGCAGATCATCGTCTGGCCGAAGGTGAAGACCAAGTGGCGCATTCCGCTGCTCAGATCACGGTTGATGGCGGTGAAGGGCACCTGGCAGCGCGAAGGCGACGTGCGCAACCTGATTGCCGGACAGGTGGAGGATCTGTCCGCCCTGCTGGGCGGTCTGGCGACGACGACCCGGGAGTTCCGCTGATGACCGGGATCATCATGGACACTGCAGCGCCCATCACCGCCCGCCGCATTCATCGCACGCGCCTGATGTCGATCTGGCGGTCGGCCGGATGGCCCTGCCGAGATGCTGTGGAACTCGATCTGGTTGCGGCCGGCTGGGCAGCGCTTGTCCAGGATGCCGACGGACGCGAGACGATTCGTTTGACTGCCGCCGGCATCCGCCTGCTGGCCGAGGCGCGCCGACTCAACCAGCGCTCGCTGAGTGCGCACGATCAGCTGGCGGCCCGCGTCGCTGCCCAGCTGATGGCAGCGGGGCGGATCGTCTGGCGCGAGCTCTCCGTTCGCGCGCGGATCACGAGCCCCGATGAACCATCGGACGGAACGACTTCAAGCTTCGACGAAGCCCTGAAGATGGACGACGAGACGGTCCCTCCACCGCACCATCCAGGCCCGTCCTCCTGGCGCATGGCCCGGCCAGACGTGTTCTCGGTGCGCCGGACCTCGGTCGAGGATTACCTGCAGCCGATGGTCCACGAGATCAAGGTCAGCCGCGCTGATCTGCTGTCCGACCTGCGCCATGCCGCCAAGCGTGAGTCCTATCGGTGGCTGTCCTGCGAGACCTTCTACGTCCTGCCGGCGGGAGTGGCCGAGCCGCAAGAGGTCCCGGAGCCCTTCGGCGTGTGGCTGCTCCACGGTCCGGTCGACTCCGGATCGCTCGAGTTGGCCCGCCCGGCGCGTCATGTCCCCTGCAAGCTGCCGTTCTCCGTCTGGATGGCGCTCGCCCAGGCCACACCGGCCGGGCTCGACGGTGAAGCGGTGCAGCAGGAGCTGGGCGACACGTCAGCGGCGCGCGATGGTGCCGCAGCGGACGACGCATGAAGACCTACACCGTCGCCGTGCGTGCGCTGTGCGAGTTCGCCGCCAAGCAGGGCGACCTCGACCTGCGCTTCACGCCGTCGCCGACCTCGCAGCAAGGCATCGCCGGCCACCGGACCGTCGCCGCGAGCCGTTCGGCGTCCTACCGCAGCGAAGTCCGGTTGAGTGGCGAGTACCGGCACCTGGTCGTGCGCGGACGCGCCGATGGTTATGACCCCGATCGGCATCTGCTGGAGGAGGTCAAGACCTTCAAGGGCGACCTCGGACTGATGCCCGAGAACCACCGGCAGCTGCACTGGGCGCAGGCCCAGGTCTACGGCGCGCTGCTGTGCCGGCAGTTCGACCTGGCCGAGCTGACCGTGTCGCTGGTGTACTTCGACATCGGCAGGCAGCAACAGGCGCCTGCGATGACACGGCAATGCACCGCCGCCGAACTGCAAGCCTTCTTCGAGGCGCTGTGCGAGCGCTTCATCGCATGGGCAGACACTGAACTCGCCCACCGCGAGCGGCGTGACGCCGCGCTGACGAGCTTGCAGTTCCCGCACGCGGAGTTCCGGGCAGGGCAGCGCGACCTGGCGAAGGCCGTGTTCAACGCGGCCCGGCTCGGGCGCTGCCTGCTGGCACAAGCACCCACCGGCATCGGCAAGACCGTGGCCACGCTGTTCCCGATGCTCAAGGCCTGCCCGGTGCAGGAACTGGACAAGATCTTCTATCTGACGGCCAAGGGCACCGGCCGGGCGCTTGCCCTGGACGCGCTGCGGACCCTCCGTCAGAGCGAACCCGCCATGCCGCTGAGAGTGATCGAACTCGTGGCCCGCGAGAAGTCCTGCGAGCATCCGGACAAGGTGTGCCACGGCGACTCGTGTCCGCTGGCCCGGGGCTTCTACGATCGCTTGCCTGCCGCTCGCACCGCGGCCGTCGAAGTGGGCATGCTCACCCGCGAGTCGCTGCGCGCGATGGCCCTCGCGCATGCGGTGTGCCCGTACTACCTCGGCCAGGAGGTCGCGCGCTGGTGCGACGTGGTCGTCGGCGACTACAACCACTACTTCGACGGTGCCGCGATGCTGCACGGCTTGACGCTGGCCAACGCATGGCGCGTGGCCGTGCTCGTGGACGAAGCGCACAACCTCGTCGACCGTGCGCGGGCCATGTACACCGCCAGCCTGCACTCGGCGCAGTTGCGGCGGGTGCGCTCGGCAGCGCCAGCTGCGCTGAAGAAGCCGCTGGATCGCCTGCAACGCAGTTGGAGCCGACTGACGAAGCAGCTGACCCAGCCCTACACCGTGCTCGACGCGCCGCCGAAGGCATTTGCATCGGCATTGCAGGACGCGACCGGTGCGATCTCGGAGCGGCTGGCGGACAGCCCGACCGCCGTCGACGGCGCCTTGCTGCAGTTCTACTTCGACGCGCTTCAGTTCATCCGGCTGCTCGACAGCTTCGGGACGCACTCGCTGTTCGATGTAACCCTCGATTCGGCCCTGCGACCGGGGCGGCGCCATGGAGGTTCTGCCTTGTGCGTGCGCAACCTGTTGCCAGCGCCGTTCTTGAAGCCGCGCTTCGAGGCGGCCCGGTCGGCGGTGCTGTTCTCGGCCACGCTGACGCCGTGGCACTTCTACAGCGACACGCTGGGACTGCCCGACGACACCGCGTGGCTGGACGTGGCTGCTCCGTTCAAGACAGAGCAGTTGTCGGTGCACATCGCATCCGATGTGTCGACGCGCTACCGGCACCGCGACAGTTCGTTGGCACCGATCGCGCGGCTGATCGCGGCGCAATACGAAGCGGCGCCCGGCAACTACATCGCCTTCTTCAGCAGCTTCGACTACCTTGAACAGGTGGTCGGCGAACTGTGCGAACGGCATCCCGGTATCCCGACATGGCAGCAAGGCCGACGCATGGATGAAGGCGAACGCGAAGCCTTCCTGGCGCGGTTCGCCGTCGATGGTTGCGGGGTGGGCTTCGCCGTGCTGGGCGGTTCGTTTGCGGAGGGCATCGACTTGGCCGGGACGCGATTGATAGGCGCCTTCGTGGCGACGTTGGGGCTGCCGCAGTTGAACCCGGTGAACGAGGAGCTTCGACGGCGGCTCGACACCGAGTTCGGCGCGGGCTACGACTACACCTATCTGTTCCCCGGCATCCGCAAGGTGGTGCAAGCCGCGGGGCGCGTGATCCGGACTCCGTCGGATCGTGGCGTGCTGCATCTGATCGACGATCGTTTC
>CAYUPF010000164.1:0-9041 GCA_964446545.1 uncultured Rubrivivax sp.
CCTTCGTCAAGGCGCTGCACGCCGCGCAGCAGCGCGCGCGCGAACTCGGCGGCCCGTCCTAACGCACGGCCAGGTCCAGCGCCACGCCGGCGAACACGGCGAAGCCGACCCAGTGGTTCAGCCTGAAGGCCTTGAAGCAGCCTTCGCGGCTGCGCCCGCGGATCAGCGTGTAGTGCCACAGCGCCTGCAGCGCGGCCACGGCGATGCCCAGCAGGAAGATCATCCCCAGGCCCAGTGCGCGGCCGAGCAGCGCCCATGACAGCAGGTAGGCGGCATAGAAGCCCATCACCGCCGCCACGTCGTGGCGGCCGAGCGTGATGGCCGAGGTCTTCATGCCTAGCGCCAAGTCGTCGTCGCGGTCGACCATCGCATATTCGGTGTCGTAGGCCAGCACCCAGAACAGGTTGCCCAGCAGCAGCCCCCAGGCCAGCAGCGGTACCGCGCTTGCGATCCCGGCCAGGCTGGCATCGGCGCCGCCCAACGCGGCGGCGAAGGCCATCGGGATGCCGAAGCTGAAGGCCACGCCCAGCACCGCCTGCGGCATCGAGACCATGCGCTTGGCATACGGATACAGCAGCGTGATCACCAGAGCGGCGAAGGACAGCAGGATCGTCGGCGGGTTGGTGGTCAGCACCAGGCCGAAGGCCAGCAACGCCAGCGCCGCACCCAGCGCCAGCGCCTCGCGCACCGACATGGCGCCGCTGGTCACCGGCCGCTGCGCGGTGCGCTTGACGTGGCGATCGAAGTCGCGGTCGGCGACGTCGTTGACACAGCAGCCGGCACTGCGCATCAGCACCGTGCCCAGCACGAAGACGAGCAGCAGGTGCCAGCCGGGCCAGCCGTCGGCCGCGATCCACAGCGCCGACAGCGTCGGCCACAGCAGCAGCAGCCAGCCGGCCGGGCGATTCCAGCGGATCAGGTCGAGGTACAGCGCCAGGCGCGAGGGGGGCGTGGCGGCAAGGTCGGTCATGGCAACGGCGTTCGACGGGCGGACTGCTTCACGGGCGCTCAGGCCACGGTGCCGCGGCGCTGCGCCGTCCAGCGATCGAGTTTTTCTCGCGCGCCGTTGTGGGCCGGGTTCATGGCCTCGTCGTGCCCGGGCTTCTTGCAGCACAGCTCGATGACGTAGCCGTTGGGGTCGCGGAAGTAGATCGAATCGATGAAGCCGTGGTTCGACACGCCGCGGGTTTCGATGCCGGCCGCCTTGCCCTTGGCGAACATCGCTTCGAGCGCCGGCCGATCGACCTCGAGCGCGATGTGCAGATCGAAGTCGTGCTGCGGCTTGAACTCGAAGTCCATGTCCGGCGCCTCGAAGAAGGCCAGGTGCGAGCCGTCGTCCAGGCGGTAGAAGGTGTGCAGCGTCTCGGTCTTGCGGCCGCTTTGGGTCTCGCCGATCTCCAGCGTGCCGACCAGCGGCAAGCCGAGGAAGCCTTCGTAGAACGCGCGCGTCTGCTCCGAGTCGCGGCAGCGGTAGGCGTTGTGGTGCAGCTTGCGGATCATCGTGGACTCCCTACACCGGCACCATCGCCGTGCGGTCGAGCGTGGCGACGTAGCCGTCGATCGCCTGGTTGACCGTGCTCCAGTTCGGCAGCGCCTTCATGCGGCCCAGCCAGGCGCGCACGTTCGGATAGCCGGACAGGTCACTGCCGATGGCTTCGGCCAGCGACACGAAGGCGGCGGCGAAGTAGTCGGCAATCGTGATCTGTGCACCGCACAGGTACGGATTCGACGCGCCGAGCAGGCTCTGGTCGAGCACCTTCAGCCAGCCCTGCGCGCGCTCGCAGCCCCACTTCAGCTGCGCGCTCTGCGCTTCTTCGCTGGGCCGCTTGTGGAAGGGAAAGATCTGCGGGTAGACGGTGCCGTAGGCCAGGTCGCGGCACAGCTGGGTGTTGACCCAGTCCATGCGTTCGTTGACACGGGCGCGCGAGCGCGCATCCTTCGGATACAGCGGCGAGTCGATCTTTTCGGCCAGGTACTTCAGGATCGCCGAACTTTCGGTCAGGCGGAAGTCGCCGTCCTCCAGCACCGGCACCAGGTGGTTCGGGTTGATGGCCTCGAAGGGCGGCTGGTAGTGCTCGCCGGTGAGCAGGTCGATCACCTGCAGCTCCAGCGGGAGCTTCTGCTCGGCGGCGAACAGCAGCACCGCGCGGCTGGTGGTGGAGGCCGGGTGGTAGTAGAGCTTCATCGGTTGTCTCCCGCCTTCTGTCTTGGGGCGGAAAGCTTAGTCCTTCGTCGCAGCGCCGTCGACCGCCATCTGCTCAGCGCGACAGCAGGTTGACCAGCGGCCGGCCGGCCCGGTCGCGATAGATGTCGAAGTCGGCGTCGATGGAGATCAGGTGCCTGATCTTCAGCCGCGCCGCCGCTTCGGCGATGGAAGCGTCCGCCAGGTCGAAGGGCAGGCTGGCGAAACGTTCGCTGATGCGCAGCACGTCGATCAGGCAGCCTTCGGCTGCGCGCTCCAGCGTCAAGCCGCCACGCTGCACCCAGCGCAGGAAATCCAGCGCGCAGTCGTTGTGGATGCGCCGGGCGAGCAGCGCGCAGACCTCGGTGGCCACGCACCAGGTGCTGATCAGCGTCACCGACGCGTTGGCTTTCAGCCAGCCGAGCACCGGCGCGTGCCAGCGGTCGGCGCCGTTGAACAGTGCGATCAGCGGGCCGCTGTCGACGAGCACCGGCCCCGCGTGGGCCAGATAGCGGGCCGAGGGCTCACGCGCCGCGGCGGGCATGCCGCTGCTCCCAGGCCTGCGCCGTGGCTTGCTTGCGGCCTTGCGCCAGGTCGGCCGGGCCCTGGTGGCGGCCGAAGAGATCGACGCCCAGCTCGAAGGCCGAGCGCGGCGTGGCGGACTCGGGCTGATTCAGATAGGCCTGCAGGGCCGCGCGGATGACCTCGCTGGTGCTGCGGCCCGAACATGCGGCGCGCTGGCGCAACTGCGCTTCGAGGGGTGCTTCGAGCTTGACGGTGATGGTCATGGTGGTTCCGAAATGTAATACTCATCGTATTACCAAAGAGTGGGGGCGTCAACCCTCCAACTGCTTCTGGAACACCAGCCCCGCATGCTCGCGCAGCGCGTGGAAGCGGATCTTCGGCCAGTTCTCCTGCATCGCGCGCAGCTCGCCGGCATATTCGAGCAGCACGCAGGGAGCGTCGACGGCATCCATCGCCACGCGATGCGAGTTGCCGTCGATGAAGCGCTTCAGCTCGCGCTCGTCGGCCGCCGCACCCTCGCCGGTGTCGGCCGTGACCCAGCGCGCGACGTTGTAGCGCGCCGGCAGGATGCGCGCCTTGCAGCTGTACTCGTGCTCCAGCCGGTGGGCGACCACCTCGAACTGCAGCTGCCCCACCGCGCCCAGCAGCAGCATGCTGCCGGCCACTGGGCGGAAGACCTGGATCGCGCCTTCCTCGCCCAGCTGCGTCAGCCCGGCGCGCAGCTGCTTGGTCTTCAGCGGGTCGGCCACTTCCACCGAGCGGAACATCTCCGGCGCGAAGAAGGGCAGCCCGGTAAACTGCAGCACCTCACCTTCGCTCAGCGTGTCGCCCAGCTGCAGCACGCCGTGGTTGGGGATGCCGATGATGTCGCCGGCGAAGGCCTCTTCGAGCAGCTCGCGCCGCTGGCTGAGAAAGCTGACCACCGTGTTCGGCCGCAGCTCCTTGCCGCTGCGCGCCACCTTCAGCCGCATGCCGCGCTCGAAATGACCGGAAGCCACCCGAAGAAACGCGATGCGGTCTCGATGTGCCGGGTCCATGTTGGCCTGGATCTTGAAGACGACACCGCTGAACCTGGGCTCGGTGGGCTGCACCTCGCGCTGCAGCGCGGTCTTCGGCCCCGGTGGCGGCGCCAGCTCGACCAGCGCGTCCAGCACCTCCTGCACGCCGAAGTTGTTGATCGCGCTGCCGAAGAACATCGGCGTCTGGTGGCCGGCCAGGAACGCGGCCTCGTCGAAGCCGGGCGCGGCCTCGCGCAGCAGTTCCACCTCACCGGCGGCCTGCTCCCAGGCGTCGCCGAAGCGCTGCGCCAGCACCGGGTTGGCCGTGCCGTCGACGATCTCGTCGCTGTCCTTCAGCCGGTCTTCGCCGGCGGCGAACACGCGCATCTGGTCGCGCCGCAGGTCGAGCACGCCGCCGAACAGCTTGCCCATGCCCACCGGCCAGGTGAAGGGCACGACACTCATGCCGAGTTCGGCCTCGATCTCGTCGAACAGGTCCAGCGGCGCCTTGACCTCGCGGTCCATCTTGTTGACGAAGGTCAGGATCGGCGTATTGCGCGCGCGGCACACCTGCAAGAGGCGCCGCGTCTGCGGCTCCACGCCGTTGGCCGCGTCGATGACCATCAGCGCCGCGTCCACCGCGGTCAGCACGCGGTAGGTGTCTTCGGAGAAGTCCTGGTGGCCGGGCGTGTCGAGCAGGTTGATGACGCAGTCGCGGTATTCCATCTGCATCACCGAGCTGGCCACCGAAATGCCGCGCTGCTTTTCGATCTCCATCCAGTCGGAGGTGGCGTGGCGGCTGGCCTTGCGCGCCTTCACGCTGCCGGCGATCTGGATCGCGCCCGAATACAGCAGCAGCTTTTCAGTGAGCGTGGTCTTGCCGGCGTCGGGGTGCGAAATGATGGCAAACGTGCGTCTCCGCTTGACTTCATTGACGATTTGCTCGTTCGACATCACCCACCAGCCCCGTTATGTACACAGCTATGTACCCATTTCCCAAGGTGCCCATAGCGTGGTGCACATCGGCCACTTCCCTGCGCGCCGACACTGCCGGCACGCCTTGCGAATTTTAGAGTGTGACTGTGTAGGGCACCTCCCCTTTAGTCGAAGGCTGCGACCCTGGCCCGGCAGAGGTCTAGCGTTCGCGCAACGGTTGCTACTGCCCTCTCGTCGAGTTCGAGCGCGGCAGGCAGGGCCAGGGCGTCGAGCGCAACGGGAATCCGTTGCAGGACATCATCGATTGCAGAGCTGGCGTAAGCCGCCCGCAGGCCCGCCAGTGAGGCCAGAGCCATGAAGTCAGCGCGCCTGAGCCGCTCGTCCTTGCCGCCAATCTTCAGGGCCATGCGGTCGTGTTCAAGTCCGGGGAAGACGCGCGTAGTCAGCGCGTCGTAGGCGGGGGCCAAGCGGACAGACGCGAAGACTGCCTCACCCTTGCTGGCCGTTTTCAGAAGCGCCATGTTCTTCAAGTGCATGTCACCGTCGGCAATGAGCCACGCGAAGAGCACGCGGCGCAAGAGGATCAGCAGGTCGTCGTCAGGAGCAGAGGACAACGCACGGGTCGCGCGTGCAACGCGCTCAATGGTTCCTGTGTACTTGTCGTGAGGCTCAAGGTCGAGCACCGAGCACATGTCTTCCATGGCAAGCCATCGAGGATCGTCGGCTTGCTCTCGGATGTCGAAACGTTCAACCAGCAGGGCGGGCGGCATGCCATCGGGCATGCGCACGAGAGCGGCGTCGGGCGTGGGGAGTCCGAGAGCGCGTGCAAGCGAGAGTCCGAGCCACTCTATGAGCGGCAGTGCCTCGAAGCCGCTGGTTCCGGCGGGCTTCAGGATGTGCGTGAAAGGTGCCCCCACGCTCGGCGAGAGCCTGCCGTCCCCCTCCAGGCACATCGGGGCCTTGATCTGCACGCCGGAGAGGCGTGGCGTGTCGGCACTTGCGTAAAGAGCCGCGAGCCGATGCTCAAAGTCACGCTCGATCGTGCTTCTGCCGGGACCTTCGTACCGCCCCGTGAAGAGACCGTCCTTCATGAAGGAGGTGAGTTTGTGGTTAAGAAGATCAGCGGGGAGTACCGCCAGCTCGTCAGCCGTTCTGGCGATGGTGATGTTGGACATGTACCGCTTGCCTGAGCGCAGGAGCGCGCGCTCGTCACGGTGGTCCTTAAGGACAGTTTCAAGCCAGCCTTCGGGTAACAGCGAGACGATGAAGGGGGGGAGCTTGCCGGGAACCGTCTGCCGTATCACCGGCGGCAGGGTTGGGCCGTCCTTTGTCGCGGTCCAGCGCCACTCGAAACCGTCGTGGGAAAGAGTGCCAATGGGCAGACCGTGCCAGGCGACCAGGAGGTCGAATGCCGCTTCGTTCTTGGCGGCAATACCAGCGGGGCGATGTAGCAGGTACTTCTCGGCCCCCTCGCCCTCGCGATACCAGTCGTTCTCGCGTGCGAGCGCCCACACGGCATCGCGGGCGGCTTTGGGGTCGCCGTACTCTTCGATGAGGCGTGCGGCGATTGCCTCGCGCATGCCAGCGTCGATGGAGGCTGCGTGTTCGCTCCGTAGGCGGAAGGCCTCAAGAAAACGCTGCCGCATAGCGGAGACAGAGACGCCGAACTCGCCAAGGCTGTCAGCCACGATGGCGCTTGCGACCGACGGGCGCACGGGGGCCTTGTTCTGAATGATTTCAAGTGCGCGGATGCGCGTGCGCTGGACGCGCGGGCCGGTGAGGTATAGCCGCCCCTCGGGCGTGGGTCCAAGGAGGACCGCACTCGACGCAGACAGGTAGGCCCTCGGGTAAAGGTACCGAGCTATGCGCACGGCATGGGAGAGCACGGTCTGGTCGATGTCGTCCTGTGCATCAACGTAGATGCCCCGCATGAGCTGCACGAGCCGCCCCGTTTCAGCCATGTAGTGGCTGCGGGTCTTGTCTATCGTCTCGCCAACTAGGTGGAGGGGCACTTCTCTAACCTTTCCGTGTTTCAGATACGAGAAAGTTAGCAGTTTCTGGTAGTCTGCGCAAGGGATTTCTAACTATCGCGTATCTGAGATGCGTGATAGTTATGCAAATCCAGACTACCCTTGCCCCAGCCGGAGCGCAGAGACCCGCTCTCAAGAGCAGCTTAGCGCCGTCAATGTGCTCTTGAGTGTCGGCGCCGATTCAAATCTGAGCCACGGCGCCGACCGAATGTTGAGCCACCCGCTTGCCATGCCGGGTGGCCGCGTCGCTGTGCCTTGCGCCTCGATCGACACCGCCTGAAGCGCCCCCGCCCGGGCGCGCCGGAATGCTTCACAGGCTGAGCGCCGCTCTGCCTACTCGGTCTCGAGCAGCGAGCGCAGCATCCAGGCGGTCTTCTCGTGCACGTCCAGCCGCTGCGTCAGCAGGTCGGCGGTGGGCTGGTCGTCGGCCTTGTCCGCCAGCGGGAACACGCCGCGCGCGGTGCGCGCCACCGCCTCGTGGCCGTCGACCAGGATGCGCACCATGTCCAGCGCCCTTGGCGGATCGGCCGGCGCGTCCTTCAGCGAGCTGAGCGAGCCGAACTGGCCGTAAGAGCCCGGGGCGGGATGGCCGAGCGCGCGGATGCGTTCGGCGATCGGGTCGACCGCGTTCCACAGCTCGGTGTACTGGCCCATGAACATCGCATGCAGCGTGTTGAACATCGGGCCGGTGACGTTCCAATGGAAGTTGTGCGTCGTCAGGTACAGCGTATAGGTGTCGGCCAGCAGCCGGCTCAGGCCCGCCGCGATCGCGGCGCGGTCCTTGGCGCCGATGCCGATGTTGATCGCCGGCACGTCGTCGAGCTTCTTCTTTGCCATGGATTCCCTTTCGTGGTCACGCAATCCTCGAGCGTAGCCCATGCGCGCGCCCAGCCCATGACGGCGGACAAGGCGCGCGCGGCATTCACGCCAGGTCGAAGCGGTCCAGGTTCATCACCTTGGTCCAGGCGGCGACGAAGTCCTCGGCGAACTTCTGCTGCCCGTCGGTGCTGCCGTAGACCTCGGCCAGCGCGCGCAGCTGCGAGTTCGAGCCAAACACCAGGTCGGCGCGCGTGGCGCTCCACCTGACTTTGCCGGTCTTGCGCTCGCGGCCCTCGAACAGGTCCTTCGCGTCGGAAGTCGCCTTCCACTCGGTGCCCATGTCGAGCAGGTTGACGAAGAAGTCGTTGCTCAGCACGCCGGGCCGCTGGGTGAACACGCCATGCGCCGACTTGGCCGTGTTCGCGCCCAGCACGCGCAGCCCGCCGACCAGCGCCGTCATCTCCGGCGCGGTCAGCGTCAGCAGTTGCGCACGGTCGACGAGCAGATGCTCGGCGCCGATGCCGAAGCTGCGCTTCTCGTAGTTGCGAAAGCCGTCGGCCCGCGGCTCCAGCAACGCGAAGGACTCGACGTCGGTCTGCTCCTGCGACGCGTCGGTGCGGCCCGGCGCGAAGGGCACCGTCACGCTGACGCCGGCGTCCTTCGCCGCCTTCTCGACCGCGGCGCTGCCGGCCAGCACGATCAGGTCGGCCAGCGACACCTTCTTGCCGCCGCCCTGCGCGCTGTCGAAGTCGGCCTTGATGCCTTCCAACGTCTTCAGCACCTTGGCCAGCTGCGTCGGCTGGTTGACCTCCCACTCCTTCTGCGGCGCCAGGCGGATGCGCGCGCCGTTGGCGCCGCCGCGCTTGTCGCCGCCGCGGAAGGTCGAGGCCGAGGCCCAGGCGGTGGACACCAGCTCGGCCACCGACAGGCCCGAGGCCAGCACCTTGGCCTTCAGCGCCGCGATGTCCTGCGCATCGACCAGCGGATGATCGACCTTGGGCACCGGGTCCTGCCAGATCAGCTCCTCGGTGGGCACCTCCGGGCCCAGGTAGCGCGAGACCGGGCCCATGTCGCGGTGCGTCAGCTTGAACCAGGCGCGCGCGAAGGCATCGGCGAACTGGTCCGGGTTCTCCATGAAGCGGCGCGAGATCTTCTCGTACACCGGGTCGAAGCGCAGCGACAGGTCGGTGGTCAGCATCGTCGGCACCAGCTTCTTCGTGGCGTCGTACGCGTGCGGGATGGTCGCGCCCGCGCCCTTGGCCACCCACTGCTGCGCGCCGGCCGGGCTCTTGCTCAGCTCCCATTCGTAGCCGAACAGGTTCCAGAAGAAGTTGCCGCTCCACTTGGTGGGCGTGGTGGTCCAGGTGACTTCCAGGCCGCTGGTGATGGTGTCGGCGCCCTTGCCGCTGCCGAACTTGCTGGCCCAGCCGCAGCCCTGCAGTTCCAGGTCGGCCGCTTCGGGCTCCTTGCCGACGTTGTCGGCCGGGCCGGCGCCGTGGGTCTTGCCGAAGGTGTGGCCGCCGGCGATCAGCGCCACCGTCTCCTCGTCGT
>CAYUPF010000165.1:0-9032 GCA_964446545.1 uncultured Rubrivivax sp.
GGGGCGGCCACAGCGGTGGGCGCCGGCTTCACGCTCACCGGCAACACCTCGAGCCGCTTCTCGGTCGACTTCAACCCGGTCGTTGACCGCCTGCGCGTCGTCACCGGCAATGGCCAGAACTACCGCGTCAACCCCATCGACGGCAAGCTCGTGGCCAAGGACACCAGCCTGCTCGACGGTGCCGACACGCCGCTGATCTCGGGCGTGGCGTACTCCAACAACTGCGTCGGCGCGACCGAGACCAAGCTCTACGCCTACGAACACTTTACAGACACGGTGGGCATCATCGGCAGCCTCAACGGCACGCCCGACAGCCCCTACGGCGGCCCGTACACGGTGTTGGGCGACAGCGGCATCGTGACGTTCAGCGCGGCAGCCGGCCTGGACATCAGCGGTGCCACCGGCGTTGCGTACTTCGGTTCCGACAACAACGATAGTGCCACCGCGGCGACCGAGTTGTACACAGTCAACCTCAGCACCGGTGCGCTCACCTGGGCGGGCGACCTGCCGTTCGCCGCGTCCGGCATCTCGGTGATGACGCCCGTGTCCGAGCCGTCCACCTGGGGGCTGATTCTGCTGGGGCTGGGTGCGATCAGCCGCAGCCTGGCCGTCCGCCGCCGCGCGGGCTGACCCCGCGCTCCAGGGCCCGCGAGTCGGGGGAGCGAGCCTGCTTGCCGCCACAGAGCCCGTCGCCTGCGCCGCGGGCTTGATTCATGATGCCGCAGCCGCGCCGCACCTGCGCCCGAGGCGCCACGCCTACATCACTGCGCGCAGTTGCCACCGGACCGCGGCCGCGCGGGAAGTTGACGCGATCGGCTCCGCCTTCGATCACGGCAAGGCTTTGCAGCGGCCGCCGTGGGTGGCGCAAACGGCCGCGCCTTCGGCCAGATCGTTGGACGAGACGCCGCCCACGGCGACGATGCCATCGCAAGCACCCTTCATGTTCGCGCCCACCGCCTCACGCACTGCAGCCTCGTTCGGGTTGGGTGGCGTGCCGTCGCAGAGGCTCCGGTGCCCGCATGCCCGAGCGCGTCAAGGACCGTGTCGATCATGCCTGCAGCCTTCACGCCCCGGTCCGTCACAGCGGAACGGCGGATGCCGGCCCATTCGCACTGCTGCCCGAGCAGGGCGATGGCGTCAGTTCGAGCTGGCGCTGGGTGACGTATCTGGCGGCAATGATTGCATTGAGGTTCGGTTATAGCACTAGCCGGCCCAGACCCACCACCGCTGGCGGCTTCGGGCCTCTTCGACCATCGCTTGGCGGGTGCGTGAAACGTCCGATCTGATGCTCAGGACCGGCGATTGACCAACTCGTTGATCAGCAGCGTCGCGGCGGGCTGGGCGGGCGCCCCCTTGCGGGTGATGAGCTCATAGGGTTCGCTTCGCGACGCCAGGGCCAACGGCAGGATGCACGACATCTGATGGCGCGCGAAGAACTGCGCGACTTCGATCGACATCAGGGCCACGAAGGACGGATTGGCCTGCAGCAGCGCCAGCGTCGCAAAGGCGGATGTCGTCTCAAGCAGGTGCTGCGGGAACCGGATCCCGCAGTCGCGGAATTCGCCTTCGAGGAGGAGCCGCATCGGCATGTTCGCGCGGTACACCACCCATCGGTAGCGCGCCAAGTCGTGCAGGGTGAGTTTTTTCGCGCGCCGCAGCGGATGGCCGACGTTGGCGATGACGGCGAGCGTTTCATTCTGGAGGTTCACGCTGTGGTAGGCCTGCGGCGCCTGACTGACGGTCGTGCGACAGATGGCCAGGTCGAGCCGGCCGGCGTCGAGCTGGGCCAGCAGGGCTGCGCTCGTGTCCTCGACGATCTCGACGGACAGGTCAGCCTGCCGCGCAACGAGCGCGGAGACGGCATCGGTCAGCAGCGGCACCGCGCCCATGATGACGCCGGCAGCGACCCGCCCGCCCCGGCCACGCATGATTCCGACGATCTCGTCGCGCAGGTGCGCGACATCGCTCTGGATCAGCCGCGCATAGCGGATCGCGCAATGGCCGACGGCATTGGGCTCCAGGCCTCGGTTCGTGCGAACGAACAGCGGCGTGCCGAAGGTCGTCTCGACTTCCTGCAATGCCTTGCTCGCGCCCGGTTGCGTCAACGCGACCTGCTGCGAGGCCTTGAGGAGCGAGCCATGCTCGCCCAGCGCGACCAGCAGCCGCAGCTGTTTCAGATGGAGCCTGGAGATGATGGAGTGGAGTGGTGGGGTCATGCCTGGGTTGCACAGATGTTATAGCGACATCGCATACTCTCAGTTTGCATCGCGGGCAAACACTTAGTTGCCGCGCGGGAACACAATGGAACACTGCGATCACTTGCTGCAGATCCAGTCTCTACGGCGGTCGAAAAGGAAGCCAGACCTAAGGGCCCGGATCCACACAAACCCAAATGGTGGGCCAGGGCTGGGCGTGCGTTGATTTACAAGTCCGGAGTCGAAAGTGCGAGATCTGTGGAAGGGTGGATTGACCGTCCTGGGCGCGATAGCGATTAGCGCGGCGGTGGTGACGGGAGCTCATGCACAGGCCAAGGCCTGGTCGCCGAAGCCAACACAGCCGGCGCCCTACATGAACGGGATGAAGCCGCTCACGAAGTTGAGTGACGTGCTCGCCGACAAGGACCCGTCGGTCAGTTGGCGCCACAAGGTCGTCAGTACTGTCCAAACTTGACCGCCCGCCCTTGTTTCGTTGATTTGATACTTGGCCGAGTCGTCCATCGACAGGTTCGGGTCGATCACGGTGAAATCGATGTTGACGAGCTTGTCTTTGAAGCTGGAGCTGCCCTTGCTGCCCGCTGCCGAGCCGGCCACCTTGGCGTACAGGCCAGGGAAGTCGACCGCAAACTGCTGCTGGCCGTACAGGAAGTCCGCCTGGTCGGCGAGCCAGCCACTGCCGAGCTGGTGCCGGCCCTTGCGCCCGGGAAAGACCGGCAGCGCATCCATGTGACCCTGGCGGCGATGAAAGCCCCGCGCTACCAGGCCACCCAGACCGCCGTCGGCAGGGCGTTCCACCGCGCCATCCTCGATGCCACGCGCAGCCTCGGTGCTGCAGTTCTTGATCGGCGCGATCCGCACGATCTTGAGCGCGGCATTCTGGTTGCCACCGATGGTGTCGACGGCTGGCTCGAGGGCAACCTCGCCCACCATGTCCCCACCCACCCGCGCCACCGAAGAAGGCGACGCCGACAAAGCCGCCTTGCCATGAATCAGATCCTTGGTTCAGCCGGTCCAAACCGGCTCGCCGCAAGGCCGGCGACGGTTGCCGGAACGGCCGGCCAGGCGGTTCCCGCAGTCTGAGCACGAAGAGATGCGGCACTGGCTCTCGGCGTTTTGGTTCTGCGCACCGTTTGAGTCGATGGCACACGCCGGTCTCGAGGGAATCAAGGACGGCACCCTGGTTCAGCACATCGGCGCGAGCCGCTTGCACATCACGGTCGGCATGGTGGTCACCCTCGTATTCGCCATTCCGCTGGGCATCCATAGACAAGACAGCAGTTGGAAACAGAGCACCACAGACAGCACCGACAAGAGCATATGACACCAATGACCAAAGAAAAGGGTCCAATCCAGAAACTAGTCGAACACCTTATGGTACTCGGCATGTCGATCATGGGGCTGATGGTGCTCGGCAACGTGATCTTGCGCTATGGATTCAATTCAGGGTTGTCCATCGCGGAAGAAGTGTCCAGATTCATCTTCGTCTGGTTGACCATGCTCGGTAGCATCGTCGCCCTGAAGGAAGGGGTGCATCTGGGAGTCGACACCTTGATCCGACGTTTGCCCAAGCCGGCGCGCTTTCTGTGCTATTGGCTCAGCCACGCACTGATGCTCTGGTGCTGCTGGCTGATTTGGACAGGCAGTTGGGAGCTCACCAAGAACAATCTGCACAACGTTGCAGCGCTTTCGGGAATACCTGTTGCCGCCATGTACGGCGCGGGTCTGGTCGCGGCTGCCCTCATGGCTTTGATATTGATCGGCAACCTGTGGCGCAGCCTGCGGGGCGAAATCCGCGAAGAGGCTGTGCCGCCCGACATCCAGTACCGCGCCTCCCACGAACAGAAGACGCAAGGGAGCGCGAAATGACCGTCTGGGTATTCATCGGTTCGCTGCTAGGTGCCATGGGCCTGGGAATGCCGATCGCTTTCGCCTTGCTGGTGTGCGGTATCGCGTTGATGCTGCACATGGGCACCTTCGACGCCCAGATATTGGCTCAGAGGCTGATCGATGGCGCCGACAGCTATCCGCTGATGACGATTCCGTTCTTCCTTCTCGCCGGCGAATTGATGAATGCCGGTGGCCTGTCGCGTCGCATTGTTGCCGCCGCGATGGCTCTCTTCGGCCACCTGCGAGGCGGACTTGGCTACGTGGTCATCGGGACCGGTGTGCTGCTGGCCAGCATTTCAGGGTCTGCGATCGCAGATACCGCCACACTGGCCGTCATGTTGCTGCCACTCATGCGGGAAGCGGGCTATAGCCTCACCCGCTCGTCCGGGCTCATCGCCGCCACGGGCATCATCGCGCCCATCATTCCGCCATCGGTCGGCTTCATTCTGTTTGGCGTCACTGCCAACGTGTCCATTGGCAAGCTGTTCCTGGCGGGTATCGTTCCGGGCCTGCTGATGGCGGTGTCATTGGTCGCTGCCTGGTGGTGGCTCGCGAGAAGCGATTCCTCCCCGCTGCCGCCGAAGCAATCGCGGGCTGAAACGCGACGTGCGCTCGTCAACGCGATCTGGGCGTTTGGGCTGCCGGTCCTCATGGTCGGCGGCCTCAAGTTCGGCATCTTCACGCCTACTGAAGCAGGGGTCATCTCAGCCACCTACGCTTTGCTGGTCAGCGCGTTGATCTACCGTGAGTTATCGCTGAGCGCGCTGTATGAGGCAGTTCTCAACGCCACCAAGACATCCGCGGTGATCATGCTGCTGGTAGCAGCCTCTACGGTTCCAGCCTGGCTCATCACGATCGCCAACGTTCCCGATCAAATTGCATCGCTGCTACATCCGTTCTTGAGCAGCCCGATTCTGCTGATGCTCGTGATCGCGCTGTTCGTGACCGCAATAGGTATGGCGCTGGACTTTGCCGCGGTCATCTTGATCCTCACGCCCGTCTTGATGCCTGTTGTGAAACTTGCCGGTATTGACCCGATCTACTTCGGGGTGATATTCATGATGACCGCCGCCATAGGGATGATCACGCCACCCGTCGGCTCGGTACTGAACACCGTGTGTGGTGTAAGCAAGCTCTCCATGGAGGATGCCGTCAAAGGAGTAGTTCCGTTCCTGATCGCCGAGTTTTTGGTATTGCTACTGCTGATCCTTTTTCCAGCACTGGTAACTGTCCCCGCCTCTTGGTTCTATTGATTCAAGAGTTGCTTTTTTAACCGAAGGAGACTGAAATGAAATTTCACAAACTGATTGCCGCGGCGGTCACGCTTTTTGCCCTCACCGGCGCCAGTGCGCAGGAAGTAAGAATGGGTTATGTGCCCATCGAATCGCATCCGGTCGGACAGGGCATCAATCGGTTTGCCGAACTTGTCAAGGCCAAGACCAACGGACGCATCACGGTCAATACCTATTGCTGCGGAAAGATCGGCAACGAGCCGCAGTTGCAAACCATGCTCCAGGGAGGCACCCTTCAGTTGATGGTCGGTCCGACACCCAACCTGGTGGGCTCGATCAAGGAATTCGGAATCTTCGATCTCCCGTTCTTCTTTGCCAACTTCAAGGAAGTCGACGCAATCATGGATGGCCCTGTCGGTGCCCACCTGTTCCAGAAGATGGAAGGCATCGGCTTGATCGGCCTGGCGTACTGGGATAACGGCTTTCGTCACATGACGAATTCCAAGCGAAAGATCACGAAAACGGAGGACATCGAAGGCCTGAAAATCCGTGTGATCCCGAACCCCGTCTTCATCAACACCTTCAGGGCGCTCAAAGCCAATCCGGTGCCGATGCCCTATCCCGAGCTCTACAACGCCTTGGAGAGCAAAGCGGTAGACGCGCAGGAAACGCCGGTCGGCTTGATCCAATCCAGCAAATTTTACGAAGTAACGAAGTACATGACGATGACCGGCCATGCCTACACCGCGTTCTTTGTGGCGGCCAGCAAAAAGTGGTTCGACACGCTGTCTCCCGCGGACCAACAGGCTGTCCGCGAGGCCGCGCGTGAATCGGCGCCTTACCAGCGTGCACTGTCGCGAGACGCCGCCGAGCGCATCACGCGTGAGCTCAGGGACCAAGGAGGCATGGATGTGGTGACGCTGCCGCCGGCCGAGATGGCAAAACTGCGCGAAATGGTCAAGCCCGTTGTCGCCCAGTTTTCCGAAGTCATCGGTGCAGACCTGATCAAGCAGGCGCGCGAAGACATGGCCAAGGCTAAATAGGCCGCGGACCACGGAAGAGAATTGTTGGGGGCGTGGGCTGCGCCCCCAACCGAACACCCTTCACTCATCCCTCACACAGCTTGTTCGTCTGGCCGTCCTTTCGTCGCGGCGTATTCGGCGCTGAATTCGGCTATAGATGGCACAGCGCGCAGTTGCCCGGCCGCGAAAGTCAACGATGACTTTTTGAGTCCACAGCACGCGGTGCGCTGGCGGGCAAGGGCTGCTGGTGGCCTCGGGCCAGATTGTCGCGCCGCCCGATGTGGCCTCGGCGCTGGCTCGCGTGGTCTAGTGGATCTCGCCGGCGACCAGCCTGTCGGCCCTTTTCTACCTGTGGCGGCGCATCGTCGGTGCCTCGGCAACGGCGTGCGGCATGCTAGCCGCGGCCGACGAACGGCATTTTGGTGGCCATGATGGTCATGAACTGCACGTTCACGTCGAGCGGAAGGTTGGCCATGTGCAGCACGGCGTCGCCGGCGTGCTTCACGTCCATCATCGGCTCGGTGCTCGACATGCCGGCCGCAAGTTCGGTGAGCGCATTGCCGATGTCGATCTGGCTGGCGGTGATGTCGTCCTTGCGGCCGTCCAGCGAGATGCTCTTGGTCAGGCCGGTCACGGCGTGCTTGGTGGCCGTATAAGCGACCGACATCGGCCGCGGCGCGTACGCGGAGAGCGAGCCGTTGTTGATGATGCGGCCGCCCTTCGGGTCCTGCGCCTTCATGATGCGGATGGCGTGCTGTGTGCACATGAACATCGCCACCAGGTTGATGTTCACCACCTCGCGGAACTTCTCGATTGGCAGATCTTCCATCGGCACTGCGGGCGCGCCCATGCCGGCGTTGTTGAACAGCACGTCGAGGCGACCCCAAATGCTCTTCACTTCACGGAAGGCTTTGGCGACTTCGTCGTCCTTGGTGATGTCAGCGGCAAGCACCAGCGCGCGGTCCTTCGCGCCGGACTCGGCGGCGGTCTCCTCCAGCTTGTCCTTGCGCCGGCCTACCAGGCCGACGTAGTAGCCGTCCTTCAGGAGCGCGAGCGACGCGGACTTGCCGATCCCGCTGCCCGCGCCCGTGACGATCGCGACTCTTTTTTGTGCCATGACAGCCCCTCCAGAAGAAGAAATCGAACGCGCGGTCCTTTGTGCGGCACCTGCGCGCGGCGCAGATCAGGCGGCCGTATACGCCGTCTTGACCGTCGTGTAGAACTCCGCGGCGTAGCGGCCCTGCTCGCGCGGCCCGTAGCTGGAGCCTTTGCGGCCGCCGAAGGGCACGTGATAGTCCACGCCCGCGGTCGGCAGGTTCACCATCACCATGCCGGCCTGCACGTGGCGCTTGAAATGCGTGGCGTACTTGAGGGAGGTGGTGGCAATGCCGGCGCAGAGACCGAACTCGGTGTCGTTGGCCAAGGCCAGTGCCTCCTCGTAGTTCTTCGCGCGGATGACGCTCACCACGGGGCCGAACACCTCTTCGCGGTTGATGCGCATCGGCGCCGTGGTCTCGGAGAACAGGGCGGGACGCATGTAGTAGCCGGGCGCGCCATCGCCGTTTCTGTCGATCGCCTCGCCGCCCGCCACCAGCTTGGCGCCTTCCGCCGTGGCGATCGCGACGTACTGGAGGTTCTGCGCGAGCTGCTTGTCGTCGACCACGGGACCGATGTCGGTGCCTTTCTTGCGCGCGTCGTCGACCTTCAGCGCCTTCATCTTTTCGGCCATCGCAGCGATGAAGCGGTCGTGGATGCCTTCGGTGACGATCAGGCGCGAGGAGGCCGTGCAGCGCTGGCCGGTGGAGAAGAAGCCGCTGTTCAGCGCCGCGTTCACCGCGACGTCCAGGTCGGCGTCGTCGAGCACCACCATCGGATTCTTGCCGCCCATCTCCAGCTGGAACTTGGCCATGCGCGCGACACAAGCCTGCGCGATGCGCTGGCCGGTGGCCACCGAGCCGGTGAAGCTGATCGCGTTGACGCGCTTGTCGTCCAGCAGCACCTGGCCCACTTCGGAGCCGCGGCCCATCACCAGGTTGAACACGCCCGCCGGCAGGCCCGCGCGGTGCAGGATGTCGGCGATGGCCCAGGCGCTGCCGGGCACGAGATCGGCCGGCTTGAGCACCACCGCGTTGCCGCAGGCCAGGGCCGGGGCGATCTTCCAGGCGGGGATCGCGATGGGGAAGTTCCAGGGCGTGATCAGGCCCACGACGCCCATGGGCTCGCGGGTGACTTCCACGCCGACGCCCGGGCGCACGGAAGCCACCACGTCCCCGCCAAGACGCAGCGCTTCGCCGGCAAAGAACTTGAAGATGTTGCCGGCCCGTGCAACCTCGCCGATGGCTTCGGGCAGGGTCTTGCCTTCCTCGCGGGCAAGCAGGTCGCCCAGTTCGGCCTTGCGCGCCAGGATCTCGGCGCCGGCGGCGTCGAGCACGTCGAAGCGTTGCTGCGGGGTGGACAGGCCCCAGGCGGGCTGTGCCTGGGTGGCTGCGGCGATGGCCTGCATGGCTTGGGCCGGGTCGGCTTGCGCGAACTCGCCAACGACGTCGCGCGTGTCCGAGGGGTTGATGTTGCGCGAGACGCGAGGGCCTTCGACCCACTCGCCGCCGATCAGGTTCTTGAACATGGTTTGCTGGTTTCCTTACATGCTGGTTTCGAGCATCGCTTCGTAATCGGTG
>CAYUPF010000166.1:0-1607 GCA_964446545.1 uncultured Rubrivivax sp.
GTCACCGTTGGCGGCGGCTCGAGACAGAGCCGCGCGCAGCCGCCGCAGGCTGCATGACGGGTCCTGCACCGCCAGGCAGGCGGCGGAGGCGAAGCTGAAGGCGCCGCCGATGCGCAGCTCGAAGGGTGGTAGCCGCAGCCGCGTCAGCGCATCGGTATGGGCCTGCAGATGATGCGGGCCGAAGTCGTCGGCCTGCAGCGGCGGGTCCACGGCAAAGCCGCAGAGCTGCAGCGTGATGTGCGGCTGGCGCCGGTAGCCCGGCAGCAGCAGCGGCTGCAGTGCGGCGCGCAGCTGTTCGAGCCGGGCATCGATGGCCCGGTCGTCCAGCGCCACGGCCCACACCGCGTAGTGCGGCCGCCCGCGGTGCCATTCGACGAAGTCGCGCTGCTCGCTGGGCAGTGTGCAGGCCTCCTTCATCGCGGCAGTCGCCATGCGATGCGCGTGCCGGGCGCTGGCGCGGCCGGCCAGTCCGCGCTGCGCGGCGCTTCGCCGCCGGCGCGCTGCAGCCACAGCGCCGCCGAGAGCCAGCCGCCGTGCGTGACGACGATGCGCGCCTCGCCCGGGTCGAAGCCGCGCACGCGCTGCAGCAGCGCGGCCAGCGGTTCGCCGCCGCCGGGCGCGTGATGCTCGAAGTCGGCGCACCAGGCGTCGACCTCGTGTCGCGGCACATCGCGCCAGAGCTGCCCGTCCCAGCGGCCGAAGTCCAGCTCGCACAGCGCAGCGTCCACGCGGTGGCGCCAGCCCCAGCGCGCCAGCCAGCGGCCCACGGCGCGGCAACGCGCCTGCGGCGAGGTCAGCACGACGGCGGCCAGCTGCTCGCGCCGCGCGAAGGCGCGGATGCGGTGCGCCAGCCGCTTGGCGCGGCGCGGGTCGACGCGCAGCTCGGTGCGGCCGATGCAGCGACCCGCCGCGCCCTCGGCACGCGGGTGCCGCCAGACGTGCAGCGCCGTCACCGCGCCACCGAGGCCGCGAAGGCCAGCAGCACCACCACCTCGCCCAGCTGCTCGGCGGCGCCCAGCGTGTCGCCGGTGTAGCCGCCCAGGCGCCGACGCAACCCGGCCCGCAGCGCCAGCAGCAGCAGCACCAAGCCGCCGGCGGCCGCCGCGGCATGCGACGCCGTCGGCGCCGCCAAGCCGCCCAGCGCGAGCGCGGCCGCGCCGGTGAGCAGCGCCCAGCCCGTGTCGGCGCGGCGCTGCTGGCGCGCCAGCAGCCGGGCCTTGGCCTGTGTCTCGTCGCCGGCATAGGGCAGTAGCGCCATCAGCGCCACCGCGGCGCTGCGGCCGGCGCAGTGCGCGGCCACGCAGGCGGCCGCCGCCAGCAGCGGGTCGCGCGCCAGCAGCGCGGCCAGCAGCAGCACGCGCAGCAGCAGGCTCAGGCACAGCGCCGCGGCACCGTAGCTGCCGATGCGCGAGTCCTTCATCACCGCCAGCGCCTGGTCGCGCGGCGCCGCGCCGAGCAGCGCGTCGCAGGTGTCGGCCAGGCCGTCCTCGTGCAGCGCGGCGCTGAGCCACAGCGTGCCGGCCACCGCCAGCGCGGCGGCGACAGCCGGCGGCCAGAGCTGCAGCGCGGCCAGCGCCAGTGCGGCGCCCAGCGCGCCGACCAGCGCG
>CAYUPF010000166.1:1707-8932 GCA_964446545.1 uncultured Rubrivivax sp.
CCAGCGCGCCGACCAGCGCGAAGTAGCGCGTCGCCTGGTTCAGCCAGTCCGCTTCATAGCCCACCCAGCGCGGCACCGGCAGCCGGGTCAGGAACTGCAGCGCGATGAAGAACAGGCGCAACTGGTGGCGCAGCACGCTCATCCGTTGCGGCCGCTGACGCCGGCCGACGCGAAGCTCGCCATTTCGTCCAGCAGGCGGCAGGCCGATTCCAGCAGCGGCCAGGCCAGCGCCGCGCCCGAGCCTTCGCCCAGACGCAGGTCCAGGTCGAGCAGCGGCGAGGCACCCAGCTGCTGCAGCCAGCGCGCGTGGCCGGTCTCCTGCGAACGATGGGCGAAGACGCAGCGCTGCAGCAGCGCCGGCTGCAGCGCCGCGGCCACCGCGACCGCGGCCGTGGTGATGAAGCCGTCGACGACGATCACGCGGCCTTCGGCGCCGGCCTGCTGCACGGCGCCGACCATGCTGGCGATCTCCAGCCCGCCGAGCGCGGCCAGCGCCTGCAGCGGCGCGCCGGCCTCGGCATTGGCGGCCAGCGCGCGTTGCAGCATGCTGCACTTGTGCGCCAGGCCGGCATCGTCCAGCCCGGTGCCGCGGCCGACGCAGGCCTGCAGCGGTTCGCGCGTCAACCGCGCCATCAGCAGCGCCGCGGCCGAGCTGTTGCCGATGCCCATCTCGCCGAGCAGCAGCACGTTGCCGGGCAGGCTCGCCACCAGGCGGCGGCCGTTGACGACGGCGGCTGCGCACTGCGCCGCACTCATCGCCGGGCCGCGGCTGGCGTCGGCCGTGCCGCGTTCGGCCCCTTCGACCTTCAGCCGCCGCAGCTGCGGATGCGCGTCGAACTCGGCGGCCACGCCACAATCGGCCACCGTGACGGCGATGCCGTGCAGCCGTGCCAGCACCGACACTGCGGCGCCGCCGGCCAGGAAGTTCAGCACCATCTGCCGCGTCACCTCGGGCGGATAGGCCGACACCCCTTGCGCCGCGATGCCGTGGTCGGCCGCGAACACCACCAGCTGCGGCGAGCGCAGCCGCGGCCGTTCGCGGCACTGCACGCACGCGATCTGCAGCGCCAGCGCTTCCAGCCGGCCCGAGCGCGCCCAGCGGCTTGGTCTTGGCGTCGAGCGCGGCCTGCACGCGCTCGCGCAGCGCGGCGTCGCCGAAGGGGGCGAGGGCAAGGGGGGTGGGGAACAGGGCGGTCATCGTGTCAGACAATGGAACAGCGCACGCAGTGTGCCCGCGCCCAGAGGGTCGTCGATCAGGTTGGCACGGCCATCGAACCAGTGCCGACTTCATGCGCGGCCTGCGTGCAATGCCAACAGCGCGAGCGCGGCCAGCACGAAGGCGGCGCGCGCCGCGTGTTCGGCCACACGCAGCGCACGCGCCAGCGCGGCAGCGTCGGGCGCGCTCGCGCCCGGGTTGAGCAGGTACACGCCCGGCTTGCCGAGGCGTACGCCCAGGCGCAGCGCCAGCGCCGCCATCGGCCAGCCGCCGTTGGGCGAGGGCGTGCGCCGGGCCTCGCGGCGCAACGTGCCCAGCGCGATCGACGGCCGCCACAGCAGCAGCGCGCGCACAGGCGCGCCGGCAGCCAAGCCAGCGCATCGTCGGCGCGCGCGGCCCACTTGCCGGCCCCATTCCCAGCGGCCGCGATAGCCCCACATCGCGTCCAGCGTGTTCGCGGCCCGGCAGGCCCAGGCGCCGGGCAGGCCGGCAACGGCGAACCAGGCCTGCAGCCAGTACCCGGTGGCGGCCACGGCGGCGATGGCGCAGGCCCAGGCGAGCGCGCCGGCGACGAAGGCTGCTGCGGTCCGCAGCCGCAGCAGGCGCCGGCCCGCGGGGCCATCGCCCGATCGAACCAGGCCACCGGGTGCCAGGCGTTGCGTGGCTCGCCCCAGGCGGCATCGAGCGCCCAGGCCAGCAGCACAGCCGCCGCGGCCAGCATTCAATGGCCGTCCAGCGCGAGCGCGACCCGCGGCCGGCCGGCGGCATCGGCCTCGATGCGGATCGCGCCGCCGAACACGCGCACCAGCGTGGCCTGCAGCGCGCGGTCGGTGGGCGGGCCGTCGGCGCAGAGCCGGCCTTCGTCCAGCACCAGCAGGCGGTCGGCCTGCAGCGCGATCGGCAGATCGTGCAGCACGCTCAACACCGCGCGCGGGCGGCCGGCGTCGCCCGCAAGCTGGCGGAACAGGCGCGCCAACGCCACCTGGTGCGGTGCGTCCAGGTGCGTGGTGGGTTCGTCCAGCAGCAGCAGCAGCGCCTCGGTGGCCAGCACGCGGGCCAGCAGCACGCGCTGGCGTTCGCCGCCCGACAGCTCGTGCAGCCGGCGCTGCTGCCAGGGCGTGCATTCGGTCAGCGCCATCGCACGTTCGACCGCCGCACGGTCCTCGGGCCCGGGCGTGCCCAGCAGGCCCAGGTGGGCGATGCGGCCGAGTTCCACCGTCTCGCGCACCGTCAGCTCGCCGGTGACGTCGCCCTGCTGCGCCAGCCAGGCGAGGCGGCGCGCGCGTTCGGCCGGCGCCAGCGTGCGCAGGTCCTGCCCTTGCAGGCGCACATCGCCGCCATCCGGCGGCCGCAGCCCGGCGAGCGCGCGCAACAACGTCGACTTGCCTGCGCCGTTCGGGCCGACCAGCGCGGTCCAGCCCGGGCCGACCTGCAGGCTCAGGCCCTGCAGCACGTCGCGCGCTCCCAGGCGCACGCGCAAGGCTTCGGCCTGCAGCAGCGCAGTCACCGGACTTCCCTGCACGCTGCGCGCTGCGGGATGAGCGCTTGGGAGCGGCCCGGCGCGCTCATGGTGCCGTGCGCTGCCGCAGCAGCCAGAACAGGTAGCCGCCGCCGAGCACCGCGGTCACCACGCCGACCGGCAGTTCCTCGGGTGCGATCAGCGCACGCGAGAGCACGTCCGCCACCAGCAGCAGCGCGGCGCCCATGGTGGCGCTGGCCAGCAGCAGCCAGCCGTGCGCGCCGGGCGCGTTGCGCCGCACCAGGTGCGGTGCCACCAGGCCGACGAAGGCCACCAGCCCGGCCTGCGACACCGCCAGCGCGGTGCCCAGGCTCAGCATCAGCACCAGCGCCAGCCGCATGCGGCGAAGGTCGAGCCCTAGGCTGGCCGCGCTGTCCTCGCCCAGCGTCAGCGCGTCCAGCCCGCGTGCATAACGCCGCGCCAGCACGGACAGGAACACAAGCCCGGCGCCCATCAGCGCCAGCGCGCCCCAGCCCAGGAAGCTGGTGCTGCCGAGCATGAAGGCCTGCTTGCCGCGCAGCGCGTCGGGCGAGACCACGGTGATCAGGTCGCTGACGGCGCCCAGCAGGAAGCCCACCACCACGCCGGCCAGCAGCAGCCGCAGCGTCTGCACCGCGCCGCGCGCCAGCGTCAGCGTCATCGCCACACCGGCCAGCGCGCCGGCGAAGGCGGCGCCGACCAGACCCACGCGTTCGATCCAGACCACGGTGGCGAGGCTGAGGTACGCGCCGCCGAGGCCCGCCGCGGCCAGCACCGACACGACGCCCAGCCCGGCGCCGGCGGAGCTGCCCAGCAGATAGGGGTCGGCCAGCGGGTTGCGGAACAGCCCCTGCGCGATCGCGCCCGACAGTCCCAGCAGCGCGCCCACCAGCGCGGCGCCCAGCGTGCGCGGTGCGCGGATCTGGCCCAGCAGCAGCGCAGCGTCGCCGCCCAGCAGGTCGGCGCGCAAGGCCGACGGCGAAAAGCCGGCCGAGCCGGTGGCCAGCCCGGCGGCTAGGCCGAGCACGATGACCAGCGCCATCACGCTGGCGAGCCGCCGGCGGCGCCGTGCGTCGCCGTTCATCGCGTGGACAGGCCGGCCAGGCAGTCGGCCAGCAGCGCCGCGCCTTCGCCCATGCGCGGGCCAGGACGCACCAGCATGTCGTACTGCGCGGCGTCGAAGCCGCACAGCTGGCGCTCGCGCACCGCCGCCAAGCCGCCCCAGCCGGGCCGCCGCGTCAGCGCGGCCTGCTCGCTCTGCAGCCCCATGATGATGTCCGGCCGTGCGCGCACCACGAACTCGGGGTTCAGCTTCGGGAACGGACCCAGCGCCGCCGGCACGATGTTGCCCATGCCCAGCCGTGCCAGCGTCTCGCCGATGAACGAGGTGGTGCCCGCCGCGTAGGGCCCGCCGCCGATCTCGAAGTAGACGCGCTGACCGCGCAGCGCCGGCGGCACGTGCACCGCGGCGGCGTCGATCTCGCGCTGGATGCCCGCCCAGACACGCGCGCCGGTCTCGGGCGTGCCCAGCAGCTGGGCGATCAGCCGCAGCGTGCGGCGCACGTCGTCGTGGCTGTCCGACTTCAGGCGCACGACGCGCAGGCCCAGCGCCTCCAGCCGCTCCATCGCGCGCGACGAGGTCGAGGCCAGGACCACGTCCGGCCTGAGCGCCGCGATGGCTTCAATGTGCGCGTCCTCCAGCCCGCCCAGGTGCGGCAGCGCGGCGATCTGCGCCGGCCAGCTGGAGTAGCGGTCCACGCCGACCAGCCGCGGCCCGACGTCGAGCACCCAGGCCGCCTCGGTGAGCGAGGGCAGCATCGTGACGATGCGTTGCGGCGGCGCGGTGAAGCGATGTTCGATGCCGCGGTCGTCGCGCACGACGATGGGCTGCGCCAGCGCGGCAGCCGTCAGCAGCACGGCGCACAGCGCCAGCAGCAGGCGCCTCACCGGCCGTCCTTCACGCGCAGCTCGCAGCCGGCGACCATCAGCGTGACGCGGCGGCACGCCGCGGCCACGTCCTGGTGCAGCAGGCCCAGCGCATCGACGCAGGCGCGCGCCTCGGCGGACAGCGGCATCACGCCGAGGCCGACCTCGTTGGCCACCAGCACGATCGGCGAGGCGCTGTCGCGCAGCGCCGCGAGCAGCGCGCTGCGCTCCTGCGGCCAGTCCGCGACCGGTGCACCGGTCGGCGGCAGCAGGCACTGGGTAAGCCACAGCGTCAGACAGTCGACCACCAGCAGCCGCTGCGGATGCGCCAGGCGGCGCAGCGCGGCGCCCAGCGAGTGCGAGGCCTCGACCGTGTCCAGCGCCGGCACCCGCAGCGCACGATCGGCGCGGTGCCGGGCGATGCGTGCGCTCATCTCGTCGTCGCCGGGCAGCGCGGTGGCGACCAGCGTCGCACGCTGTTCGCCGCCAGCGGCCAGCCAGGCGGCGGCGCGCTGCTCGGCGGCACGCGACTTGCCGCTCTTGGCGCCGCCGAGGATCAATTCGTGAGAGGAACGGCTCATCAGAGCGAAGCAACGAACGCGCGCCGCCGCTTCCCCGCAGCCGCGCGCCGTACGGCGAGCGCTCGCGCGACTCGCCACCCCGTTGGCCGGTATCCGGGCTGACGGAGACCACCCGTGACGCCTTCCCAGCCCGCACCGCGAAGTGCGATGCGTGGCCAGTGGTCTGTTGTCACGAGCCGGAAGCCTTGGCGAGCAGGGCTTTCGGTCCGCTTACCGTTGCGGGGGCAGCTCAGCTTGAGCATGGCCGATCGCGGCCGCTGCCTGCTGATTCCCGTTGAACCGCCGCGGCAGAACACCGCGACGCGCACCAACGACCCCATGATATCGGTTGCGGCGCGGACGGCATCCGGGCTGGCGCCCCCCGAGCTCCCGCGCGACAGGCGCGAAGCCGCGACCGAGCGCCGTCAAGCACGTGTCGCGCGGGTCTGGTACCTTCGCGCCTGAGTCAATCGAAGGAATGCCCCGATGGCAAGTTTGAAGGAGCGCCTGCGGGCACTGCCGGCCGCGGCGCTGAAGGGCATGCGCCGCGGCATCGAGAAGGAGAGCCTGCGCTCGCGGCCCGACGGCACGCTGGCCGCGACGCCGCACCCGCAGGCGCTGGGTTCGGCGCTGACGCATCCGCACATCACCACCGACTTCAGCGAATCGCAGCTGGAGTTGATCACCGGCGCGCATGCCGATATCGATGGCTGCCTGGACGAGCTGACGCAGGTCCACCAGTTCGTCTATCGCCACATCGGCGACGAGATGCTGTGGGTGGGCAGCATGCCCTGCGGGCTGCCGGTCGACGAGAACATCCCGATCGGCGTGTACGGCACCAGCAACATCGCGCGTGCGAAGAGCGTCTACCGCATGGGCCTGGGGCACCGCTACGGGCGGCGCATGCAGACCATCTCGGGCATCCACTACAACTGGTCGCTGCCGGACTTGAGCAACGAGGACTACTTCGGCCTGATCCGCAACTTCCGGCGCCACAGCTTCCTGCTGCTGTACCTGTTCGGCGCGTCGCCGGCCGTGTGCGACAACTTCGTCGCCGGGCGCGAGCATGGCCTGCAGACGCTGCAAGGCCAGACGCTGTACCTGCCGCACGCCACCAGCCTGCGCATGGGCCGGCTCGGCTACCAGAGCGACGCGCAGGCCTCGCTGGCGGTGTCGTACAACAGCCTGGGCAGCTACGGTGCGTCGTTGCAGGAGGCGCTGACCCGGCCCTATCCGGCCTATGAGGCCGTCGGCATCCGCAACCCGGGCGGCGAGTACAACCAGCTGGCCACCAGCCTGCTGCAGATCGAAAACGAGTTCTACGGCACGATCCGGCCGAAGCGCGTGATCTTCCCCGGCGAGCGGCCGCTGCATGCGCTGCGCGAGCGTGGCGTCGAATACGTCGAGGTGCGCTGCATGGACCTGGACCCCTTCGTGCCGGTGGGCATCGAGGCACCGACGATGCGTTTCATCGACCTGTTCCTGCTGCACTGCCTGTTGAGCGACAGCCCGCCGGACACGCCCGAGGAGATCGGCGCGTTGGGCCGCAACCAGCAGCGCGTGGCCGCCCGCGGCCGTGAGCCCGGGCTGAAGCTGGAGCGCGGCGACGGCGAGGTGGCGCTGATGGAATGGAGCGCGCAGATCGTCGACGAGATGGAGTTGCTGGCCAATGCGATGGACGTCGCGCTCGGCGGACGGCGCTACCGCGACGCATGGCTGGCGGCGTCGCGGGTGCTGAACGCGCCCGAGCAATTGCCGTCGGCCCGGGTGCTGGCGACGATGGCCAAGGACTTCGACAGCTCCTACGTGCACTTCACGCGCGCACAGTCGGTGCAGACGCGCAACCTGCTGCTCGGCCTGCCGTGGAGCGATGCGCAGCAGCAGCGCTTCGAGGCGATGGCGCGCGCATCGGTGGCCGAGCAGCAGCGCATCGAGGCTGCCGACACGATGCTCTTCGAGATCTACCGCCAGGAGTATCTGGCGCCACAGCGCTTGGGGATCTGATTGCTGGCGGCTCACGGCGCA
>CAYUPF010000167.1:0-8920 GCA_964446545.1 uncultured Rubrivivax sp.
TTCCCCGTCGTCCTCGGCCCGCGCAGAACAACAGTGAACTACCGCTATGCGCCGGAACCCGCCGCCGGGTTTCTTCGACGATCGAACACAGCCCGGCATCAGCCGCTGCGCACCACGCCGGGCGGCGGCGCCGCTGCCGCGTCCCAGGCGGGACCGTCGAACCACGGGTCGCCCTGCAGCGCGGCGCGCAGCATCGGCAGTGCGTCCAGGCCCCAGAACAGTCGGCCCTCGAACTCGATGGTCGGCACGCCGAACACGCCGCGCTCGATGGCCACGTCGGTGTGGGCGCGCAGTTCGGCCTTCACCGGCTCGCTGGCCGGGTCGCGCTGCGGCGCCACCGCCGCGTGCAGCGCGCGCAGCCGCTCGGCATCGTTGGCATCGGCACCGCCGCGCCAGACATGGCGCATCAGCAGTTCCACCACGCGCCGGTTCGGCAGCCCCGCGGCCGGTGCGCTGGCCAGGCCCAGGCGCAGCAGCGCCAGCGGGTTGAAGGGGTGCTGCGCCGGCATGTCCATCGCTATGCTCAGCCGGTGCGCGTGCCAGGCCACCTGGCGGAAGGTCCAGGCGCGCTTCGGTTCGATCTCGGCCGGGCCGAGCTGGCCCCAGTGGCCCAGCAGCCCGGCAAACAACACCGGGCGGTAGTCGACCACGCAGGAGCAGCCCTCCAGCGCCTGCGGCAGTTGCTCGAACGCCAGGTAGGCGTAGGGCGAGATCGGGTCGAACCAGAAGGTCAGGGGCTTCATCGCGGTTCTCCTTGAACGCTCGGGTGCAGGCGCTGCCAGGCCTCGCGGCGCGCCGGCAGCGCCTGCCAGACCGCCCGCTTGTCCTCGTCGCTCAGACCTCCCCAGGCGCCGATCTCGGCCAGCGTGCGCTGGCAGCCCTCGCACCAGCCGGTGGCCGCGTCCATGCGGCATACGTTGATACAGGGGCTGGGCACGTCGCTCATGTTGCCCCCAGGAACCTGCGCTGTGGCCTCCCAAGGGGGCTGAGTGCCACGGCTCCAGGTCCGCCTGCGCGGACCTGGACGGCACGAAGGCCGGCCGCGTCTCGCGGTTGGCGCGAGCGCCTTCGGATCGGCCGTGCGGCGCTCATGCCGCCCCCCAGGACCTGCGGTCCGGCCCCCCAAGGGGGCGCGAGCGCCTTCGGATCGGCCGTGCGGCGCTCACGCGGACACCACGTCGACCCAGGCGGCGCCGGTCAGGCGCTGCAGATCGTCGGGCGCGAGCCGGAACACGCCGTTCGGGTGGCCGGCCGCGGCCCAGATCTCACCGAAGCGGCACAGCTCGCGGTCGAGCAGCAGCATCGGCGCATCGGGCAGGCCCACCGGCGACACGCCACCGATGGCAAAGCCGGTGCGCGACTTGACGAAGGCGGCGTCGGCGCGCCCCACCGGGCCGACGAGGGCCGCCAGTCGCGACTCGTCGACACGCCGGTCGCCCGAGGCGATGACCAGCACCGCCTGGTCGTCGGACTTGCGGCGGAAGACCACGCTCTTGGCGATCTGGCCCAGCGCCACGCCCAGCGCGTCGGCGGCCTCCTGCGAGGTGCGTGCCGCCACGTCCAGCCACAACGGCACCGCGTCGTGGCCCAGGCGGCGCAGCGCTTCGGCCACGCGCTGGAAGCCTTCGGGGCGTGTCGTGGTCTCGGGTGGGTGCGGCAGCATGCATCGGGGTCCGGCCCAGGGCACGGACATGAGTCTGGAGCTTGTGGATTCTGACCGAATGCCTCGACGGCCCGGCCCGACCCCATCCACCGGCCTTCCGGTTTCGAGCCCTTCGCCGAGGTGCGTCAGCCGACACGCCGCTGGCCGGCGCCGTCGACCGGGTTCGCACGCTGAGTCCAGCGCGTCAGCAGCCGGCGCACGAACTTCGCCAGCAGCACGATCAGGGCGATCATCAGCGCCAGGGCCGCGGCCAGCACGGCGAAGAACCACAGCGGATGCTCCCAGGCCAGCCACAGCATCGTCGGCACCGCGGCATCGCCCAGCAGCGACAGGCCGATGTTCGAGAAGGGCTCGGGCGAGGTGTTGACCGCCGCGCGCGTGCTCGCCTTGGCCATGTGGCTGGTGGCCGCCAGCGTGCCACCCATCAGCGCCGCGATCAGCGCCCAGCTGGCCTGATCGCCGCCGAACACGCCGGCCGCCAGCAGCGCGCCGGCGGGGATGCGCACGAAGGTCTGCAGCATGTCCCACAGCGAATCGAGCCCGGGGATCTTGTCGGCGAAGAATTCCACGCACAGCATCAGTCCGCTGGCGCCCAGCAGCAGCGGCTGCTGCAGCACGCGCAGCCCTTGCGGCAGATCGACCCAGCCGAGCATGCCGGCCAGGCCGGTGAGGAAAACCACCGCATACAGCCGCAACCCGCTGGCCCAACCCAGCGCGGCCGCCAGGGCGAAGAGCTGGGTGGTGTCCAGGTCCATGCCGCCTCAGTGCGCAGCGCCGTAGACCGCGCCTTCGTCCCAGCCGAAGGCCTGCATGTCCGCGGCGCGCAGATGCGCCTCGCTCGGCATCATGAATTCGTCCAGCTGCGGCGGCGCCACCGCGGTGCCGGCCAGCATCGCGTGCACCTGGCCGCGATGGTGCGTCTGGTGGTTGAACAGGTGCGCCAGCACATGGCCGGCACGATCGCGCTGCACATGGTCGGCGCGCGGCATCTCGACCCAGGCCTGCACCGACGCGGCATCGAGGCGCTCGCAGAAGGCCACCAGGCGCAGGTCGCTGTCGCGCTGGCGGCGTTGCCATTCGCCAGCGCTGGCGCAGGGCCGGAAGGCGGCATAGTTCTCGCGCAGCCCGGCATCGCCATGCAGCGCGCCGACGTAGTAGTGGTCGACCGCGAGGATGTGGTTCAGCGTGAGCGCCAGGCTGGGGAAGAAGCTGGTGCGCGGCGCCCGCCAGGCGTCGGCGTCCAGCGCCTGCAGCGCGCGGCCGAGGCGCTGGTTCGACAGCGCATTGGCATGCGCCTGGATGCGAAGGTAGGCGGGCAGGTCCACGGAAGTTTCATTCTGGCAGACGGCGCCGTGACCGGCGTCACACAAGTGCCTGCGAGCGCCGGTGCGCGCAGCGGAACAATGCCATCGCATGAAGCCCACCTGGATCATCGCTGCCGTGCTGGCGGCCCACGCCGCCGCGCCGCTGGCGCAGACCGTCTACGAATCGAAGGGCAAGGCGGGCCCGGTGTTCTCCGACCGCCCCTCGGCCGGCGCGGCGCCGGTGGAGTTGCCGTCGCCCAACATCGTCAGCCCGCCGGCCGTCAAGCCGACGCCGGATGCGCCCGACGCGTCGGCCTCGGCGCCGGCCTACCGCCGCCTGCTCATCCAGCGGCCGGCCGAGCAGGACATGGTGCACAGCAACAACGGCGCCTTCGACGTCAGCGCCAGCCTGTCGCCGCCGCTGCGGCCCAGCGACCGCGTGCGCGTGATGATCGACGGCAACCTGGTGCCGACGGTGTTTCGCAGCACCACGCTGCAGATCAGCGAGCGCGACTGGCAGGCGACGGCTGTCGGCAGCAACAGCGAGCACACGCTGCAGCTGGCGGTGGTCGATGCCGACGGCAAGCCGTGGATCGAGAGCGCCCCCGTGCGCTTCTACCTGCGCGGTGTCGCGGTGGGCGGCAAGCGACGCTAGGCGCAGGTCACTTCTTGCTCTTGTCGGCCACCGGCGCGCCGGCGGCCTTCCAGGCGCCGAAGCCGCCGTCGATGTGCGCCACCCGCTCCAGGCCCATGTCCTGCAGCGTCTTCGTCGCCAGCGCCGAGCGCCAGCCGGCGGCGCAGAACAGCAGCAGCTGCTTGTCCTGCGCGAACACCGGCTTGTGATAGGGGCTCTCGGGGTCGACCCAGAACTCGAGCATGCCGCGCGGCGCGTGGAAGGCGCCGGGGATCACGCCCTCGCGCTCCAGTTCGCGGATGTCGCGGATGTCGATGAACTGCACGTCCTCGCGGCCGTGCAGATCGCGCGCTTCTTCGATGCTGTAGGTGGTGATGGCGGCGGTAGCCTCGTCAACCATCGACTTCACGGTTTTCTTCATGCGATCTCCCTTTCAAGGAAACGCCGGGCCGCCCCAAGTTTCCTTGACCCCCGTGGGTGGCGGGCTGGGCACAGCCCGACCCTGGGGGCGCTCAGAACGGGCCCTGCGTCAGCCAGCGCTCGATCTGCGCCTTGCGGTCGTTGCCCCAGAAGGGCTCGCCATCGACGAAGAAGAAGGGCGCGCCGAACACACCGGCACCGATGGCTTCTTCGTTGGCGCGCTTCAGCCGCGCTTTCCATTGCGGATCTTTCCACGCGGCCTCGGCCTGCTGCGCATCGATGCCGCAGCCGACGGCCAGCGCCTTCAGCGACTCGGGCTGGCTGAGCATCAGGCCGCGCGTGAAGTAGGCGCGCAGCCCGGCGCGCGCCCAGGCCGCGGCCGCGGCCACGCCCCGGCTGTCGTTGAGCCACCAGAACACGCGCGCGGCGTTCAGCGTCGGGATCGGGAACTCCTCGGGCTGCGTGTAGGGCAGGCCTTCGAAGCGCGCCGAACGGCGGAAGTCGCGCAGCGTGTAGTCGCGCTTGATCGGGTAGCCCACCGGGCTGCGCAACTCCGCCGCCTGGAAGGTGACGCCCAGCAGGATCGCCTGCCAGCGCACGGTACGCCCATGGCGCGCGGCCAGCGCCTCCACCCATTCGGAGGCGATGTACGAATAGGGCGACGAGAAGTCGAAGTAGAAGTCGATCGGCGTCTTCACGACAAGGACCATAAACGCTGCCGTTGCCGCCGTCCAGAGCACAAGTCAGGATCTCAGCGGCGCTGGCGCAAGGCCTCCAGCGCCTCGATGGCCACGCGTACGCGCTCTGGCAGCAGCCGGCCCGACGGGTAGACGATGTGGATCGGCATCGGCTCGGGCCGGCACGAAGGCAGCAGCTCGACCAGTTCGCCGCGCTCGAGTTCGCCCTGCACCATCATGTCCGGCAGCTGGCACAGCCCCATGCCCAGCTTCAGCGCCTCGACCAGGCCTTCGCCGTCGTCGATGCGCACCTGCGCGCGCGGCACCAGCTCGACCGGGCTGCCGCGCTGGCGCAGCTGCCAGGGCCGGTCGCGCCCGCTGGTCGGCAGGCGGAACACGACCACGTCGTGGCCCGCCAGGTCCTCGATGCGCCGCGGCGTGCCGCGCGCTTCCAGGTAGGCCGGGCTGGCGCACAGCAGCAGCTGCTGCTTGTCCACGCGCCGCGCCACCAGCGTCGAATCGCGCAGCCGGCCGATGCGCAGCGCCAGGTCGACGCCTTCGCGCACCAGGTCCACGAAGGCGTCGCTCAGGCGCAGGTCGATCTGCAGCTGCGGGTGGCGTTGCATCAGGCCGGCCAGCAAGGGCATGACGAAGCGCTTGCCGTAGAACGCCGGCGCGTCGATGCGCAGCATGCCGCTGGGCGAGGCGCGCGTGCCCGAGGCTTCGGCCTGAAGGTCCTCGACCTCGGCCAGCACGCGCTGGCAGCGCTGGTACAGCCGCTCGCCGTCGGGCGTGAGCCGCACCTGGCGCGTGGTGCGGTGGAAGAGCTTGACGCCGAGCGTGGTCTCCAGTCGCGCCACCGCCTTGGCCAGCGTCGATGGTGCCACGCCCTGCTCGCGCGCCGCGGCGGCAAAACCGCCGTATTTGGCGGTCTCGGCGAAAGCGATGAACTGCTGCAGTCCCGGCATGGCTGCACTTCCATTGACGACGATATGTCGGCAATGTTATGACACTGCGGTGTCTTGTCGATCGAATACCGCGCCGCCACACTGCAGCCCACCTGCATGTCCACAGGAGCCCGTCATGACCGTGATTCCGCAGACCCGTCCCGAACAAACCGCCATCGCCGGCGTCGCCCACAGCACCTGGGCCGCGGCGGCCGAAGGCCTGAGCCAGCTGTCCGTGTGGCGCCAGACACTGGCGCCGGGCGCGGCCTCGCCGCCGCACCGCCACGACTGCGACGAGGTGGTGATGTGCCTGGCCGGCCAGGGCGAGGTGCACACCGAAGGCCGCGTGCACCGCTTCGGCGCCGACACCACGCTGGCGTTGCCACGGCACAAGCTGCATCAGCTGTTCAACATCGGCGATCAGCCGCTGCAGCTGCTGGCGGTGCTGGCCGCCACGCCGGTGCGCACCGAGTTGCCCGACGGCCAGACCCTCGAGCTGCCCTGGCGCACCTGAAGTCTCAGCGCCGGCACGCGGCCATCACGGCCAGCAGCGCGGCGGCCAGCGGCAGCAGCGCCTGCCAGGCGCCCATCGTGCCCAGCGTGGCGGCGGTGATCACGCACCACGCCAGCGGCACGAGCCACAGGCCACGCAACACCATGCGCGCGCTGGCGCGGCAGCCTTGCAGCAGCAGCAACCAACCCAGCGTGCCGATGGCCGTAGGGTCGGGTGCCAGGCCGAAGACTTCGGCCTGCGGCCACGGCCGCCCGGCCAGCCCGGCGAGCAGCGGATGGCCCAGCAGCGCCCACAGCAGCAGCCCCAGGCCCACGGCGCGCCGCCACGGGTGCGCGCTGGCCTGCAAGGGCCCACCGCCGACCAGCGCCAACAGCCCCAGCCCCTGCAGCGCAAAGGCCAGCGCAAATGAGTCGGCCGCCCAGTTGATGGGCGCATAACGCTGCAGCAGGAAGGCCCAGGCCACGAACAGCCAGCACAGCGCCAGCGCCACGGCCGAAGTCCGCGGCGCGGCCTCGGCGCCGCGGCGCACGAACCACAGCAGCCAGGCCAGCGCCGCCGCCACCAGCAGCAACTGCGCCGGCCAGGCGGCGGCGTTGATCGACTCGAACAGCCGCCAGTAGATGCGCGGCGCGAACATCAGGAAGTCCGCCGGTCGATAGCTCCACCACTCGCTCATTTCGACGCCCTGCGCGCACGGCGCTGCGGGGTGAGCCCTTGGGAGCGGCCTGCCTTGCTCACAGCGTCGCCACCTCGCGCGCCATGCGCTGGCGCAGCGCGGCATCGGGCATGCGGCCCAGCGCCGCCGCCATGTTCTGGCGCAGGTGCGCCACCTGGCTGGTGGCCGGGATCACACAGGTCACGGCCGGATGCGTGACGACGAACTTCAGCGCCACCTGCGCCCAGACCTGGCAATCGATGTCCGCGGCCCAGCCCGGCAGCCGGTGGCGCGACAGCTGCTGCAGCAGCGCGCCTTCGCGGAAGGGCCGGTTGACGATCACGGCGATGCCACGCTCCTGGGCCAGCGGCAGGATGCGCTGCTCGACCTCGCGGTCGAGCAGGTTGTAGCTGATCTGCACGAAGTCGATGGGCTGCGTGCGCATCACTTGTTCGATCTCGGCATGGCGCCGCCCTTCCGAGGTGGTGATGCCGACATAGCGCAGACGGCCGGCGGCCTTCATCTCGAACAGCCGGGGCAGGTGCTGCTGCCAGGCCAGCAGGTTGTGCACCTGCATCAGGTCGAAGCGCGGCACGCCCCAGTGGGCGCGCGAGGCCTCGATCTGAAGCGCGCCGCGCGCGCCATCGCCGACCCACACCTTCTCGGCCGAGAACAGCGCCGCCGGGTGGCCCAGCTGCGCCAGCGCGTGGCCGATGGTCGGCTGCGACGAGCCGTACATCGGCGACGAATCGATCACCCGCCCGCCGGCAGCGAAGAAGGCACGCACCACCTCGACGCAGGCCTCGCGCGCCGCCGTGTCGTTGCCGACGTTGAAGGTGATCCAGCTGCCCAGCCCGAGCACCGGCAGCGCCTCGCCGCTGGACGGGATGCGACGTGTCATCGGCGCCGCGGCCAGGCCTGGCGGCAGCAGGCCCGCCAGCGCGCCGCCGAGCAGCGCGCGGCGGGTGGTGGACGGAGTGCGTTGGCGGGACATCGAACCGGTCGGAGTGCGCGCGCTCGCCGCGGTTCCCTTCAGCCGGGCAGCGGCGACTGCGGGTACAGCTGCAACAATGTGGCGCGCAAGGCGCGGTCGATGACCGGCCGCAGTTGCCGCGCCAATGCCGACACATCGTCGCCGCGCTGCGCCCACAGCGCGGCCAGCGTGTCGGCCTGGGCGGCGAGCGCGCGTTCGACCACCGGCAGCCAGTGCGGCGCGGTCTCGGCGCGCTCCCATTCGCCGCGGCCGCGGCCGAAATGCGCGACGGCCAGGTAGCGCAGCAGCGCGGCTTCGAGCAGCGTGTCCAGCGCCTCGGCGTTCCAGGCGATCCACGACCTGTCGGTGCCGCGCACCAGGTTCACCGCGCGCGCCAGCCCGGCAGCGCCCAGCGCGCCGAGCAGGCCGCCGGCCAGCAGGCCGCCGCCCAGCGTCAGCCCGCCGGCGGCGACATCGGCCTTCAGCCCGACCAGCGCGCCGGTGAGCGCGCCGCCGATCAGCGCCGCCTTGCTCTCGTCCATGCGCAGCGTCAGCTGGTAGTGCGTGGCCAGGCGCTGCAGGATCTCGCCCTGGGCCTGGCCGGCCAGGCCGTGCAGCGCGATCAAGAGCGTGGTGCTGGCGCGCACCTCGGCATCCAGCGCCTCGGCCAGCGCCGCCTGCGCCAGCAGCGCGGGGTTGCGCTCGTCGGCCGCGAGCCCCAGCGCGGCGCCGAGCCTGCGCAAGCCGGCGCGCAGCGCGCCGCGCTCGGCCAGTTCCTCGCGTGCCAGCGCCAGCCGCGCCATGCTCTGCGCCAGCGCGTCCACCGACGCCTCGTACACCGCCAGGCGCTGGGCGCGCCAGGCCGCGCTCAGGCGCTGCATCAGCGCGCGGCGCTCGCCCTGCAGGCTGGCCTCGATGGCCTGCAGCAGCACCAGTTCCTGCACCCAGCAGCGCGCAAAGGCGTCCAGCGACAGCACCTGCGTCACGAACTCGAAGGGCGCCAGATGCTCGCGCCAGCGCTGCACCTCGGCCTGCTCCAGCGCGCCTTCGCGCGGCGGGCCCAGCTGGTTGAGCAGCACGATCACCGGCTTGCCGACCCAGCGCAGCAGCGCCATCTCGCTGGCCACGTAGGC
>CAYUPF010000168.1:0-8913 GCA_964446545.1 uncultured Rubrivivax sp.
ACCTCTGGCCGGCCGGCCGCGCCGAGGTCCTGCCACAGGTGGCGTGCACCGAAGGCTGCGCAAACCATCGTGCCCCCTCAGTCATCGATGGTCGGCAAAGCGCCAGCTGCCAATCAGCCGCCGGCGTTCTGACGCAAGTCGCCTCAGGCCAGTGCAGTCTCGGCACTCGCGGCAGGGCTCGGCCCTCGCCGCAGCTCGCCATCCAGCGCCGCCAGCAGCTCGGGGATCAGCTGGCGCAGCTCGCCGGTGACCAGCGCGATGTCGGCATCGAAATCGTCGTCGCCCTCGCTCTGCGGCGCGCCTTCCAGCACCCCATCGAGCAGCTTGATCTTCTTCAGCGTCAGCGCTTCGGTCAGCACGAAGGACACGCGGCCTGCCCAGGTCATGGCCAGCTGCGTGGGCATCTTGCCTTGGCGGATGTGTTCGGCCAGCTCGTCGATGTCCAGCGTGTGGCGCGCATAGCGCACCGTGGCCTTCTCGCTGTCGGAAGCTTTCAGCTCGCAGTCGCGGTCGATGCTGAAGCCGGACGGAGCCTCGCGCGTGGCCAGCCAGCCGGCCATCGCGGTGGCCGGCGACGCGTTCGTCTGCAGCGGCGCCAGGCGCAGGCCACCGCCCAGCAGCTCGGCCAGGAAGGTGATCACCGCGTCGGCCTTCTTCACGCTGGCCGCGTCCACCACCACCCAGCCGGCCTTCGCGTCCACCCACACGCGGGTGTGCGCGCGTTTGGCAAAGGCGCGTGGCAGCAGTTCGTGCACGATGCCTTCCTTCAGCTCGCGCAGTTGCTTGCCGCGCGGGCGCCGGCCGGTGTCGTCCTCGATCTTCTGCAGCCGTTCCTCGAGCAGCGACTTCACCACCGAGGCCGGCACCGGCTTGCGCTCCACACACAGCTGCAGGATGGCGTGGCCGGCCACCTGTTCGAGCAGCGCGCCGTGCTTCTTGCCGCGCGGTTCGACCCAGCCGGCCGATTCGCCCTGCGACGCGGCGCATGCGACGAAGCGCTGGCCCTCCAGGCGCTCTTCGATGGCGCTGCGCGCAGGCGGGTCCCAGGCTTCGATACGGTAGATCAGTGCGTTCTTGAACATGGCGGGGACGGGTCAAAGGGCGCGCATTGTAGGAGCCCTCCGCCCCGCGCCCGATGCCTCAGCCCGTGTAGCCGGCCAGTCGGGGCAACCACAGCACCGCATCGGGCCAAAGCGTGATGATCGCCAGCGCCACGAGCATCACGCCAAGATAGGGCATCACCTCGCGCACCAGGCCCGCCAGGCTGACATTGGCGATCTTGGTCATCATGAACAACAGCAGACCGTACGGCGGCGTGATCAGGCCGAGCATGATGTTGAATACCGCCACCACGCCGAAGTGCACCGGATCCACGCCCAGCGCCTGTGCTGTCGGCAGCATCACCGGCAGCACCACGAGGATGATGGTCGAGCCTTCGAGAAAGCAGCCGAGCAGCAGCAGGATGACGTTGACGATCAGCAGGAACATCAGCGGCGACAGCTCCACCGTCTTGAGCACGTTGCTGACCGTCTGCGGGATGTTCTCCACGGTGATGACGTAGTTGAACACCAGCGCGCCGGCGATGAGCATGCCGATGGAGATGCTGATGCGCGCGCTCGACACCAGCGACGCGTAGATGCCGCGCCAACTCAGGCTGCGGTACAGCACGCCCGACACCAGCAGCGCATAGGCGGCGGCCACGCCGGCCGCCTCGGTGGGTGTGGTCACGCCGCTGTACAGGCAGCCGAGGAGGATCACCGGCAGCAGCAGCGCCGGCAGCGCCTCGCGCGTCAGACCGGGCAGCTCGCGCAGCGGTACCGCCTCCTCGACCGCAAAGTTGCGTCGCTTGGCCTGGAAGTAGACCAGACCCATCTGCACCGCAGTCAGCAGTAGGCCCGGCATCACGCCGGCCAGGAACAGGTAGCCGATCGACGCATCGGAGACCAGTGCGTAGAGCACCAGCGGAATCGACGGCGGCAGAATCGGTCCGATCACTGACGTCACCGCCGACAGCGCTGCCGCGAACTCGGGCGTGTACTTGTTGCCGCGCGTCATCAGCGCCTGCATCAGCTTGCCGGAGCCGGCAGCATCGGCGAGTGCGGAGCCCGACATGCTGGCGAAGACCAGGCTCTGCAGCACGTTGACCTGCGCCAGTCCGCCGGGGAAGCGCCCGACGATCGCGTTGCAAAAGCGCAGCAGCCTGTCCATGATGCTGCCGGTGCTCATGAAGGTGGCAGCCAGGATGAACAACGGGATCGCCAGCAGCAGGTAGCTGCCGTAGGTGCCGTTGAGCAGCTGCTCGGCGGCGATGCCCATGTCCGCACCCGTGAGGTACAGGTACAGCACCGATGCGCCGATCATGGCCAGCCCGATGGGCAGGCCGAGCAGGCTCAACACGACGATCGCCATCACGGCGATCGAGAACGGGCTCGTCAGGTTCACAGCGCGGAGCTGCCCTTGGTGATGTCGATCGTGGCCGGCTCGCGCCCGCGCAGCAAGAAGGCCAGCTTCCAGAGGTAGCGCACGATCACGGCGATCGAGAAGATGATGTAGATCGAGAACATCCAGTCGAAGCGGATCTTCAGGTAAGACGTGCGCTCGACCTTCATGAAGCTGACATAGCTGTACGCCGCCGGCAGCGACATGGCGAACAGCGCCACGATGGCGAGCGCGCTGACGATGCCCATGGCGATGCGCGTGCGCCGCCCGACGGCGCTGCTCAGCAGGTCGAAGCGGATCTCGTCGTCGTCCTTGAGCACGAAGGCCGCGCCCCACAGCACCAGCCACAACCAGGCCGCGACGGCCAGGTCCGAGGTCCAGCCCACCGGAAAATTGAAGGCATAGCGGAAGACGACCTGGATGATGAAGCCGACGAAGATCACCGCCAGCAGCAGCGCGGCGACGGCCTCGGCCAGCCCGTGGGCGCGCCGGGCCAGTGTGCGCAGCGGATGGGATGCAGCCATCGGACGTTCAGGCGCCGCCACTCACTTCATCGCGTTGATCTTGTCCAGCAAGCCGGCGGGCCAGGTCTTCGCCTCGTCCGACGCCAGGTAGACCTTCTGCGCGTACTCGCGGAAGGCCTTGATGTCGGGCACGTACACCTCCAGGCCCTGTTTGCGGAAGCCTTCGGCCAGCTCGGCCTCGCGCTTGTTGTGCTCGGCCGTGCTCCAGGCGATGGCCTTGTCGGCCGCGGCCTGAACCTTGGCCTGGGTGGCCGGCGACATCGCCTGCCAGGTCTTGAGGTTGATGGTCAGCAGGTCGAAGGCCACCAGATGCGAGGTCAGCACGATCTGCGACATGACCTCGTAGAACTTCATGTTCTGCACGTTCGGCAGCGGGTTGTCCTGGCCGTCGATGGCACCGGTCTGCAGCCCGGTGTAGGTCTCGGCATAGGCCATCGGCGTGGGGTTGGCGCCGATCGAGCGGCCCAGCAGCTGCCAGGCGTCGCCCGGCGGCATGCGCAGCTTGATGCCGGCCATGTCGGCCGGCGTGGCGATCTTCTTCTTCGGCTTCAGCCCCACCTGGCGCGTGCCGAAGAAGGTGGGGCCGAGGATCTTCACCTTGACCTGGTCCTCGACCATCTTCTTCATCGTCGCGCCCGGCTCGCTGGCGAAGAAGGCGTTCAGGTGGTTGGCGTCGCGGAACAGGTAGGCCGAGGTCAGGATCGACCAGGCCGGCACCTGCTTGGAGAAGTCCTGCGGCGCGATGTTGCCGATCTCCAGGTTGTCGCGCTGCAGCGCCACCAGCTCGGTGCCCTGCTTGAACAGCGTGGAGTTCAGGAACAGCTCGACCTTGTAGTCGGCCTCGATGTCCTTGGCGAACATCTGCATCATCTCGGCGCGGATGTCCTTGTCGGAGAACACGGCGGCGAAGCGCAAGGTCTTGGGCTGGGCACGGGCGGGCAGCAGCGGCGCTGCGGCCAGTGCGGCGGCCCCGGTCAGGGCGGCGCGGCGGGAGATGTCGAAGTTCATGGTGCGGTCTCCTTCGGGGTGGGTCGTGATTCGGCGGCCAGGTCGGCGACCACGCGCAGCGCGGCGGTGTAGGAACGCCAGCCCAGGCCCTGGATAGTGCCGCGCACGGCGGGCGAGATGATCGAATGGCTGCGCCAGGGCTCGCGCGCGGCGATGTTGCTCATGTGCACTTCGATCACCGGGAAGGGCATCGCCTTGATGGCATCGTGCAGCGGCACGCCGTGCTGCGTCAGCCCGGCCGGATTGACCAGCGCACCCCGTACGCGGTCGATGTTGTCGTGCAGCTTGTCGATCAGCGCGCCTTCGTGGTTGGACTGGAAACATTCCAGCGCCACGCCCAGTTCGCGCGCCAGCGCGTGCAGCTTGTCGTCGATCTGCGCCAGCGTGATCGTGCCGTAGATGTGGGGTTCGCGGCGCCCGAACAGGTTGAGGTTCGGGCCGTGCAGCACGAGCAGCTTGATCATGGGGCGGTAGTGCCAGGCGGTCTGAGGCAGCGGGTGCGCGATGCTAGCACCATGGAAAGACTTTCCATTATGGAAACTACCGAGCGACCGATATAGGATGGCGTCCATGAGCAGCCTTCTCGAACGCGGCCTGAAGGTCGTCGAACTGCTGGCGGCGCAGCCGCAGGGCATGGCGCTGTCCGCCATCGCGGCAGCCGCCGGCCTGCCACTGAGCGCCACGCACCGTCTGCTGGCCGAGCTGGTGCGCGTGGGCTACGTGCGCCAGCTGCGCGACCAGGGTGACTACCTGCTGACCATCAAGCTGGTGTCGCTGGGGCTGTCCTTCCTCAGCGCCTCGGGTATGGTCGACGTGGCGCAGCCCTCGCTGGACGCGCTGGCCGAGACCTCGCGCGAGCTGGTGCGCCTGGCCATCGTCGACGGCGACGAGCTGGTGTTCGTGGCCAAGGCGCAGGGCGCGACGCGCGGCTTGCGCTACGACCCCGACATGGGCCTGTCGGTGCGGCTGTCCTGCAGCGCCGCCGGCCATGCCTGGCTGTCGACGCTGAGCGACGACGCGGCGCTGGCGCTGCTGGCGCGGCAGGGACTGGGTGAGCCCAAGGACCACGGCCCGCGCGCGCCGACCACGCTGGCCGCGGTGATGGCCTGCGTGCGCGCGGCGCGCCGCCGCGGTTATTCGATGATCAGTGAGATGTTCGCGCCGGCCATGGCGGCGATGGCCGCACCGGTGGTCTACCGCGGCAACACGCTGGGCGTGGTCACCATCGCCGGCCCGACGGTGCGTTTGACCGAGCCGAACATGGTGGCGCTCGGCGATGCTCTGCGCCACACTGCGGACGAAGTCGCGAGCCTGAGCGTGTCGTCGGCACTGTTTCGCAGGCGGGTGGCGTAGACCATAAAAGGAGAATCACCATGTACAAGACCATCGTGCTGGCCTACGACGGCTCCGAAGCGGGGCAGCGCGCGCTGCTCGACTGCCAGGAGATCGGGCAATGGAGCCAGTCGCAGCTGCACCTGGTGGCGGTGATGCCGCCGCCGGTGGCGTTGATTGCCGGCGAGGCCTGGGCCTACAGCCCGGCCAGCGACAGCGAGGAGAAGGCGCGCTACCAGGCCGTGCTGGACCAGGGCGTGTCGCGGCTGCGCGCGGCCGGGCTGGACGTGCGCGGCGAGGTCGTCACCGGCATCTCCATCGACGAAATCGTGCGCGTCGCGCAGAACGTGCGCGCGGACCTCATCGTGGTCGGCCACAAGCACCTGGAAAGCTGGGCCGCACGCTGGTGGCGCGGCTCGGTGTCGAAGAGCCTGATCGAGGTCGCACCCTGCAGCGTGCTGGTGGTCATCACGCTCTGAGCGCCGCTCAGAGGCTGTGAACGAACCCGGCACGCGGGTGCGCTGGATTCGTTCACCCCTCAGGCGGCCGGCAGTCGCCTGCGGCTCCTCCCTACGTTCGACCGCAGCTCGGTACGAATCAGCGTGCCCGGGCCGCGCGCAGCGGCGCTTCGGGCAGCCTGGACTCGCCGGCTTCGATGACGAAGTGGTGGTCCAGCGAATACCAGGGGCCGCTCACGCCGGCCGCCGGGGCGGCCTCGCCGTCGTGCAGCACGTACTGACCGATCAGCGCCTGCGTCACCGCGTACTGCACATCGTCCTGCAGGTGTGGGTCGTCGCTGGCGTAGACCTGCGAGAACTGCGTCTTGAAGCCCGGCTTGTGGATCATGAAGTGGATGTGCGCCGGGCGCACCGGCGCGCGGCCCATCGCGCGCAGCAGTTCGCCCACCACGCCGGTGGTCGGGATCGCGTAGCCCACCGGCTTGACGCTGCGAAAGGCGATGCGGCCGGCGGCGTCGGTGCAGAACTTGCCGCGCAGGTTCATGTCGGCCTGCGCCGGGTCCTGGTGCTCGTACAGGCCCTCGGGCGAGCTGTGCCAGACGTCGACCTCGGCACCCTCCACCGGTTGGCCGCGCCGGTCACGCACCCAGGCGTTGACGAAGATCGGCATGCCCGGCGTCGGCGAGCGCACGATCGAGCCGCCATTGTCGGTGCGCGGTGAATCCATGCGCCAGAACGGGTCCATCAGGTTCGCGGTGGTTTCGGTCTGGCCCTGGTCGCCGTTGTTCAGCAGGCATACCAGCGACGACAGGCCGAGCACGCCGGCCATCAGCTGCACCTCGTCGTGCTGTTCGTCGCTCAGCTGGCCGAGCCTGGCGAGCGCGGTGCAGGCCTGGTGGAATTCATCCTCGGTGAGGCGGACATCGCGTGCAAAGCCGTGCAGGTGGCGCACGGCGGCGCTCATGATGCCGCGAAATCGCGGGTCGCTCGCCTGCTTCAGCGCGGCCAGCACGGCCTCTGTGATGTCCAGCTGGTGGCGGATGATCATGGCGCGTCTCCCCCATGTTTGCAGGCCGCTTCAGTCGTTGTAGCGCAGCTGCACGTACTCGCCCGGTGCGTCGGTCAGCGCGGTGGCGGCGTCGATGCTGCGCGCGGGCACCTGGGTGTGGCTGCCGTGCGCCAGCAGCCAGGCATGCCAGGCCGGCCACCATGAGCCCTCGTGGCGCCGTGCGTGCGCTTGCCAGGCGTCGGCATCGCGTACCGGGTCGCCGGGCCGGCTGGTGTGCATCGCATAGCGCCGCCTGGCATGCCCTGGCTCGCTGACGATGCCGGCGTTGTGGCCGCCGTTGGTGAGCACGAAGCACAGTTCGGTGTGCGTCAGCCGGTGCAGCTTGTAGACCGAGCGCCAGGGCGAGATATGGTCCTTCTCGGTGCCCACGGCAAAGACGGGCAGGCGGATGTCGGCCAGCGACACCGGCTCGCCTTCGACCGGATAGCGGTGCTCGGCCAGCTCGTTGCGCAGGTAGCAGCGGCGCAGGTACTCGCTGTGCATCGCCGCAGGCATGCGCGTGACATCGGCATTCCAGGCCATCAGGTCGTTGGGGCGCAGCCGCTCGCCCAGCAGCAGCTCGCGCGTCTGCGCCGACCACACCAGCTCGCGCGAATGCAGGAACTGGAAGCTGCCGGCCATCTGCCGCCCGGTGAGGAAGCCGCGCTCGGCCATCTGGTCCTCGAGCATGGCCACCTGCGATTCGTCGATGAGCACGCCCATCTCGCCGGGTTCGCTGAAATCGGTCTCGGCCGCCAGCAGCGACAGGCTGGCCAGCGGCGCCAGCAGTTCGGCGCGCTGCACGCGCTGCGGACGGGCCAGCGCCGCGGCGCCGATGGCCAGCAGCGTGCCGCCCAGGCAGTAGCCGCAGGCATGCACCGCGGTGTCAGGCAGCCGCCGGGCGATCGCGGCCAGCGGGTCGAACACGCCGAGCTGCAGGTAGTCCTCCATCGCCAGCAGGGCATCAGCCTCGTCGGGGTTGCGCCAGGACACGATGAACACCGTGTGGCCCTGCGACACCAGCCAGCGCACCATCGAGTTGTGCGGCGACAGGTCGAGCACGTAGTACTTCATGATCCACGACGGCACGATGAACACCGGCTCGGCATGCACCTTGGGCGTTTGCGGCGCGTACTGGATCAGCTCGACCAGCGCATTGCGGTGCACCACCTTGCCCGGCGTGATGGCCAGGTCCACGCCGGGCAGGTAGGGGTGCTCGGGCGGCTGCAGCGGCGGCAGGCCCTGGCGCAGCCGCCACTGGTCGACGGCGATGGCCGCGCCGTCCATGAAGTTGGCGCCGAAACGCTCGCGCGTGCGCTGCAGCACCTCGGGGTTGGTGAGCGCGAAGTTGGCCGGCGACAGCGTGTCCAGCCACTGCCGCGCGAACACGCGCGTCACTTCCTGGTGGTGCGCGGTCATGCCGCGCAGCGCGGTGGCCTGCCGCCACCAGGCCTCGGCGCTGCGGTAGGCGTGCACCATCGGCGCGAATGGCCATTGCTGCCAGCCGGGGTGGCTGAAGCGCAGGTCGCCGTCCGGTGCCGGCGGATCGGCCGGGGCCGGCAGCAGCCCCTGCATCGACCCTTCGACCCAGGCGCGCTGGGCGTCCAGCGCCAGCCGCAGCGACTGCGCCGGCTGCGTCATCAGGTGCAGCGCCCAGTCGGCCTGGGCCAGCAGCAGCGAGATCGGCGACAGCCCGCCGGTCAGCGGCGCCATCGTGGCATGGAAAGCGCCGTCCAGCGCGGCGGCGGCGTCGGCAGCAGGGGCAGGGCTTGCGGGCATGGGCTCGAAAAGGCAGTGAACGCGAACCGTTCGAGCCTAGCCGATCGACCTTGTCCCTGGCTTGACATGCGCCAAGCCAGCGGCCTATGTAGCGAGCAGCGCCACCAGCACCTCGGCCGCGCGTTGGCACTGCGCGCCGTCCACGTCCAGGTGGGTCACCGCACGCACGGTGCGCGGCCCGAAGGCGTTGACCAGCACGCCCTGCTCGCGCGCGCGTGCGCTCAGCGTCGGCGCATCCAGCGGCAGGGCGTCCGGCAGATGGAAGACGACGATGTTGGTCTGCACCGTGGCCAGGTCCAGCTGCACCGGCGCGCCGCGCACCAGC
>CAYUPF010000169.1:0-1589 GCA_964446545.1 uncultured Rubrivivax sp.
CTGGCATGGTGAACAGCCAAGTCAAGCCCGAGGCACGAACTCAACGCTGCGCGACGCCGAGAAGGGCAGAACTCGAAGCCCGTTCGCGGCCCGGCGCACGGCGATGGTTGTCGACGCGGGGCCCGGGTGTTGTGTCGGTGTTGATGCAGCCGCGAATAGCGCAGTGGTGGACAGCCGAGGACTGGGGGTGCGAATCCGCGAGGTAAAGGAGGAGGGGCGGGCGAAGACCGACCCGGGGGACAGGAGCGGATTCGCACCCCCAGTCCTCGGCCCGCGCAGAACAGAAACCAGAAACAGACAGGCTGCTTTGCGCCAGCAGCTGCCACAGGTTCCACGCACGGCTGCCCCCTTCGAGTGGGTTCAGGTGCCCATCAGCGTGCGCACGTGCGCGGCGGTGCCGCTGGCCAGACCTTCGAGGCTGTAGCCGCCTTCCAGGATCGACACCACGCGCTGCTGCGCCGAGGCCGCGGCCACGGCCATCAGCTCGCGCGTGATCCAGGCAAAGTCGTCGTCGGTAAACTGTAGCCCGCCCAGCGGGTCGAGCTGGTGCGCGTCGAAGCCGGCGGAGATGATCAGCAACTGCGGTGCGAACTCGCGCAGCGCCGGCAGCATGTCGGCGGCCATGCGCGTGCGGAACTCGTCGGAGCCGGCGCCGCGCGACAGCGGGATGTTGACGATGTTGCGCGCCACGCCCGACTCGTGGCGCGCACCCGTGCCCGGGTAGAACGGCGACTGGTGGCTGGAGCCGTAGAACAGCTCGGCATCGTCGTAGAAGGCCTGCTGCGTGCCGTTGCCGTGGTGCACGTCGAAGTCGATCACCGCCACCCGCTGCAGCCCGTGCTGCTGGCGCGCGTGCAGCGCCGCGATCGCCGCCTGGTTGAAGACGCAGAAGCCCATCGCCCGTTCGGCCTCGGCATGGTGGCCGCAGGGCCGCGTGGCGCAGAAGACGTTGCGCGCCTCGCCGGCCACCACCGCGTCGACGCCGGCGCAGGCGGCGCCGACACAGCGCAGCACCGCCTCCAGCGTGCCCGGCGACATCACGGTGTCACCGCCGTCCAGCGCGCGCAGCCCCTGCTCGGGCGCCACCGACTGCACCCAGGCTACATAGTCGCCGTCGTGCACCAGCTTCACTTGCTCGGCGCTGCCCAGCGGCGCCTCGCGCCAGCTTAAAGCGGCGAAATCCGGCGCCTCCAGCGCACGGCGCACGGCCAGCAGCCGCTGCGGGGATTCGGGGTGGTGCTGGCCGGGCTGGTGGCGCAGGCAGGCGTCGTGGGTGTAGATCAGCGTCGTCATGCTCGCCTCCAGGCAGTTCGTTGTTGATTCAGCGCAGACGATATGGGTACTAACCCTTTATCGGGTAAACCCGTATAAAATTTGGTCTGTTGCTGTCTCTCATCCAATAACTCGGGAGTTTCCATGTCGACCCTGCGCCGCTCCAGTTCCGAACGCAGCCAGGCCCAGTTTTTTGCGGGTCTGGAGCGCCTTGCCGCGGAAGTGCTGGCCTTCACGGATGCGATGTTGAACCCGGGTCGGATCATCGCCGAGGTGGAGCAGATGAGAGAGTTGCAGACGCAGGCGTCGCGTATCGA
>CAYUPF010000169.1:1689-8781 GCA_964446545.1 uncultured Rubrivivax sp.
GACCCCGAGCGCCTGCACGCCAATCTAGACCCAGCCCGCCCCGGCAGCGCTTGACCCCGGTCATCTTTTTCCGCAACGCGGGTGCCATCGGCGACTTGCGCCAGAATGGTCGCCGATGGAGCATCGCAGACTGCGCGCCGGCACGCCGATCACGCCCCAAGAACTCGAAGAACTCAGCGACGAGCAATTGGCCCGGCTGATCCCCAAGGCCTACCGCGAATTCTTCCCCGGCAAGGACTTCTGCGCCGACGGTTGCTTCTACCTGCACGACGGCCGCGCCTGGAGCCTGTTCAAGGGCGGCTTCCTCGATGACTGATCTAGAGACCGAAGGCCGTCGGCCGGGAGCAACACGATGAAAGTGGCTTTGGTCGGCTCGCGCTATTTCGCGGCCACCGTTTTCGACATGCTGCGCCGGCTGCCCGGCGTGGAACTCACCAGCATCGTCGCGCCCGCGGCCGATGACCGCCTGGCGTTGGCGGCACGCGCCGCCGGCCTGGAGGTGCACGTGCTGGCCAACCCGAAGATCGTGCCGGGGCAAGCCATCGCCGAGGGCACCGACCTGATCGTCGCGGCCCACACGCATGCGCGCGTCAGCGACGAGGCATTGGCGCGCTCGCGCCACCGCGGCGTCGGCTACCACCCGTCGCTGCTGCCGCGCCACCGCGGCATCGCAGCGGTGGAATGGACCATCCTCGAAGGCGATGCCATCGCCGGCGGCACGGTCTACCACCTGGCCGACGGCTGGGACGCGGGCGCCATCGCCGCGCAGGACTGGGCCTTCGTGCAACGCGGCGAAAGCGCGCGCGAGCTGTGGGAGCGAGCGCTGGCGCCGATGGGCCTGGCGCTGCTGCAGCGCGTGGTATGCCATGTGCGCGACCACGACGCGGTGCCGGCCACACCGCAGGACCTGCGCTTCGTCACCAAGGCGCCGCTGATCAAGCGCTCGGTGCTGCTGACCGAAAACGCAGCGTCCGACGAGGTGGCGCTGGTGGCCACGGTGATCGGCACCGACCGGCACGGCATCGTCAACGCGCTGTCCGAATGCGCGCAGCGCCATGGCGCCAACTGGGCGGCCAGCCGGCTGGCGCGCGCGGCGGGCGAGTTTGCCGGCATGGTGCATTTCGACGTGTCGCGCGACGGTGCCGATGCGCTGGCCGCATCGCTGCGCGCGCTCGATTCCGCGGGCCTGCGCATCACCGTGGCCCGCAGTGCCGGCGGCGAGCCGGCCGCCGGGCTGCGCAGCGTGGAGCTGCAGCTGCTCGGCGACGACCGCAAGGGCATCGTCAGCTCGCTGACGCGCAGCCTCGCCTCGCGCATGGTCAGCATCGAGAACATGCACACCGAGATCGTCACCAGCCCGGGCACGGGCAAGCGCAGCTTCAAGGTGATCGCCCACCTGCTGGTGCCCACCGGACTCACGAACGAGCAGCTGCACGCCGAACTGGACGGGCTGGCGCGCGAGATGAGGCTGGACGTGGCGCTGGGCGACCGCCCGGGTGCCTGAGCGCACCAGGCAGCGGCACCACCTGGGCCAGCAGCGCCGCGCCCTCGCCGAGCAGGAATTCGCGGAAAGCGCGCGCCACCGGCGGCAGCCGCTTATGCCGGCGCTGCACCAGGTACCAGTGCAACGGTAGCGGGAAGCCCACCACGTCCAGTGCCAGCAGACTGCCGTCGCGCAGCTCACGGCTGACGGTGTGGCCGGACAGAAGGGCCACGCCCATGCCGGCGATCACCGCCTGCTTGATGGTCTCGGTGCTCTTGACCTCGAGCGCGATCTTCAGCTTGTCGCCGTAGCGGCCCAGCGCATCGGCCATTGCATGGCGCGTGTCCGAGCCCGATTCGCGCACGATGAAGGGTTCGCGCACCAGCCGCTGCAGCGTGATGCCGCGCTCGGCCTGCAGCGCATGGCCGCGCGGCGCAACGATCAGGTAGGGGTGCGGCGCGAAGGCCTCTGCCACGGTGTCGGCATCCTCGGGCGGGCGCACCATCACCGCCAGGTCGGTGAGGTTCTCGCCCAGGCGGTGCAGCAGGTCGCCGCGGTTGTGCACCGACAGGTTGATCTCCACCCCTTGGTGGCGGCGCGCGAACTCGACCAGCAGACTGGGCAGGAAGTAGTCGCCGGCGCTGATCACCGCCACGTTGAGGCGCCCGCCGGCCACGCCCTTGAAGTGCGTCATCGCGGCTTCGGCCTCCTCGAACTGGCGAATGATCAGGTGGCTGTGGTGCAGCAGCTCGCTGCCCGCGGCGGTGAGGAAGATCTTGCGCCCCAGCTTTTCGAACAGCGGCAGCCCGGCATGGCCTTCGAGCTTGTGGATCTGCGTGGACACGGCCGGCTGCGTCAGGTGCAGCTCCTCGGCGGCACGCGAGTAGCTCGACAGCCGGGCGACCGCCTCGAAGACCTTCAACTGGCGCAAGGTGGCGTGTTTCATCGGCGGTCCAATTCATTACTCATGAGTAATGTAAATCATCATTTACTTTGATTGGTATTTATCCATTGACGCACCTACGATGACGCCTCGACCCCATCCTTCAGGAGCCCGCCATGCTGTCGCCCGTGAAAATCGACTGCCCCTCGGATGCCGAGATCGACCGCAGCGCCTTCAACGCCGCGTTCTACGAGCTGGGCCTGCGCTGGTACTGGGACGACGCCACCTACGAAAGGCTGAGCAGCGAAGCCTGCGAACGCGCGCGGCTGCGCCTCTACCTGCAAAGCGCGCAGCCGCACCTGCTGCGCGCGTACGACGCCGACTTGCTGACGCAGGCCATCCTCGACATCAAGCAGCGCGTGCAGCGCTCGCTGGTGCGCTGCCCGGCGCACACGCTGCCCAGCTTCAACTGGGCCGACGCGCGCTGGGGAGAAGTCGGCATCTGACAGCAAGCACCCGCCGCGCGGGCGCCATCGGGGACCGGCGACGACGTCGACCTGCGCCTGGGTGCGCTTTCATCGGCCAGGCACACCGGCTTCGGCCGGCGGACGCATCCGCGTCCACCGCGGCGAGTTCTTCGGCGGGCCCGTTGCCACCGGCGAGTTGCTGGCCGTCGACGCGGTGCGGCTGCTGATATCGACGCAGCCGAGCAAGGTGCTGGCGCCGTGGAACACCTTCGGCGAGCTGGCGGCCGCTGGGCCTGTCGCGGCCCGCCGGCTGACGGACACGCCCACGCCGTACATCGACAGCGGCTAGGCGCTGGTCAAGCTGCTGGCGCGGTCCATGGACGAACAAGCAGGCCGCGTGCAACTGCAGGCCTTGCCGGTGGCCGCAGCTCGGCCGGTGCTGCGGGCGGCCTGAAGAAGTGACAGGTGCAGCCGCACGAGCGGCTGCCGTAGACTGCCGTCCCCATGAGCGAGGACTCCGAGCCGGACGGCAATTCTGTCCCCTACATCGCCCACGAGGAGTTCCGCAACGGCGCCGCGCATGGGCGCTTCCGCATCGTCGTCAACCCGACGCTGGCCCGGCCCTACGTGGTGCGGCGCGCGCGCATCGACCTGCTGGCGGTGATCGTCATCGTCGTCGGCGCCGCACTGGCACTGGCCGGACAGGCGGTGCCCGGCGTCGTGCTCGTGGCGCTGGGCGTGATCGCCAACCGCCTGGTGCGCCACCAGGCGGGCAAGATCGTGCTGCAGCTGGCGCTGAAGGATCCGCAGGTCTATGCCGAGGTGACGAGCAACGGCGTGATGGAAGTGCGGCGCGGCGCCTAGCGCCGCCTACTTCACCAGCAGCACCGGCACCTTGGCCGCGCCCAGCGTGGCCTGGGCCACCGAGCCGAGCAGCGCCGCGGTCATGCCCGCCCCATGCGTGCCCATGACGATCATGTCGCAGTCATGGTCGGCGGCTTCCTTGGCAATGGTCTCGCCCGGATCGCCGACGCGCGCATGCACCTCGAAAGGCACACCCGCGGCTTCGAGCGTCTGGCGCGCGGGCGCCAGGGCCGCATCGCTCTGCTCCTGGTAGTACTCGTCGAGCGTCTGGCTGGCGACGAAGGAAGACACATCACCCGACACCGGACGCTGCACATGCACCAGGTGCAGACTCAGCGCCGCCGGGTCGGCCAGGCTGCGGCGCAGCTCGACGACCTGCCGTGCCGCGCGCGACGCTGCCGGGGACGCGTCCACCGCCAGCAGCACGCGCCGCAACTGGCCCGGCGCCGTGGGCGCGGCGACGGCGGATACTGTCGGCGCCTCGGCGTGGCCGCGCCGGCGCAGGATGAACTTGCCGATGGCCAGCACCAGCAGCGCACCGACCACGCCGGCGCCATAGCGGACGAAGTCGGTGGCCTCGATCTTGGGCATGCCCGGCATGACATCGGGATTGACCAGCACCGGGTCGGTCACGGTCATGGTGCCGGCGATCCAGCCCAGCAGCATGGCGCCGAAGGTGATGATGATCGGGTAGCGGTCCATCAGCTTGATGACCAGCTGGCTGCCCCAGACGATGATCGGGATGCTGACCAGAACGCCGAAGATCACCAGTGCCATGCCGTGGCCGGTGCCCGAAGCTTCGGCCGCGCCGGCGATCGCGATGACATTGTCCACGCTCATCACGAAGTCGGCGATGATCACCGTCTTGACTGCGCCCCACAGCTTGTCGCTGCCCTCGATGTTGGCGTGGCCATCCTCGTGATCGGGCACCAGCAGCTTGACGCCGATCCAGATCAGCAGCAACGCACCGACGATCTTCAGGAAGGGAATGGCCAGCAGCGTCAGCGCAAAGAAGATCAGGATGATGCGCAGCACGATCGCACCGGCCGTGCCCCACAGGATGCCCTGGGTGCGCTGCTGGGGCGGCAGCTTGCGGCAGGCCAGCGCGATGACGACGGCGTTGTCGCCGCCGAGCAGGATGTCGATCAGGATGATCTGGCCGACGGCGACCCAGAATTCGGGGGTGGAGAGGAATTCCATCTGGCTTGTTTCGTGCGTGGGAGCGCCAATCTAAAGGCGTCAATTGGAAACCAGATGCCGCGTCGGCCAACTAGGTAGTAGCCGCAGCCGAGCGGCGGCTCAGCTCGGTGCCGCGGCCAGCATCTGCCCACCGCCGTAGCTGGTCTGGCGCGGCGCCTCGCCGCCGAGCTTGACGCGCACCGCGCAGTACTTGAACTCGGGGATCTTCGCGAAGGGGTCGAGCGCCGCGTTGGTCAGCTTGTTGATGGCCGCCTCGTAGTAGGCGAAGGCGACGAAGACGGCGCCGCGCGGCGTGCCCTCGTCGGCGCGCGCCCACAGCGACACCGCGCCGCGGCGCGATTCGATGGTCAGCACGTCGCCCGGCTGGGCGCCGATCGCCGCCAGGTCGAGCGGGTGCAGCAGTGCGGTGGGGTCAGGCTCGATGGCGTCGAGCACGCTGGCGCGGCGTGTCATGCTGCCAGTGTGCCAGTGTTCGAGCTGGCGCCCGGTGATCAGCACCATCGCATAGTCGGCATCGGGCCGCTCGTCGGCCGGAATGATGTCGGCCGGCACGAAGCGCGCCTTGCCGCCTTCGCGCGGGAACTCGTCGACGAAGACCACCGGCTCGCCGGGATCGCCCTCGTGGGTGCACGGGTAGTTGACGGCATGCTCGCGTTCCAGCCGCTCCCAGGTGATGCCGCCGATGCTGGGCATGGTGTGCCGCATCTCGTCGAAGACTTCGCTGACGTGCCGGTAGTCCCAGGGCAGGCCCAGGCGCTGGCCGATCTGCTGGATGATCCACAGGTCCTGGCGCGCATCGCCCGGCGGGTCGATGGCCTGGCGGCCCATCTGCACCAGGCGGTCGGTGTTGGTGAAGCTGCCGGTCTTCTCGGGGAAGGCACCGGCCGGCAGGATGACATCGGCCAGGTAGGCGGTTTCGGTGAGGAAGATGTCCTGCACCACCAGATGCTCCAGCGCAGCCAAGGCCTCGCGTGCATGGTTGGCGTCGGGGTCGGACATGGCCGGGTTCTCACCCTGCACGTACATGCCCTTGATGTCGCCATGCTTGATGGCGTGCATGACCTCGACCACGGTCAGCCCGACCTGATCGTCCAGCGTGCCCGCGGGCAGCTGCCAGGCCTTCTCGAAGCGCGCGCGCACCTCGGGCTTGGTGACGTGTTGATAGTCGGGCAGCATCATCGGGATCAGGCCGGCGTCCGACGCGCCCTGCACATTGTTCTGGCCACGCAGCGGGTGCAGCCCGGTGCCCGGGCGGCCGATCTGCCCGGTCATCAGCGCCAAGGCGATCAGGCAGCGCGCGTTGTCGGTGCCGTGCACATGCTGGCTGATACCCATGCCCCACAGGATCATCGAGCCCTTGGAGGTGGCGTACAGCCGCGCCACCTCGCGCAGCGTCTGCGCATCGATGCCGCAGATCGGCGCCATCGCCTCGGGCGTGTAGGCAGCGACGTTCTTGCGCAGTTCGTCGTAGCCGATGGTGCGGCTGGCGATGAAGGCCTCGTCGACCAGGCCTTCGCCGACGATGACGTTCATCAGCGCGTTGAGCATGGCCACGTCGGTGTCGGGCTTGAACTGCAGGAAGCGGTGCGCCAGGCGCGACAGGTCGGAGCGGCGCGGGTCCATCACGATCAGCTTCGTGCCGTTCTTCACCGCGTTCTTGATCCAGGTCGCGGCCACCGGGTGGTTGACGGTGGGGTTGGCGCCGATGATCACCACCACTTCGGAGCGCATCACGTCCATCACCGGGTTGCTGACCGCGCCGGAGCCGATGCCTTCGAGCAGTGCCACCACCGACGAGGCATGGCACAACCGCGTGCAATGGTCGACGTTGTTGCTGCCGAAGCCCGTACGCACCAGCTTCTGGAACAGGTAGGCCTCCTCGTTGCTGCCTTTGGCCGAGCCGAAACCGGCCAGCGCCTTGCCGCCGTGGGCGTCGCGGATGCGGCGCAGCCCGCCGCCGGCAAAGTCCAGTGCCTCGTCCCAGCTGGCCTCGCGGAAGAGGTCCATGACCCGCTCCGGGTCCATGACGAAGTCGCCGCGCTTCGGCGGTGCGTCCGCACGGCGGATCAGCGGCCGGGTCAGGCGCTGCGGGTGGTGCGCATAGTCGAAGCCGTAGCGCCCCTTAACGCACAAACGCCCGTGGTTGGCCGGACCGTCGCGGCCTTCGACGAAGAGGATCTTGTTGTCCTTGACGT
>CAYUPF010000170.1:0-8578 GCA_964446545.1 uncultured Rubrivivax sp.
TGGCCGTGGCTCGCGCCATCGTCGAGCCGCGCGAGCTGCTGCTGATCGACGAGCCGAGCAAGGGCCTGGCGCCGTCGATCATCAACAACCTGATCGACGCCTTTCGCCAGCTGAAGGCGCAGAGCACCACGCTGCTGCTGGTCGAGCAGAACTTCCAGATGGCCAAGGCACTGGGCGACCAGGTGGCGGTGATGGACAACGGCGGCGTGGTGCATGCCGGCACGATGGCCGAACTGGCCGCGGACGAATCACTGCAGCACCGTCTGCTTGGGCTTTCTCTCGGAGCGCACCAATGAACACTGCCGCATTGCCCGTGGCCGCGGCAGCCGCTGTGCCCAAGGCCGAGTTCGACTGGCGGCCGATCGCGCTGCTGTTCGGCGTGCTGCTGGCCGGCTGGCCGCTGATCGGCTCGTCGTCGACCTGGGTCACGCTCAGCGTCGCCGGGCTGGCGATGGGCCTGATCATCTTCATCATCGCCTCGGGCCTGACCTTGATCTTCGGCCTGATGGACGTGCTGAACTTCGGCCACGGCGTGTTCATCGCGCTCGGCGCCTTCGTCGCCACCAGCGTGATGGCCGGCATGGCCGACTGGAGCACCGCCGATTCGGTGGGCCGCAACCTGGTGGCGGTGTTCATCGCCATGCTCGCGGCGATGCTGGCCGCCGGCGTGCTGGGCCTGGCCTTCGAACGCATCATCGTGCGCCCGGTGTACGGCCAGCACCTGAAGCAGATCCTCATCACCATGGGCGGCATGATCGTCGGCGAGGAGCTGATCAAGGTCATCTGGGGCCCGCAGCAGATCGCGCTGCCGCTGCCCCAGACGCTGCGCGGCAGCTTCGTCATCGGCGACGCGTCGATCGAGAAGTACCGCGTGCTGGCAGTGGCCATCGGCCTGATCGTGTTCGCGCTGCTGCTGTATGCGCTGAACCGCACCAAGGTCGGGTTGCTGATCCGCGCCGGCGTGCAGGACCGCGAGATGGTCGAGTCGCTGGGCTACCGCATCCGCCGCCTGTTCGTCGGCGTGTTCGTCGCCGGCTCGGCACTGGCCGGCCTGGGCGGCGTGATGTGGGGCCTGTACCAGCAGGCGGTGACGCCGCAGATCGGCGCGCAGGTCAACGTGCTGATCTTCATCGTCATCATCATCGGCGGGCTGGGTTCCACCTTCGGCTGCTTCGTCGGCGCGCTGCTGGTCGGCCTGATGGCCAACTACACCGGCTACCTGGCGCCGAAGGTGGCGCTGTTCTCCAACATCGGGCTGATGGTGGCCATCCTGCTGTGGCGGCCGCAGGGGCTCTATCCCGTGACGAACCGCTGACCACGATGTTCATCGACCGACTGCTTTCCCACGACCTGCCGCGCAGCCGCTGGCTGGGGCTGGCGCTGTTATTGGTGCTGCTGGGCCTGGCCCTCGCGCCCTTCCTCTTCCCCGGCAGCAAGGCGCTGGGCGTGGCCGCGAAGATCCTGGTCTTCGTGCTGCTGGTGGCCAGCTACGACCTGCTGCTCGGCTACACCGGCATCGTCAGCTTCGCGCACACCATGTTCTTCGGCATCGGCGCCTATGGCATCGCCATCGCCAGCACGCGCCTGGGCGAAGGTTTTGCCGCGGTGTTCGTCGGGCTGGCGGTGGCGCTGGCGATCTCGCTGCTGCTGTCGCTGGTGATCGGCCTGTTCAGCCTGCGCGTCAAGGCCATCTTCTACGCGATGATCACGCTGGCCGTGGCCGCGGCCTTCCAGACGCTGGCCTCGCAGCTGAGCGACGTCACCGGCGGCGAGGACGGGTTGAGCTTCAGGAACCCCGCATGGCTGAGCCCGTCCTTCGAGCCCTTCGAGAACCCGGTCTTCGGCCTGCTGATCGACGGCAAGATCTTCAGCTACTACCTGCTGTTCTTCGTCGTGGCGGCGCTGTTCCTGCTGCTGCTGCGCATCGTCAACTCGCCCTTCGGCCGCGTGCTGCAGGCGATCCGCGAGAACGACTTCCGCGCCGAAGCCATCGGCTACCGCACAGTGGTCTATCGCACGCTGAGCAACGTGCTGTCGGCGCTGTTCGCCACCGTGGCCGGCGCGCTGCTCGCCCTGTGGCTGCGCTACACCGGCCCGGACACCACGCTCAGCTTCGAGATCATGCTCGACATCCTGCTCATCGTCGTCATCGGCGGCATGGGCACGATGTACGGCGCGGTCATCGGCTCGGTGCTGTTCGTCTTTGCGCAGAACTACCTGCAGGACCTGCTGAGGGTGGCGGGTGGCGCGCTCGAGGGTGTGCCGCTGCTGTCGCAGCTGGTCTCGCCCGACCGCTGGCTGCTGTGGCTGGGCGTGCTGTTCGTGCTGTCGGTCTACCACTTCCCGGCCGGCGTGGTGGGGCGGCTGCGCTTCGGGGCGCTGAAGAAATGACATTCACCTCGCACTACATCGCCTGCCTCGGCCGCGAGCTGCACTACACCGAATGGGGTGCGCAGCACGACGAGGCCGTCATCGCCTGGCACGGCCTGGCGCGCACCGGGCGCGACATGGACGACATCGCCGCGCACCTGGCGCAGCGCTACCGCGTCATCTGCCCCGACACGATCGGCCGCGGCCTGAGCCAATGGAGCCCGCAGCCGGCGCAGGAATACTGCCTGGACTTCTATGCCCGGCTGGCCGCGGCGCTGGTCGACCAGGTGGGCCTGGAGCAGGTGCACTGGATCGGCACCTCGATGGGCGGCGCCATCGGGCTGAAGGCCGCGGCCGGCAGTCTGCGCGGGCGCATCCGGCGCATGGTGCTCAACGACGTCGGCCCGCAGCTGGCCGATGCCGCGATCCAGCGCATCCGCAGCTATGCCGGCAACCCGCCGGCCTTCGACACGGTGAGCGAGCTGGAGCGCTACTTCCGCAATGTCTACCAGCCCTACGGCGCGATGAGCGATGCGCAGTGGCGGCGCCTGACCGAGACCTCCACGCGCCGGCTGCCCGACGGCCGGATCACGCCGCACTACGACCCGGCGATGGTGATGCAGTTCACGCACCACGCCGACGATTACGCGCTGTGGGACGCCTGGGACGGCCTGGACCTGCCGGTGCTGTGCCTGCGCGGCGAACACTCCGACCTGCTGCTGCCCGAGGTGGCCGACGCCATGCGCAACCGCGGGCCGCGCGCGCTGGTGGTGCAGATCGCCGGCTGCGGCCATGCGCCGACCTTGAACACGCCGGAGCAGTACGCGCTGGTGGAGCGTTTCCTGGCCGCCTGAAGCCGGCACCGCGGCGGTGCCAGAATCGGCGCATGCTGTGGCGCCTGAACCTGCGAATCCTTGCCTTCGTGCTGGCCGCGGCATTGGCGGGGCCTGCCGCCGCGCAGACCCCGCCCAGCCCGTCCGAGGCCGCGCGCTACGGCGGCCTGCATGCCGCCGCCTGGCAGGGCGATGCGGCGCGCATCGCGCAGCTGCTGGCCGGCGGCGCCGACCCGAATTCGCGCGATAGCCACGGCCGCACGCCGCTGCACGTGGCCACCTTCGCCAAGCGGCGCGACGCCGTGCGCGCGCTGGCCCAGGGCGGTGCCGACCTGGGTGCGCTGGAGAACGACCGCTACGACGCGGTGACCATCGCCGCGGTGGCCGACGACGAGGCCACGCTGGCCCTGCTGCTGCAGCTGGGCGCCAGCGCCAAGCTGATCACCAGCCGCTACGACGGCACCGCGCTGATCGCCGCCGCGCACCTGGGCCACGACGGCGTGGTGCGCCGGCTGATCCAGGCCGGCGCGCCGCTGGACCATGTGAACAACCTGCACTGGACGGCACTGATCGAAGCCATCGTGCTCGGCCAGGGCGGGCCGCGCCACGTGGCCACGCTGCAGGCCCTGGTCGAGGCCGGCGCCGACACGCAGCTGGCCGACCGCGAGGGCCGCACGCCGCTGGCGCTGGCGCGCTCGCGCGGCTACGAGCCGATGGTGCAGATCCTGCTGAAGGCCGGCGCGCGCTAGCGGGCCGCCAACTGGGGCTATGCTCGCTACGACGGCTGCCGGTGTCGGCGCCGAAAGTTGTGCGGGGGAGCGGACGTGCTGGAAGTCTTTGCCGGGATCGTGATCGTCGTCGTCGGCCTGTGGGCCGTGGCCGCGTTCCACCTGCGCGGCGCGGACATGTCGGCCTTCGACCGGCCCACCGGCGAGCGCTTCTCGCACAGTGACCAGCCGGGGCCGGAGACCCAGACGGTGGTCGCCTCGCTGGGCGGCATGACCACCGTGCTTCGGGGCGTGCCGATGCGCCAGCGCAATGCGGTGCTGCGCAAGTACATGGACGAGATCTTTGCCGACCGCCAGCTGGACGTGCGCCTGCAGCCGGTGGATTGCGGCGGGGTGCCCGGCGAATGGGTGCTGGCGCCCGGTGCCGACCCGCAGCGGCGCACGCTCTACATCCACGGCGGCGCCTTCGTCATGGGCAGCCCGAAGAGCCACCGCACGCTGACCTCGCAGTTCTCGGCGCTGACCGGCGGCGCGGTGCTGGCCATCGACTACCGGCTGATGCCCGAACACCCGCGCCGCGCCGGCATCGACGATTGCCGCACCGCCTACCGCTGGATGCTCGAGCACGGCCCCGAAGGCGCGGCGCCGGCGAGCGCGGTGTTCGTCGCCGGCGATTCGGCCGGCGGCAACCTGACGCTGTCGCTGCTGCACTGGCTGCGCGACCAGGGGCTGCGCCAGCCGGATGCCGCGGTGGCGCTGTCGCCGCTGACCGATGCCACGCTGAGCAGCCCGAGCCTGCGCGCCAACCTGCACAGCGACCCGATGCTCGGCCCGCTGTTCGGGCCGATGGCGCGCGTGCCGCAGCCGCTGCTGCTGTGGTTCGGCTGGTGGCAGACGCGCATCAAGCCCAACGACCCGCTGATCTCGCCGCTGCGCGCCGACCTGTCGCGGCTGCCGCCGCTGCTGCTGCAGGCCAGCGAAACGGAGATGCTGTTCGACGACAGCCGGCGCTACGTCAACCGCGCCCAGGCGGCGGGTTCGCCGGTGCGGCTGCAGCGCTGGAACCACATGGTGCATGTCTGGCAGATCTTCAACCCCGAACTGCCCGAGGCGCGCGAGGCGCTGGAGCAGATCGGCAAGTTCCTCAACGCGGCGGCGCCGCCGGAGCGATGAAACGCCGGGCCTGCATCGCACTGGCTGCCGCCGCGGCGCTGCTGCAGGGCTGTGCCACCGGCACCACCTTCTCGCAACTGGTGGGCGAGCGCTACTTCCTGACGCGCCTGGACACCTACCCGGTGAAGATCCTCTCGGTGGACGGGCGCAGCAGCATCCTGTCGACCCAGTACGTCGCGCCGGGATTGCGCGTGCTGGTGCTGCAGGGCCCGCCCGGCGGCGCCGGCTTCAGCGCGCTGGAGACTTTCGATCTCGATGTCAAGCCCTGCATGCGCTACTACATCGTCGCCGTGAAGACGAGTCCGCTGGACTCGAACTTCAAGCCGCAGGTCGACTTCATGCAACCGCTGGCCGGTTGTTAGGCCGTGGCCAGCCGCGGCGCGCGGCGTGCGTCGACGCTCACCGGGCCGGCGCCCAGCGCCGCGACGATGAACAGGCCACCGGCGACCGACAGGTTCTTCATGAACATCAGCTGCTGCACGAAGGCCTGCTCGGGGGCCACGGCCCAGAACTTGTGGAACAGCAGGCTCGCGGCAATCGTGAACAGGCCCAGCGCCAGCGCGGCCCAGCGGGCGTGGAAGCCGATGGCGATGGCAATGCCGCCCAGCAGTTCGAGCAGGCCCACCACCACGGCCAGCACCGAGGCCAGCGGCAGCCCGCCGCTGGCGATGTAGCCGGCGGTGCCGCTGATGTTGCCCAGCTTGCTGAAGCCGGCCATGATGAACATCAATGCCAGCAGCACGCGGCCGACGACGACCAGGGGGTTCTTCAAGCTGTCGCTCATGATCGAAACTCCGTTGTTGAATGCACGGGGCGAAGCTTAGGCGGCGATGCCCATGCGCGGGCCCGGCATCGCTTGTCGTCAACGTTCGAAAAAGTTGATGGCGAAGCTTCGGGCAACATCGGGCCTTCACGCAACCACCGATGCCCGCCATGAGCACCGACATGCCGCCGCTGCAGTTTGCCCACACCAACGGCATCCGCATGGGCTACTACGAAGCCGGCCCGGCCGGCGATGTACCGCCGCTGCTGCTGTGTCACGGCTGGCCGGAACTGGCCTATTCATGGCGCCACCAGATCCGCGCGCTGGCCGACGCCGGACTGCGCGTGATCGCGCCCGACCAGCGCGGCTTCGGCGCCACCGACGCGCCGCCCGAGGTTCAGGCCTACGACCTGGAGCAACTGACCGCCGACCTGGTGGGCCTGCTCGACCACCTGGGCATCGCCAAGGCCATCTTCGTCGGCCACGACTGGGGCGGCTTCGTCGTCTGGCAGATGGCGCTGCGCCACCCGGCCCGCGTGGCCGGCGTGGTCAGCCTGAACACGCCGCACCTGCCGCGTGCGCCGGTCGATCCGATCGCCATCCTGCGCCAGCGCCATGGCGACAGCATGTACATCGTGCATTTCCAGGACCCGTCGCGCAGCGCCGACGCCATCTTCGACAGCCACGTGGAGCAGACTTTCGACTGCTTCATGCGCAAGCCGGCGCCGGTGACGGGCACGCCGAACCTGGCCTTCCCGCGCACGGTGGCGGCCTACGACGCGCGCCGTGACACACGCGCGCCGATCCTGTCGGTGCAGGAAAAGCAGGTCTTCGTCGACGCCTTCAGGCGCAGCGGCTTCAGCGGCGGCATCAACTGGTACCGCAACATGACGCGCAACTGGGAGCGCAGTGCCACGCTCGACCCGGTGGTGCGCGTGCCTTCGCTGATGATCATGGCCGAACACGACGCGGTGCTGCCGCCATCGGCGGCCGACGGCATGGAACGGCTGGTGCCGGACCTGGAGAAATACCTCGTCCACGACAGCGGCCACTGGACGCAGCAGGAGCAGCCCGAGCTGGTGAGCGCCAAGCTGATCGAATGGCGGCGCAGGCGCTTCGGCTGAGGCGGCGGGCTCCTAGAATGCCCCGCTTCGCCCCCCTTCCCAGGCTCCCCGCGACATGTCGACCGGCCTCATCCGCATTCGCGGCGCCCGCCAGAACAACCTGAAGAACCTGGACCTGGACATCCGCACCGGCGAGATGACGGTGGTCACCGGGCCCAGCGGCTCGGGCAAGTCCAGCCTGGTCTTCGACACGCTCTATGCCGAAGGGCAGCGGCGCTATGTCGAGACCTTCAGCGCCTATGCGCGGCAGTTCCTGGAGCGCATGGACCGCCCGGCGGTGGACCGCGTCGACGGCGTGCCGCCGGCCATCGCCATCGACCAGACCAACCCGGTGCGCACCAGCCGCAGCACGGTCGGCACGATGACCGAGCTGAACGACCACTTGAAGCTGCTGTTTGCGCGCGCGGCGGATCTGTTCGACAAGCAGACCGCGCTGCCGGTGCGGCACGACACGCCCGAGACGATCTACGCCGACCTGTTGCGGCGCGCGGCGGACGACCCGCGCCTGGTCTTCACCTTCCCGGTGGAACTGCCGGCCAACACCACGCCCGAGCAGATCGAGCAGTGGCTGTCGGCGAGCGGCTTCTCGCGCGTGCAGGCCGAGCGCGAGGCCGAGGGCAGGAAGCTGCTCGACGTGGTGGCCGATCGCTTTCGCCTCGGCGCGGCCGAGAAGGTGCGCGTGATGGAGGCCATCGAGCTGGCACTCAAGCGCGGCAGCGGCCGGCTCAACGTCTACAAGCTCGACGAAGAAGCCGAGCCGGAACTTTGGCGCTACTCCACCGGCTTGCACTGCCCGGAAAGCGACCAACGCTATGCCGACCCGCAGCCGGCGCTGTTCAGCTTCAACTCGGCCTTCGGCGCCTGCGAAACCTGCCGCGGCTTCGGCCGCGTCATCGGCGTCGACCTGGGGCTGGTGATCCCCGACCCGCGCAAGACGCTGCGCAACGGCGCCATCAAGACCATCATGACGCCGGCCTGGGCCGAGATCCACGCCGACCTGCTGAAGTACGCGGGCGAGGCCGGCATCCCGCGCGACACCGCCTGGAACCAGCTGACCGCCGCGCAGCGCGACTGGGTGCTCAACGGCTCGCCGCACTGGAACGGCAACTGGAACAAGCAGTGGTACGGCATCCACCGCTTCTTCGGCTACCTGGAGAGCAAGGCCTACAAGATGCACATCCGGGTGCTGCTGTCCAAGTACCGCAGCTACACACCGTGCACGGCCTGCGGCGGCGCGCGGCTCAAGCTGGAAGCGCTGCTGTGGCGCGTGGGCTCGAAGGCGCAGGCCGATGCGGAATTGCCGCCCGAACGCCGCAACCTGCCGGTGGGCGTGGCCTGGAGCCGCGCGCAGCTGGAAGCGCTGCCGGGCCTGAGCCTGCACGACCTGATGCTGCTGCCGATAGCCCGGCTGCGCCGCTTCTTCGACGGCTTCGAGCTGGCTATCGGCGACGAGGCGCTGAAGCTGCTGCTCGACGAGATCCGCACGCGCCTGAAGTACCTGTGCGATGTCGGCCTGGGCTACCTGACGCTGGACCGGCAGAGCCGCACGCTCAGCGGCGGCGAGGTGCAGCGCATCAACCTGACCAC
>CAYUPF010000171.1:0-8524 GCA_964446545.1 uncultured Rubrivivax sp.
CGGCGCGCGCGATCAGCTGCGACACCGCGGCGCTGGACAGCAGCACCAGCAGCCATACCACCACCAGCTTCAACGCCGCGAGCACGCTGTCCATCTGCGGCAGCAAGCCGATGACCACCAGCGCCAGCCCCAGGTTGTCGGCCTTGGTCAGCGCGTGCAGCCGCGTGTAGGCGTCTGGAAAGCGCAGCAGGCCCACCGAGCCGGCCAGGAAGAAGAACGCCCCGGCAACGATGGCGACGATGCTGAAGAGGTCGAGCAACCGCTCCATCAGGCCTCGTCCTCGGGAGTCGGCGGCCGGTCCTTGCGCGCCATGAACTTGACGAAGGCGATCGAGGCGAAGGCCGCCAGCAGCGCCAGCGTCAGCGCGACGTCGACCACTGCCGCTTCGCCGACCGCCGCGCCCACCAGCAGCAGCGCGCCGATGCCGCCGGTGCCCAGCAGCTGCGCCGCCATCATGCGGTCGGCATAACCGGGGCCGCGCGCCACGCGCACCAGGCCCAGCGCCACCATCAGCAGCACGAAGGCTGCCGCCCACAGCAGGAACTCATCCATGGCGGCGCCCCGGTACCAGCGCCGCGGCATGGGCGCGTTCTTCGAGCGCCAGCTGTTCGACCACCGGCTGAGCGACATCCAGGCAGTGGTATTCGATGGCGGCCTCGGTCTCGTCGGTGGGCACCGAGCCCGGCAGCAGGCTGGAGATCAGCTCGAAGGCATTGCGCGCCGAGCCGCGCGGCAGCTCGACCAGGTAGTCGACGAAGCCGGGCTTCAGCGGCAGGCTGGGGCTGAAGGCGCGGCGCGCGACATCGACGCCGGCCACCAGCGAATTCCACAGGAAGCGCGGCAACAGCCGCAGTAGCGCGAACAGGCGCACGCGGCCGTTGTCCGGCGGCAGCAACCACAGGCTGGCCCCGGTGGCGCCGGCCGTGGCCACGACACCGAAGAACAGGTTCGCCGGCATGGCGCTCTGGTCGATGACCAGCCAAAGGGCAAAGAACAGCAGCGCGCGCACCGTGCCGGCGCGTGCCCTGGACCACAGCGGCGCCTGGCTCATGCCACGCTGACCTGCATGCGGCCGAGGCGGTCGTAGAGCTTCGCCTGCGCGCGCAGCGGCCACCAGTCGTAGAGGAAGATCTCCAGCGGCCGCCACAGCGCCACCCAGCCGCCGATGACCGGGCTGACGCGCCCCACCTTGAACAGCTTGGACAGCTCGCGCCGCTTGGCCGCGGGGCGGCGCTGAAAGTACTCGCGCACCGCGTCGCCCAGGATCGCCACATCGGACGCGGGCGTGCCCAGATGCATGACCATCGACAGCGCCTGCTCGGCCGGCACCTCGGTGGCCCAGTCGACGATGAAGTCGGCGGCCTTCGGGTCCTCCATCGAGTTGAAGAGCTGGCGCAACTCGCCCAGGCGCAGGTCGAGCACCGCAGCGCCGTGTTCACGCTGCGGCACCGCCACCGCCTGTGGGGAATCTGCACCGCCCACCATCTTTGTCTCAGGCCGGTTCGGCCGCCGGCAGCGCCGTCGGCGGCGACTTCCTGTCGTCGCGGCCGAAGATGGTGATGTACAGCACCGGCAGCAGGATCAGGGTCAGCAGCGAGGCCACCATCAGCCCGCCCATGATGGCGATGGCCATCGGCCCCCAGAAGATGGTCGGCGCGATCGGGATCAGCCCCAGCACGGTGGAGATCGCCGTCAGCACGATCGGCGTCAGGCGGTTGCTGGCGGCCGTCATCACCGCGTCGCGCACGCTGTGGCCGGCGGCGCGCTCCTCCTCGATGGAGACGATCAGGATCACCGCGTTCTTGGCGATCATGCCGATCAGCGCCAGGATGCCGAGGATGGCGACGAAGCCCAGCGGCCGGCCGAACAGCAGCAGCGCGCCGACCACGCCGATCAGGCCCAGCGGCAGGATCAGCACCACCATCGCCAGGCGGCGGAAGCTGATCAGCAGGATCATCATGAACAGCAGCATCAGCAGCACCATCATCGGCACCACCGAGAACACGTTGGCGCTGGAGTCGTTGCTCGACTCGTACAGGCCGCCGGTCTCGACCCGGTAGGGCCGCGGCAGCTGGGCGTTGTATTCGTCAATCGACGGGCCGATCACGGCCACCACGCTCTCGGGCAGCACCCCCTTGGTGACGTCGGCGCGCACCGTCAGCGTCGGCACACGGTCGCGGCGCCACACCAGCGGGAATTCCTGCTCCTCGCTGAAGCGCGCGAACTGCGACAGCGGCACCATGCGCCCGCTCGGCGTCGACACCTGCAGCGAGGCCAGCGTGTCGAAGGTGGCGCGCTCGCTGTCGGTGGCCCGCGCGACGACGTTGACCAGGTAGATGTCGTCGCGCACCTGCGTGATGGTGGTGCCGGTGACCGAGGCCTGCAGCACCGCGGCGATGTTGGCGGTGCTGACGCGCAGCCGCCGCGCCTCGTCCTGGTCGATGTGCACGCGCAGCTGCCGCGCCGGCTCCATCCAGTCGTAGTTGATGGTGCGCACGCGCGTGTCGGCAGCCATCAGCTTGGCGATGTCCTCGGCGATGCGGCGCAGTTCGTCCTTGTCGGGGCCGATCACGCGGTACTGCAGCGGCCAGCCCACCGGCGGGCCCATCTCCAGCGGCGAGACCCGCGACACGACCTCGGGGAACTCGACCGCCAGCTCCTTCTCCAGCCGGGCCTGCAGCCGCTCGCGCGCCTCCACGTCCTTGGCGATGACGACGATCTGCGAGAAGAAGGGGTTGGCCAGGTGCACCGCCAGCGGTAGGTAGAAGCGGATCGCGCCGCGGCCGACGTAGGTGCTGTAGTGGGCGACGTCGGGGTCGCCCTTGAGCAGCGCCTCGACGCGCTCGGCCGTCGCCTGGCTGGCGGCGATCGAGGCGTTCTGGCGCAAGGTCAGGTCGACCAGCAGTTCGGGCCGGTCCGACGACGGGAAAAACTGCCGCGGCACCAGCGGCAGCGCCAGGATGGCCGCCGCGAACAGCGCGACCGTGATGCCGATCGTCACCCAGCGCATGCGGATCGCGGTGCGCAGCAGCGCCTGGTAGCCGTTCTTCAGCTTGCTGGGCTTGGGCTCGCCCTGCACCGGCGCCGGAGGCTTGAGCAGCGCCTTGCCGATGATCGGCCCGAACACCACCGCCACCAGCCACGAGGCGATCAGCGAGATCGCCACCACCGAGAACAGCGAGGACAGCACCTCGCTGGCGCCGCCGGGCGCGAAGCCCACCGGCACGAAGCTGGCGATCGTCACCAGTGTGCCGATCAGCATCGGCGCCGCCAGCGTGCGGTAGGCGAAGGAGGCCGCGGCATCGGGCGCATCGCCGGCGGCGAGCCGGCGCTGCATCGCGTCGACGGTGGTCATCGCGTCGTCCACCAGCAGCGTGAGCGCGATGATCAGCGCGCCCAGCGACACGCGCTGCAGGTCGATGAACATCACGTTCATCACCGTGAACACGATCGCCAGCGTGATCGGGATCGCCAGCGCGACGACGATACCCGGACGCACGCCCAGGCTGACGAAGCTGCACAGCAGGATGATGGCGATGGCCTGGTACAGCGAGGTCAGGAAGTCGTTGATCGCGACGTCGACGATGCTCGACTGGTCGGCCACCACATAGGGCTCGATGCCCACCGGCAAGCCGGCGCGGATCTCGGCCATGGCGGTGCGGATGTTGTGCCCGAGCGTCAGGATGTCGGCCTGGTCGCGCATCGAGATCGCCAGGCCGATGGCCGGCTGGCCGTTGACGCGGAACATCGGCGTCGGCGGGTCGACGAAGCCGCGCTTGACGGTGGCGATGTCGCCCAGGCGGATGATGCGCTCGCCGTCGACGATGTTGACGTTCTCGATGTCGCGTTCGTTGTCGAAGGCGCCGCTGACACGCAGGTAGACGCGTTCCTGGCCGGTCTGCAGCACGCCGGACGGGCGCAGCACGTTCTGCGCCTGCAGCGTGCCTATGATGGCCTGCAGGTTCAGGCGCAGGCCGGCCAGCTTTTCGTTCGAGAACTCGATGTAGATGCGCTCGTCCTGCGCACCCAGCACCTCGATCTTGGCGACGTCGGGCACCTGCAACAGCTTGGAGCGGATGTCCTCGACATGGTCGCGCAGCTCGCGGAAGCTGAAGCCGTCGGCGGTGAAGCCGTAGATGATGCCGAAGGTGTCGCCGAAGTCGTCGTTGAAGAAGGGCCCCAGCACGCCGGCCGGCAGCGTGCCGCGGATGTCGCCGATGTTGCGCCGCACGCGGTACCAGACGTCGGGGATGTCGCGCGTGTCGGTGGTCTCGTCCAGGTCGACGAAGATCGTCGTCTGGCCGGCGATGGTGTAGCTGCGCACCGCGTCGAATTTGTGCGTTTCCTGCAGCGTGCGCTCGAGCCGCTCGGTCACCTGCTGCAGCGTCTCTTCCACCGTGGCGCCGGGCCAGGCGGCGGCGACGATCATCGTGCGCACCGTGAAGGGCGGGTCCTCGTCGCGGCCCAGGTCCTTGAACGCGAGCACGCCCGCGGCCACCGCCAGGATCATCAGGAAGGCAATGAAGGACGGGCGCTTCAGCGCCCATTCGGAAAGGTTCGGACCGATCATTTGGCGGCTGCCCCGAGCAGGCTGACCTTCTGGCCCGGGCGCAGCGCCTGCACGCCAGCGGTGACGACCACGTCACCGTTCGCCAGCCCGCTGGCGCAGCAGTTGCTGGCGCATATCCACGATCTGGTCGACGAGTCCTCGCCGGTGCGTCCGGTGGCGCAGCCCGTGGCGGCCGGCGACTGACCGCAAGCCCCTGAGCTTGACGCCGGCCCAAGGCCGGCCACAATTGCAGCGCGCGCCGTCACGGACGGTGGTAGCCTCGCGGCCTTCCTGCGCCGAGCGCTCCAAGGCCGTCATCCGGATCTGGTGCTTGGCGTTTTCTGTTTTCCCCCTCCTACAACTTGGATAAGCGCAATGAGCAATTTCTGGGACATGGTCTGGTTGATGATCTCGACCTTCTTCTTCGTGGCCTATCTGATCATCATGTTTCAGATCGTCGTCGATTTGTTCAGGGACCACGAACTCGGCGGCGGTTCGAAGGTGCTGTGGGTGATCGGGCTGATCTTCATTCCGGTGCTCACCGCCATCATCTACATCATCGCGCGCGGCAAGGGCATGGCGGCGCGCCAGCAGGCCAGCCTGCAGAAGGCCAAGGCCGAGACCGAGACCTACATCAAGGAAGTCGCCGGCAAGTCGCCGGCGCAGCACATCGCCGAGGCCAAGACACTGCTCGATGCCGGTACCATCACGCAGGCCGAGTTCGACAAGCTCAAGGCCAAGGCTCTGGCCTGAGCGCGGCGCCACATCACCGCCGGTGATCGACCGATTACTCGCAGTGTGCCGCGAGCGCTCGGCAAGACCCTAGAGTCCACAATACCGCGGCCGCCCTGCCGCGGCCCCGCATGGCGTTGGCGCTGGGCCGGCAACGGCGGTTCAATCAACCAGAGATCGAGACCATGAACAAACGAAACCTGATTGCCGGCGGCCTGTCGATGGCGGCGCTGGCCGTTCTGTCCTCCGGCTGCACCACGACCGGCGGCGCCTCGGGCGACGCGGCGGCGCAGCGACAGGCTCTCAATGCCCAGGCCGACAACGCGCTCACGCGGCTGTACAGGGAGGCCCGCGACTCCGAGGACCTGGTGAAGCAGGCCAGCGGCGTGCTGGTGTTTCCCAACTTCGTCTCGGCCGGTTTCATCGTCGGCGGCGCCTCCGGCCAGGGGGTGCTGCGCGAGGGCGGCAAGACCATCAGCTACCACCGCATGACCGAAGGCTCGGTCGGCCTGCTTGCCGGCGCGCAGTCGCAGGCGGTGTTCATCCTGTTCATGACCGCCGATTCGCTGAGCCGCTTCAAGTCCAGCAACGGCTGGACGGTGGGCGCCGACGCCAACGTGGCACTGCTGACGGTAGGCGCCGACGCCCGCATCACGGGACGCACGGCGCAGCAGCCGGTGGTGGGCTTCGTGCTGACCAACAGCGGGCTGATGGGCAGCCTCAGCCTCGGCGGCAGCCGCATCACGCCGCTGAACCTGAACTAGCGTCGCCCGCGCCGCGCGGCGCAGCCCCGGCCGGCGGCCGGCGAGAGCCGTAGCGGTGTGAATAGACCCAGGTGAACTCGGCGCCGTAGAGGAAGATCTGCGCCGAGTAGTACACCCACAGCAGCACGACCACCAGCGAGGCGGCCGCGCCGTAGAGCGTGGTGATGCCGCTGCCGCCGATGTACAGGCCGATCAGCCCTTTGCCGAGCACGAACAGCGCGGCCGTGACGCCGGCGCCCACCCAGACGTCGCGCCAGGCGATGCGCGCATGCGGCATGGTCTTGTAGATCAGTGCGAACACCGCGGTCACCAGCACCAGGTTCAGCCCGATCTCGGTGAAGCCGCTGAAGGTGGCGAAGCTCTCCGATGACGGGTCCCACCAGCGGCTCAGCGCGCGCAGCGCCGCGCTGAAGGCGAGCGAGACGACGAGCAGGAAGCCGATGCCCAGGATCAAGCCGAAGGACAGCAGCCGCGCGCGCAGCAGGCCCCACAGGCCGGCGCTGCGCTGACGCCGCGGCACGCGCCAGATGCGGTCCAGCGCGTCCTGCAGTTCGGCGAACACCGAGGTCGCGCCGACGAACAGCAGCCCGGCGCCCAGCAGTGCCGCGCTCACGCTGTCGGCGCGTCGGCCGGCGCCTTCCAGCAGGTCCTGCACGGCCAGCGCGCCATGCTTGCCGAGCATGCCCTGCAGTTGCAGGTAGATCTCGCCGCGCGCAGCCTCTTCGCCGAAGAAGAAGCCGGCAATGGCGATGACGATCAGCAGCAGCGGCGCGATCGAGAAGATGGTGTAGAAGGCCAGCGCCGCGCCCATGCTCTGCGCATAGTCCTTCATCCAGTTCAGCGCCGCGTCCCTGAACAGCGCGGCGATGGCCCTGAAGGGCTTGCCCATCGTGCTCAGAGCTTGCCGCTCTTGGACAGCAGCACCGCCAGCGGCCGCGTGCCCGGGAACTCGGAGAACACGATGGTCACGATGGCGGTGATCGGCACCGCCAGAAAGGCGCCCGGGATGCCCCACAGCTCGGACCACACCGCCAGGCTGATGAGGATGGCAAAGGGGCTCAGGTTCAGCGAGTTGCCCATCACGTAGGGGTCGAGAAAATTGCCGATGACGAACTGCACCGCCGTCAGCGCCAGCAGCAGCGTCAGGATGACGCCCAGCTCGTTGAACTGCACGACGGCCATCAGCACCGGGAAGGCCACGCCCAGCACCGATCCGATGTAGGGCACGAAGTTCAGGAAGGCCGCGAGCACCGCCCACAGCAGCGCGAACTCCAGCCCGAACAGCGCCATCACCACCCAGCTGACCGCGCCGAGCAGGATGCTGAGCAGCGTCTTCAGCGCCAGGTACGAGCCGATGCGCTGGTTGATGGTCTCGATGACATCGCGGATGCGCGCCACCCGCCTGGGGTCGTCCGACAGGTTGGCCAGCTTGGTCTCGAAGGCGGCGCGCTCCACCAGCAGGAAGGTGGCATAGAGGAAGACGACGACGAAGGTGACGAGGATCGAGCCCAGCGATGCAAGCAGCGAGCCGAACAGCCGCTGCAGGTTGATCTGCGCCATCAGCTCCTGGCGCAGCGTGGCCCAGGTGGGTTCCGTCTCGACGCCGAAGAAGACTGCGACGCCCTGGATCGCCGTCAGCAGCGACTGCTGGTACTGCGGCGCCAGCAGCATGGCCCTTTCCTTGTTGGCGGCGATCAGGTAAGCCAGAAGGAAGAAGGCCAGCCCGATCACCGCCATCGAGAACAGGTAGCGCAGCTGCAGCGGCAGCCGGCGGCCTGCCATTGGCACGCGGCCCAGCACATGGGCCAGGCCGACGATGACGTAGACGATGACCGCGCCGAGCACGGCGGGCACGAAGATCGTCTGGCCTATGTAAAGCACCCAGCCGATGATCAGCAGCAGCACGGTGCCGTGCACGACGGCGCGAAGTCGGTCCATGTGGGTTCGTGGATTGGGTTGCGGGCGCGCGCAGTGTGCCCGATGAAGCGAGCAGCCGCGCTGCGCGTTGTAGACTCGCGCCGCCTCGGCGCCGATGCAGCTGCAAGACGCAGGCAACAACAACGAAGCGAAGGAAACCCAGTGAGAGCCCTGGCACTGACGCTGGCGCTGGCCGCGGCACTGGGCGGCTGCATGCCGCGCCACGATGCCGCGGTACCGGACCCGGCCCACAACAGCCGCAATGCGCTGGACTGGGCGGGTGTCTACGAAGGCATCACGCCCTGCGCCGACTGCCCAGGCATCAAGATGCGGCTGACGCTGCACAAGGACGGCCGCTTCGATCTGAGCACGCAGTACCTGGAACGGCAGGTCGCGCCGCAGACCGCGCGCGGACAGTTCAGCTGGAACGCGGCCGGCAGCACCATCACGCTGGACGCCGCCGGCGCCGGCCAGCAGTTCCGCGTCGGCGAAGGCCGGCTGCTGCAACTCAACCGCGACGGCAGCGCGCCGCCGTGGGATGCGCCCTACCGCGTGTTGACGC
>CAYUPF010000172.1:0-8364 GCA_964446545.1 uncultured Rubrivivax sp.
CTGCATCGGCCATGCATGAGATCGATGCGGCTGGTTTCAATCCTTCGGTGTCCAGACCATGAACCGGATCAATCTCGCGCACCTGGACCTCAACCTGCTCGTGACCTTCGAGGTGCTGATGAGCGAAGGCAGCGTGACGCGCGCTGCCGAACGCCTGTCGCGCACGCAGTCGGCGGTGAGCCATTCCCTGGCGCGCCTGCGCGAGCAGCTCGGTGACCCTTTGCTGGTCAAGGTCGGCGCAGCCATGGTGCCCAGCCCCTTCGCCCAGACGCTGGTCGAAGAGCTGCGGCCGATCCTGCGCAGCATCCAGCGCATCGCAGCGCTGCCGCAGCACTTCGACCCGGTCACCAGCGAGCGGGTCTTCCGCGTCGAAGTCTCCGACTTCACGCCATCGGTGCTGCCGCAGGTGATGGCCAAGGTCCGGACGCGGGCGCCCGGCGTCGCGGTGGAATGGAGCACGCCGGGCGCGCACACGCCGCAGGCGCTTGCCGATGCCCACATCGACGTCGCGCTGCTGAGCACGGTGACCAGCATGCCTGAAGGGGTGGTGCGCGAGCATGCCGGCGCACTGCGCTTGCGCACCTATCTGCGCAAGGACCACCCGGCCATCGCATCTTGGAGCCTGGCTGAATGGAGCCGCTGGCCGCATGTCCAGGTGATGCTGGGCGACCGCCAGAGAACCACGCTGGACAGCGCCATCACCGAAGGCCGGGTCCGCCGCACCATCGGCGCCAGGGTGCCGCATTTCTCCTGTGTGCCCGAGCTGCTGGCGCGCACCGACATGCTGGCCACCCTGCCGCTGCTGCTGCCCGAGGAGCTGCTGGAGCGCTCGAAGCTGCGTGCGCTGGATCCGCCGATGCCGATCGCGCCGGTGCCGCTGTCCTACTTCTGGAGCTTCAGGCTGACCAACGATCCCGGTGCCAGATGGTTCCGCTCGATCGTCATGGAGACCTTCGCCGAGCTGCAGCGTCAGCCGCCGATGCACCGGGCCTGAGCACTGGCCCGGCGGGCACGCAGCTCATTTCGGCGCGGCCGCCGGCGCGAACAGCTGGCGCACGCGCACATCGAAGTCCGGCGGAAAGCTCCAGTAGCGCGTACCGCCGTCGGTGCTCTGTGCGGCCAACCCGCGGCGCTGCGGCTCGGCATTGAGCAGCAACAGGCCCAGCAGGTCGCTGCTGACCCAGGGATCCTCGTACCAGAAGTCGTGCGACGTCGTCGGCAGCTTCGGGATGTCGTAGGGGTCGACGCGGATCAGGTCGAAGCCGAAGCGGGTCGAGGCCTTGACCAGGAAGTCGGTCTGCGTGGCATCGAGTTCGGTCGGGTCGGGCCGGCCGGCGCGCGAGGCGCGGTGCACGATGTTGGCGAAGCGCAGCGCCGAATCGTTCAGGTTCGCGGCGACGCTGACGCGGTCGACGATCTTCACGTACTGGCCCAGGTCGTGGACGAAGCGGCGCGTGTCGATGTCCGGCGCGGCGAAATAGATCTGCGCCAGGCGCAGCCGCTGGCGCAGCTGCTCCTGCGTTTCGCCGGGGCGCGGCGTGCCCAGCTGTGCCAGCCCCGGGCTGACGATCTGCGCGCCGGCGCTGTAGGCCAGCACGTCGATGCCCTTGGCGTTGGTGTTGGCGGCCAGCAGCTCGATCAGGCGCACGAAGGGGTCGACCGAGGCCGCGGCATTGGCCACGTCGGTGAAGTACTTCAGGATCGAGCCGGTCGAAGGCCACAGGAAGGCCAGCACCACCATGCGCCGGCCGGTGAAGTGGCGCAGCTGCGCCGCCTGTGCCGAAGCGCGCGGCATGCTGTTGTTGGAGCCGTGCACGTAGACCAGCAGGTCCTCGCTGGCGCTGGCGGCCAGCGCCTTGTTCACCAGCGCGAAGAAGGCCTGCGCATCGGGCAGGTCGACCACCTTGTCGCTGGGCCCGATCGAGGCCAGCGGTTCCAGCATCTCCAGCTGCACGATCGGCCGCTCGTCGGGGTCGTCGCTGGTCGACAGCCGGTGCAGCGCGTCCCACGTGAGCCCCTCGTCGCCGATGCGCACGTGCGCCACGCCCATGCGCAGGCGTTCGCTGGGCAGCATGGTGTGGATCGGCTCGGGCGTCTCGATCACCGCGCCGCGGTTGGTGGCATACAGCACCGGCACGTCGGTGCCGAGCAGAAGCTTGTTGCCGGCGATGGCGAAGGGGTCGGCATCGCTGCCGCGAAAGCTCACCGGCGTGGGCATCAGGCGCACCGGCGATTCGCAGCCGCTCAGCAACGCGGCCAGCAGCAGTATGCCCAGCGCGGCAGCCGCACGAATGGAGGAAGCGGGCTTCTCGAACATCGGGCGATTCTCGCTCAGCTCCGCACGACGGTGGGCTCGTGGCGCCTGCGCGGGAGGCTTGCTGCGCTGCGGCAGAATGCACGCATCGGCCGGCGCCTGGCCGGCGTTGCGCCCGGTGCGCGAAATCCATGCGAACCTGGTGGCGTCCTGCCCTCATCATCCTGGCCGTGCTGCTGCTGGTGCTGGCCGGTGTGGCGCTGTGGCTGGTGCAGGGCTTCGACAGCGAGCGCGTCAAACGCGTCGCCAGCGACTGGATGCGCACGCACCAGGAGCGCGAGCTGGTGTTCGACGGCCCGGTGCGCCTGCAGCTGTGGCCGCAGCCGGCGGTGGCGGTGCAGCGCGTGCGCCTGTCCGAGCGCGGCCAACCGGACAAGCCCTTTGCCAGCATCGACAGTGCGTCGCTGTCGCTGCACCTGCAGCCGCTGCTGTCGCGCCGCGAGATCCAGGTCGAAAGCGTCTCGGCGCGCGGCGTGACGCTGCGCTTCACGCGCGACGATGGCGGTGCGCGCAATGTCGACGACCTGCTCGACCGTATCGCCGGCGGCGAGGCGCGCAGCGGCGGCCCGCCGCTGGCCATCGACAGCCTGGAGCTGGCCGATGTCGAGCTGGTCATCGACGATGCCTCGGCCGGCGTGAAGGGCAAGCTGAGCGTGCAGCAGTTCAGCCTGGGCGCCTTCGGCCCCGGGCTGCGCTCGCCGCTGCACATGAAGGCGCAGGCCGCGCTCAGCCAACCACCGTTGAACGCGGCGCTGGAGCTCGAAGCCGGGCTGTCGCTGCTGCCGCCGCCGCGGCCGGGTGCGTCGCCGCTGGTGCAGCTGGACAAGACCGGCCTGCGCCTGCAAGGCCAGGGCTTCGAGCTGGAAGGCCTGGACGCGCGGCTGCAGGCCGAGAGCGTGCGCCTGGAATACGGCGCCGAGCTGGGCTTGGGCGACAGCCGCCTGGAGGTGCAGGACGCCAAGCTGCAGTTCGGCGGCCGGCGCCTGGGCTGGCAGGTCGACGCCGGGCAGTTGGAACTGACGCGGCTGCGGCTGGAGATGCTGGAGCGCCGCCTCGAGCTGGAGCAACTGGTGCTGCAGCTGACGGGCAGCCGCGGCGCCACCACGCTGGCGGCGCAACTGCGCTGGCCCACGCTCGACGTGCATGGCGAACAGCTGCAGGGCAGTGCGGTCGACGGCAGCCTGACACTCGGCGGCGACCAGCGGCTGCAGATGCGCTTGAGCTCACAGCCGCCGAGCGGTGTCTTCGAGCGCATCACGCTGCCCGAGCTGAAGTTGGTGCTGGACGGCCAGTTCGGCAGCCGCGCGCTCAAGGGCCAGGTCGATGCCACGCTGCTGCTCGAACCGCAGACGCTGGCTGCCGCGCTGGACGCGTTGTCGCTGCGCCTGCAGATGGACGACCCCTCGCTGCCGGCGCTGCAGCTGGCGCTGCAAGGCCAGGCCAAGCTCACGTCCGACAGCGGCAGCGGCCGGCTGGAAGGCACCATCAACGACCAGCGCGTGGATGCGCGCTTCGACGCACAGCTGGACCGTGTGCGGCCCTTCGTCGACCTGCAGGCCAGCATCGGCACGCTCGACCTGAACCGCTTTGCCGCACCGGCGCAGCGCAGTGCCGCGCCGGCGCCAGCCGCTGCGGCGATGGCCATCGACCTGCAGCCCTTGCGCGCCGTCGATGCGCGGCTGCGCATCGACGTGGCGCGGCTGCTGCGCCCGCCGTACCGCATCGACGCGTTGGCGCTGCAGGCCCGCATCGACAACGGCCGGCTCGACCTGCAGCGGCTGACGGGCCGCGCCTGGGGCGGCAGTTTCGATGCCAGCGGCAGCGCCGACGCCGCCAACAACAGTCTGGCGCTTCGGCTGCGCGCCGAGCAGGTGGACATGCGCGCGATGCTGGCCGACACCACCGGCTACGACGGGCTGCGCGGCCGCGCCCGCATCGATGCCGACCTGCAGGGCCGCGGCAGCAGCGTCGGTGCCGTGCGCGCGTCGCTCGGCGGCACGGCGCGGCTGTCGCTGCAGCCGGCGGCGCTGCGCGGCGTGGACCTGGCGCAGACGCTGCGCGGCTGGCGCACCGCGACGCAGGATCATCTGGTTTCGGACGCCACGCGCCAGACCGACTTCAGCCAGCTCGAAGGCAGCTTCGTGCTGCGCAACGGCGTGGCCCGCAACGACGACCTGGACGCTCGCAGCGACTTCTTGCGCATCAGCGGCGAAGGCAGCATCGACCTGGCGCAGGGCCGGCTCGACTACCTGCTGCGCACGCGCGTGACCAACACCGCCAGCGGGCGTGCCGGCCCGGAGATGATGATGCTCAACGGCGTCACCGTGCCGGTGCAGCTGAACGGGCCCTTCGGCGACATCCAGTGGCAGGTGAACTGGGCGACGGTGACGGCCGCGGTGGCGGCGCTATCGGTGCCGAACGTGGCGCGCGGCACCGTCGGCACCGTGACGCGCGGTGCCACCGGCGTGGTGCGCGGTGCCGCCGGGCTGCTGCGCGCCATACCCGGCGCGGCGGCTTCGGCGCCGCGTTGACACCGCGGCGTTGCAGCGCTGCATGTCCCCAGGGCGGCGATGCCCCGACTGTGCCTATCATCGGCCGCATGAATGCACCCGTCGCCTTGCTCACCGCCGCCGGCAGCGGCATCGGCGCCGCCGCGGCGCGCAAGCTGGCCGCCGACGGCTGGCAGGTCGCGATCCTGTCGTCCTCGGGCCGCGGCGAGGCGCTGGCACGCGAGCTCGGCGGCCTGGGCGTTACCGGCTCGAACCAGGAGACTGCCGACCTGCAGCGCCTGGTCGACGCCGCGCTGCAACGCTGGGGCCGCATCGACGCGGTGGTCAACAGCGCCGGCCACGGCCCGAAAGGTGAGTTGCTGCAGATCAGCGATGCCGACTGGCAACGCGGCATGGAGTTCTACCTGCTGAACGTGGTGCGCATCGCGCGCCTGGTGACGCCGCAGATGCAGCGGCAGCAACGCGGCTCGATCGTCAACGTCAGCACCTATGCCACCTTCGAACCCGAGGCCGCGTTCCCGACCTCGGGCGTGTTCCGCGCCGGGCTGGCGGCCTTCGCCAAGCTGTACGCCGATCAGTACGCGGCCGAGGGGCTGCGCATGAACAACGTGCTGCCCGGCTTCATCGACAGCCTGCCGGAGAAGAGCGACCGGCGCGAGCGCATCCCGATGGGCCGCTATGGTGAGAGCGCCGAAGTGGCCGAGCTGATCGCCTTCCTGGCGTCGGACAAGTCGGCCTACATCACCGGGCAGAACATCCGCATCGACGGCGGGTTGACACGTTCGGTGTGATGGCTGCGGCCGCGTTGGCCCTGGTGCTGGCCGGTCTGGCGGTGTTTGTTGGGCCGGCACTGATGCAGGACCGCTTGTTGTATTACCCCGCGCGTGTCAGCGTCGAACAGGCCGCTGCCGGCGGGCTGCAGCCCTGGCCGAGTGTGACGGACTTTCGCGGCCTGCTGGCGCCCGCTGCGGGCACGGCGCGCGGCACCGCCATCGTCTTCCACGGCAATGCCGGCCATGCCGGGCAGCGCGGCCACCTGGCGGCCGCGCTGGCGGGCACGGGGCTGCGCGTGATCCTGGCCGAATACCCCGGCTACGGTCCGCGCGACGGTGCGCTGGGCGAAACCTCGCTGGTGGCCGACGCGGCCGAGAGCATCGCGCTGGCGCGGCGCCAGTTCGGCCCGCCGCTGCTGGTGGTGGGCGAATCGCTGGGTGCCGGCGTGGCCGCCGCCGCGGCGGCGCGGCAGCGCGATGTGGTGGCCGGCCTGATGCTGATCACGCCCTGGGACCGGCTGGAGCATGTCGCGTCCTTCCACTATCCCTGGCTGCCGGTGAAATGGCTGCTGCGCGACCGCTACGACAGCGTCGACCACCTGGCCGCCTTCGGCCGGCCGGTGGTGGTGGCCGTGGCGGAGCACGACGACATCGTGCCGGCGCGCTTTGGCGAAGCGCTGTATCAGGCGCTGCCCGAACCCAAGCTGTGGCTGCCGCTGCGAGCGGCCGGCCACAACGACTGGCCGGGCCGCGTCGATGCCGCCTGGTGGCGGCAGGCGGTGGATTTCATGCTCGCACCCTGAACGCCCCCGGAGGCCCCATGCCGACCGCCACGACCATCGAAGCCCCGCCCACCTTGCGCCAGTTGCAGGACCTGCCCGGCCCGCCCGGTTGGCCGCTGCTGGGCAACCTGCCGCAGATCGAAGCGGCGCGCTTCCACCTGTAGCTGGGCGACTGGGCGCGGCAGTACGGCCGCTTCTTCAAGCTGCGTCTGGCCAACCGGCTGCTGCTGGTGGCGGCCGACCACCGGGCCGTGGCGGCGGTGCTGCGCGACCGGCCCGAGGGCTTCCGCCGCACCGACCGGCTCGAAGCCATCGGCACCGACATGGGCCTGAAGCCGGGCCTGTTCGGCGCCAACGGCGACGCCTGGAAGCGCCAGCGGCGCATGGTGATGGCGGCCTTCGACCCGGGGCATGTCAAGGCCTACTACCCGTCGCTGGCAAAGTGTGGCGAGCGCCTGCACCGGCGCTGGTCCGAAGCCGCGACCGGCGGACGCACGATCGACCTGCAGGCCGACCTGATGCGCTTCACCGTCGATGCCATCGCCGGCCTGGCCTTCGGCACCGACGTCAACACGCTGCAGTCCGACGACGACATCATCCAGCAGCACCTGAACAAGATCTTCCCCAAGCTGTTCACGCGGCTGATCGCGCCGGTGCCGTACTGGCGCTTCTTCAAGCTGCCCTTGGACCGCGAACTCGAACGCGCACTGGCGGCGGTGAACGAGGCGGTCGACGGCTTCATCGCCGCGGCGCGCCATCGCCTGGCCGAAGACCCCGCGCTGCGCACCGCGCCGCAGAACCTGCTGCAGGCCATGATCGTGGCCGCCGACGAGCCCGGCAGCGGCATCGACGACGCGCAGGTGGCCGGCAACGTGCTGACCATGCTGCTGGCCGGCGAGGACACCACCGCCAACACGCTGGCCTGGTGCATCTGGCTGCTGCACCGGCACCCGCAGGCGCTGGCCCGGGCCACGGCCGAGGTGCGCGGCGTGATGGCCGAAGAGGCCGAGGGCGCCCCGGTAACGCTGGAGCACCTGGCGCGGCTGGACTACGTGGAAGCCTGCATGCACGAGACCATGCGCCTGAAGCCGGTGGCGCCGCAGATGCCGCTGCAGGCGCTGAAGGACACCGTGGTGGGCGACGTGGCGGTGCCCGCGGGCACGGTGGTCATCAGCCTGCTGCGCCACGACAGCATCGACGACGCGCATGTGCCCGATGCCCAGGCCTTCAGACCCGAGCGCTGGCTGGGCGAGGACGGGCTGTCACCGGGCTCGGCCAAGCGCATCTCCATGCCCTTCGGCGCCGGTCCGCGCATCTGCCCGGGGCGCTACCTGGCGCTGCAGGAAATGAAGATGGTGCTGCTGACGCTGCTGAACCACTTCGACATCGAGCATGTCGGCACGGCCGACGGCGGCGAGCCGGCCGAGCGGCTGATGTTTGCGATGGCGCCGGTTGGGTTGCGGATGCGGTTGGGGGTGCAGCTGCATCGGGCCTGAAGCCCTTCGGGGCGCGGAGTTGTGTGGTTTTTGGAGGGCGGCAGACTGTTAGGCGTCACTTCGCTAGCGCCAGAAGATTTGCGTCGCGGAACACCACCCACGAGCCATTGGATTGCTTGCGAAGTATGGACATGGCGCTTCCTGAGCGGACTATCTTGGTTCCACCACCGGCGGGCGTGATCTCAACGTTTAGCAAGCTCCAGCAGTAGGCTAGATTTCCCGAGACCTCTACTTCCCGTACTTCGCCGGCGGACACAATTCGGTGCGAAGCAAGCAACCCGCGAAGCCCTTTCTCGAATGTGTCTCGACCTTCCATTGGCGGCTGACCTGCTACAAGAAACACCACATCTTCGGCCATCAGTTGAAGCACTGACTCTACGTCACCAGCTGCGGTGGCGTTGTGCCACTTGGTCACAAGTGCTCGAATGGCTTGCTCGTCTGTGTTCATGGTGGTCTATGGTGGCGTCGGGCTACATGTCGCCTGAATTA
>CAYUPF010000173.1:0-8363 GCA_964446545.1 uncultured Rubrivivax sp.
TCTAGGCAGTCGCGCGCACGCGTGCAGGCCCGGGCTGGGACGCCGAGTCCAGATTCCGGACGCCCAGTCCATGACGTCGCCGGCGCCGGGCACTACGATTCCAGCCATGCCGCGGCAAGGCGGCGGCCCAATCCCAAGGACAGTACCGTCATGAGCAGAATCCGCGAGGCAGCACACTTACCCCTGGGCAGGCGCTTCGATCACAGCGACGAAGCGGCCGGAAGAGGCGATCCCGGCGCGCTGGCCGGGCTGCTGCGGCCCTCGCGCAGGCAGCTCAGCCTCGGAATGATCGCCGCAGGCTTGGGGGCGGGCCTGGCGGGCAGGCGCGCCGGAGCCCAAGGTGTCGAGCAAAAGGCGACCAGTCTGGCCACGACGCCCTTGGCGGCCCAGCAGACCACCTACTTCTTCAAGAACTCGGCCTTCGAGTTCGTGTTCCTGACCTGCCTCGGGCGCGCCTACCACCAGGGCGGCAATGTCGGCAAGGTGCTCTACCTCACACGGCAGATCGAAGACGGCAACTTCGAAAGCGCGTACCAGGCCTTGATCGCTGCGGGACATGAAGCCCGCGCCATGGCCGAAGACTCCGCCAGCGGCGGCCACGTCGAAAGCGCCCGACAGGCCTATCTGTGGGCGCAGAACTTCTATGACAGCGCGACCTACTTCGCCGACGGCACCGGTGACCCGGCGCGCATCACCACGGCCTGGCAACTGATGGACGGCTGCTGGCTGAAGTGGGTGGCCCTGTCCGATCCGCCGATCGAACAGGTGAGCATTCCCTACGAGGGCACCACACTGCGCGGCTTCTACTTCCGGGGAAAGAGCAGCAAGAAGCGGCGGCCCCTGCTGATCCTGGTCAACGGCAGCGACGGCTCGGCGCTCGACATGTGGTGCTGGGGTGCGGCGGCGGCGACGGCCCGGGGCTACGACTGCCTCACCTTCGACGGGCCGGGGCAGGGCTACGCGCTGTGGAAGCAGGGCCTGCATTTCCGGCCGGATTGGGAGCGTGTGATTACGCCGGTGGTCGACTTTGCCCTGAGCCGAGCGGGCGTCGATCCGAAACGCATTGCCATTCAGGGCATCAGCCAGGGGGGCTTCTGGGTGCCGCGCGCGGTCGCCTTCGAGAAGAGGATCGCCGCCGCGATCGCGGACCCCGGGGTGGTCGACGTCTCGGCGTCGTGGACCGCCAGCTTGCCGCCGCCGATGCTGGAATTGCTGAAGGCTGGCCGCAAGGACGAGTTCGATGGCTACATGGCCAAGACGCTGGACCCTGCCACCAAGAATTCCATGGTCTTCCGAATGAGGCCGTACGGTGTGAGCTCGTACTACGACGTCTTCAAGGCGACGATGGACTACAACCTGACGGAGGTCGCGGGGAGGATCGAGTGTCCGATGCTGATCACCGCGCCGGACAACGAGGCCTTCTGGCCGGGACAGTCGCGTCGGCTCAACGATCTGTTGACGTGTCCGAAGACGCTGGTGCCGTTCACGGTGGCCGACGGGGCGGACCTGCACTGCGAGCCGAAGGGTTTCGGGGTGCGGGAACTGCGCGTCTTCAACTGGCTGGACAGGACGCTGCAGTGACGTGCCGCGACCGGGCCGGTAGTTCGGGTGGGCGCTCCGGCGGTCTCCGTGTGTAGCCCTCAATGCTGCGGCGCATGCCCATGTCCGCTGTCGACGTAGAAAGTCTGTCCGGTGCCGTCCACCACACCTCGCCGGCCCTGTGTCAGGTAGCTGCCGGCCAACCGCGCTGGGGGAGTACCTGCTCCCCGCACACCCCCTGCGGTCCTTCAACCGGCGGGACTCGACGACACAAGGCAGACAGTGCATCCCGCCTGTCGATATGCGTTGCGGCAGAGGTGCGGCGAAAGAACTGCCTCAACCGACCTGGTCAAGGCATCAGTCGGCGCGAATGTCGTTGGCTCGAAGCACCGGCTGCCAATACTGCTGCTCACTGATGATTCGAGCCGACAGGGTCGCCGGCGAACTCGAGGCGGGGGTCATGCCGGCCTGCGCGAAGGCGGCCGACAGCTCGGGGCGGGCAAGGGCCTCCCGCAGTACGGCTGATGTGGCCTCGACGGTGGTCTTCGGCACCCGACCGGCGGCGAAGAAGGCGAACCACTCCTTGACGACGAGCTCGGGATGCCCCTGCTCGACGAACGATGGGACCTCGGGAAGGTAGGCGCTGCGCGTTTGTGCCGAGGTGGCAAGCACTCGCACGCGTCCGGCGGCGTGGTGCTGTCGCAGCAGGCCTTCGGGCAGCGCGAGCGCGGCGATCTGGCCGCCCAGCAGATCGGTCACCGCAGGCGGGCCACCGGAATACGCCACGTGCTGCCACGTGAGACCTTCCTTGCGGAACAGCATCGCCTCCAGCAGGTGCGGCAAGGTCCCGGTACCCGGCGAGCCGATGTTGGCCCGCTCGGGGTGATCGCGGATCCAGGCGATGAATCCGGCGAGCGTCGTCACCTCCCTGGGCACGGCCGGGCCGACCGCGAGGCCGAGCAGCATCTCGCTGGCCAGCGATACGGGCTGCAGGTCGACCGCCGGGTCGTAGGCGAGCTTGGCGTACAGATACGGATAGACCGTGGCGATGGCGCCCTGCGCCAGCAGCAGCGTCGAACCGTCCGCGGCCGCGGCCTTCAAGGCGCCGACGCTGATCTGGCCGGCAGCGCCGGGCCGGTTGTCGACGATGGCCCGCTGACCGATGATGATGAACAGCTGGTCGCAGACGGAGCGGGCGACCAGGTCGGGGATGCTGCCACCCGGTCCGCTGCAGAGAATGCGCAGCGGATCGCTGCCCGCCCCATGGGCGTGCCGGCCGGACGATAGGGTGACCAGGACAGCGAGTCCGCTGGCACCGGCGCGCAGGAAATCCCGGCGCCCGGTGGCGGCTGCGTTCGCTGATCCGTGCATGCGACCGTCGCGCATCGAATGGCTCATGTCGCCTCCTCGGGACGGCGTCCCGCCGTCAACAGCAGCTCGTTCGGGCCCTCCCACCCGTCCTTGGTGGCGAAGGCCATCAACCGCTGCCGCATCTCGCTCCAGGCCGCTTCTGCCGAAGCCGCGTCGAGCGGACCGAGGATCTGCAGGATCGGGCTCGCCGAACTGCGAACGAAGGCGAGGTAGTGGTCGACCGAGGGCAGGCGGAACACTGCGTCGAGTGCGGTTGTTGCAACGTCATCGAACCCGGCCGACCTGAACAGGGCGTCGATGCGGCCCGGCTGGCCCAGGCTGAGCAGCCCACCGGCGAGGAAGGGGTCACGCGCCGGCAGGCCCGCGTGCTTCAGAGCCGTGGACATGAGGATGGTCAGGCACGGGTTCTTCTCGGGGCGTGAGAACACCATCGTGCATACGCCACCGCCGGGCCGCAGCGCGCGATGAATCTCCCGCAACCCGCGCAGCGGATCGGGAAAGAACATCAGCCCGAGCCGACACACCGCGGCATCGAAGGAGGCCTCGGGGACGCCCAGGTCTTCGCCGTCGGCGACCCGGGTCTCGACATGAACGAAACCGGCGCGCACGGCGTTGTCCCGCGCCAGCGCCACGATCGCCGGCGACAGGTCGGTGGCGAGCACGTAGCCCTGCGCACCCACCGCCTGCGCGACGGCAAGAGTCTGGTCGCCAGAACCGGCTGCGACGTCGAGCACGCGCAAGCCCGCCCTCACCCTGGCCATGCGGCACATCGCGTCGGTCGGCCCGTGCAGCCAGGCGCGGATGTCCGCGGTGTGGGCGTTCCAGCCCGCGGCGGCGGTGTCCCATTGGACGCGCATACTGGCCTTGAACGCTTGGCTGGCGTCGATGGCGGTGTCGATCGATGAGTCCATGTCGTCAGCTTAGGCGCCGGGGCTTCGCAGCGTAAGGCGCAAAACTGCAGGAAGGGGCCGCAATGACGCATAGCCCGAATGGCTTCGACTGGGACGATCTCAAGCATCTGCTGGCGGTCGCGCGACACGGCAGCACGCTGGCCGCCGGCCGCGCGTTGGGTGTCGACCAGTCGACGGTGCAGCGGCGGCTCGTCGAACTTGAACGGCGCATCGGGCAAGCGCTGGTGCAACGCCAGCCGAGCGGGTATCGACTGACCGAGTTCGGGCAGGCGCTGCTACCGCACGCCGAGCGCGTCGAGCACGCGGTGACGGCGTTCGAGCAACACATCGCGACCGCAGCCGCCGACGTCGCCGGCATCATCCGCGTGACGTGTCCCGAACCCATCGTCTTCCGCATCACGCAATCGACGTTGCTGGAACGCTTCCACGCCCTGCATCCGGCGCTGCAGGTGCAGTTCGTGATGAGCGACAAATACGTCGACCTGATGAAAGGCGAGGCCGACGTGGCCCTTCGTTCCGGCGATACCGACGATGGCGAACTCGTCGGGCGAAAGATCGGCGACTCGATCTGGGCCGTCTACGCCAGCCGGGCGTACATCGAGCGCCACGGTCGGCCGCAGCGGCTCGAAGACATGGCGCAACACGCGCTCGTCGGCTTCGACGACACCATGGCCAAGCACCGCATCGCCGCCTGGCTGCACAAGGTGGCGCCGAACGCCACCGTGGCTGCGCGCAGCAACAGCGTGCTGGGCCTTGTCTACTCGGCCAAGGCAGGGGTCGGCGTGGCGCCACTGCCTATTGCCCTGGGCGACGCCGAAGCGGATCTCGTCCGGGTGATCGAGCCTGTCGCCGAGCTCAGCCGCATCTGGCGCGTGCTGACGACGCCGCAATTGCGACACACGCCTCGTGTGAGCGCGTTCTTCGAGTTCATCGTCAGCGAGATCGACGCGCTTCGCCCCATCATCACAGGCTGACGGAAGCGATTCAGTGGGCCCGTGTCAGCACCAGCCCTCGGCGCCCGCCATGACCCTCTCGAAGAAGATTCACCGGCGCCACCTGCGGGCTCAGATTCGTCCCATCAGCAACAGCACCAGCAAGACCACGACCAGCAGACCCAGTCCGCCGCTCGGCCCGTAACCCCAGGCTCTGCTGTGCGGCCAGGTCGGCAGCGCGCCCACCAGGATCAAGATCAGGACGATCAGCAGAATGGTGCCGATGCTCATGGTTCGCTCCTTTTCACCGGCGCCATGCCGGGCGCGTGGTGCTGATGGACATGTCAATGGTCGACGGCCGGGCCCACCTGGGCGCCCGGGCCAGACGACGATGGCTGACGTGGTGCAGACATATCGGCGCTCGTGCGTGCGGCGCGCGCATCGAGCCGTGACGTCCGGTCCTCGTCCTTCGGGGCCACCGACGCCGCGGCCGGAGTTGCTGGAGCCAATGCATCGGGTTGGAGCAACGGGCCGCGTGTCGGACGCTCGTCGAAGAATGCAACGCCGGACTTGCGCTGCTTCGCCAGGTACATCGCGACGTCCGCGTTGCGTAGAAGATCAGCCGATGTCGTGCCGTCCGCCGGGAACATGGCAACGCCGATGCTCGGCCGAACCCTCAGCAGCAGCGAGCCGATCTTGAACGGGCTCACCAAGACCTTGAAGAGATTGCGAACCAGGAGCTGCAAGTGCACCCGGCTTGACACCCCGGCCAGCAGACAGGCAAATTCGTCGCCACCGAGCCGGCTGACAAGATCTTCGGTGCGAGTGCCCGCGCTCAATCGTCTGGCGACGATGCGCAGCACGGCATCGCCGATGTCGTGGCCATAGCTGTCGTTGACCGACTTGAATCGATCAATGTCGAGGAACAACACTGCGCACGGTCGCGTGCCGGGCTGCGACAGGACAGTGTCGAGACGTTCGCGGAACAGAGCGGCATTCGCCAGGTTCGTCAGGCCGTCGTGCCGGGCGCGCAGCCGGGCCTCGATCTCGCCGACCTTCGTGCTCGCCAGTTCGGCCTGCACCGCCGCCAGCACACCCTGCAGGGCGTCCAGCTCGGACTGCAGCCGCCGACGCTCGTGTCCGGCCATCGAGTGCAGCTGATCCATGGCGTGCAGGCACTCCAGCAGCGTGTCGCGCAGGTGGGCGGCCGGATCCTGTCCGTATGCTGCACCGGCTGTGGCGAAGCCGTCGCCGACCGCGCGCGCCATGCGCCCCCGGACGGCTTGGAACAGGATGTCGATGTCGCCCGGAGCGAGATCCGAGGTCGCCAGCGAATGCGCCTTCACGCGCTGCGCCGCGGTGAACGCGTCGGGGTGTAGGCCGCTGTCGTTCAGTGAAGTCAACTGGAGCCCTCGTCATGAACCGATGCAACATCGCGAAATGCCGTTGTCCGCCCGGGCCCGCCATGGGTGGGTCGCCGTTGGGCACAGGCAGCCGAATGCAGACTTCTAGCCCAACAGCCAGTTCCTTTCTGTGCGCTTCCATACATATGAAAAAAGAGTCCAGTCAGCTCAGCAAACTGCTGTAGCACTGCCGGTCGGCTGCATAGCAGCCGCACGCCCGGGCTTCGAGCCCGCTGCGGTCGAGCACGGTGAGCTCGCCGCGGCGATACCTGATCAGGCCCTGGCGCTGCAATTCGCTGGCGGCGACGGTGACGCCTACTCGGCGCATGCCCAGCATGCAGGCCAGGAACTCGTGTGTCACGTGGAATGCGTCGGCATGGGCCCGGTCCTGGCTCATCAGCAGCCAGCGCGCCAGGCGCGGGCCGAGCGGGTGAAAGCGCAGGCAGGCGGCCGATCCGGCCAGCTGCGCCATCAACACGTAGACATACTTGCCCATGCAGCGCTGCATCGCCGGGCTGCGCGCCAGCTCGGTCCTGAAGGCGCGGGTACCAACACGCCACGCGCCGCCGCTGCCCTGCACCAGCGCGCGCCACGGACAGGCGGCGACGCCCAACACCAGATGCGCGCCGAGCATGCCTTCCCGACCCACCATGCCCACCTCAAGCCCTGGGCTGCCTTCGACCAGCTTGATCAGTGAGATGAAGCCATCGGTCGGGAAGTAGACATGCTGCAACGGTTTGCCCGGTTCGCACAGCACATCGGCCAGCCCCAGCTGAAACGGCTCGCATAGCGCCAGCAGGCGTGCGCGGTCCCGCCGTGGAAGAATTTCGATCAGGTGGTTCTGTGCGGTGGCCAAGACGGCTTTCGAGAGTTTCATGCGCCGCCGTGCGGCACCGCGCGGCCAAGCTGCTCGCTGCAGTCTCGGCGCTGCGCCGTGATCCGACCGTCTGCCAGCGCACAAAGCGGAGCTTTATTGCCGCACGTCGCGCGTTTGCCGGGCTTGGGCGCCACCCAGCGTCAGCTGCAGGGGCTGTTATGTCGCCAACCGCGCGGGCAGCAAGCGGTCGTATTCGGCCTTGACCACCGCATAGCACTCGCAGGTGCGCCGCTCCAGCCCGGGGCGGTCGAGCACGGTGATGCGGCCGCGCGCGTAACGGATCAGCCCGGCACGCGCCAGCTTCAAGGCGGCTTCGGTCACCCCTTCACGGCGCACGCCCAGCATGTTGGCGATCAGCTCCTGCGTCATCGCCAGCTCGCTGCCCTTCAGGCGGTCCAGACTCAGCAGCAACCAGCGACACAGCTGCTGGTCGAGCGAATGGTGGCGGTTGCACACTGCCGTCTGCGCCATCTGCGTGATCAGCGCCTGCGTATAGCGAAGCAGCAGGTGCAACACCGGCGCGCGGGTGAAGTCGTCGCGGAGGGTGCGCGCGGCAATGCGATAGCCCTTGCCGGCGCTTTGCACCACCGCACGGCTGGGCGTGGATTCGCCGCCCATGAAGATCGAGATGCCGACGATGCCTTCGAAGCCGACCACGCCGATTTCCGCCGAGGCACCGTTTTCCATCACGTACAACAGCGAAACGATCGCCGTGGTGGGGAAATAGACGTGGTTCAGCGTGTCGCCGGGCTCGTACAGCACCTTGCCCAGCGGCAGATCCACCAATTCGAGCTGTGGCTGCCAGCGCTGCCATTCGGCATCGGGTAACGCAGCCAGCAGCTGGTTGGTCTTGGGGTCATCCGATGCGGGGGGGGGGGGTGCCGGAACTCACGATGGGCTGAAACGTGCCAATGCCGGATCCAGTGTAGCCGTCGGGACGCACCGTGTGTGCGATACCGAACAGATCGAGCAGGCACCGATGAACTTGAATCAGGCGGCATACCCGAGGCACTGTTCGATGAGTTGGGCCACTGCCGTGCGCGTCCACGATGCGTAGGGCATCGCCGAAAGCCGCCACCCGTCGCCCACCGTGCGGCCGCCCCACGCATCCCTCAGCGCCTTGGCGCCAGGCGTGACGGCGCTAGCAGATGCCGAACCCACCCGTGCGGCTTGGACCCGCGTGCTCCACGACTAAAGCATCTCGCGATGCCTTCGACTCAGCGCAACCCGAAGTACCCAAGGATGAAAAGGACGATGACCACTGCGCCCACCAGCCAGATCAATCGGTTCATGATTCGCGCTCCTTTGCGTCGGTTAAAGCCGTCCCAGC
>CAYUPF010000174.1:0-8289 GCA_964446545.1 uncultured Rubrivivax sp.
GAGGAGCTCAAAAAGTCACTGATCTGGCATCAAGGCAAAGACATGGCCGGGCACAAGCGCTTCGCGCTGGGCACGGACGTCCAGGCCTTTTCCCGTGACCCCCAGAATCCCTGGCAACGCGGGACGAATGAGAATACGAACTGCCTTCTCAGGCAGTACGCGTTTTCCGGGGAGTTCGTGGTTCGAATGTGTGCAAAGATTCCCCGAGCCCCGGAGCCGCCACGCAACGGCCAATGGCAATGGGGCGATCAACGAGGCGCACCTTGTCCTTGCTGGGACCTGCCTATGGCATCGGAATCGATCGAGGGGTTGCATCGCAGCGAAGGGGTCCACCATGTCGCCATCGCATCCGAGGACGACCTGGTGAGCACGTTGCCGCGCGGCATGGTCGTGTACTGGCGCGGTGATCGGCCCATGGGGCACGTGTTCGTCAATGACGAAACGACATGCGGCACCGTTGGCGGCGTCGATGCGCAGGTCCTCGCGGCGATCGAAGCCGAGGAGCAATCCGCGGCCACACCTCGACACTCGGCCAGCGTGGTGATCTGCACCCGCGACCGCCCCGAGGAACTGCAGCGCTGCCTGGCCTCGCTGCCGCAGCAGTCTTATGCGCCGCGCGAGATCATCGTGGTCGACAACGCGTCGCGCGACCAGCGCACCCGCGAGGTGGCCCTGGCAGCCGGGGTGATCTACCTGCGCGAAGACCGCGCCGGATTGGACATTGCGCGCAACACCGGTGCGCGGCGCGCCACGTCCGAGATCGTGGCCTACACCGACGACGACGTGTTGCTGCACACGCGCTGGCTGGAGCGCCTGGTGGCAGCATTCGACGGCCCCGCCATCGCAGCCGTGACGGGGCTCGTGCTGCCCGCTGAACTGGCCACCGAGGCGCAACGCCATTTCGAAACGCACTGGAGCTTCGGCCGCGGCTATGTGCGCAAGGACTACACGCCACAGCGCTTTGCCGCCCATGACCACGGCGTGTTTCCCGCGTGGGAGATCGGTGCGGGCGCGAGCATGGCGTTCCGGCGCGAGGTCTTCGAGCGCGTGGGCTATTTCGACGAGCGCCTTGATGTCGGCCAGGCCGGCTGCTCGGGAGACTCGGAGTTCTGGTACGGGCTGCTCGCCAACGGCCTTGGCTGCCGCTACGAGCCCAGCGCAGTAGCGTTTCACTTTCACCGCCGCACGATGGAGGGCCTTGCCAGCCAGATCTTCCACTACATGCGCGGCCACGCTGCGGCGCTGCTGGTGCAGCACGAGCGCACGGGCTTGGCCATCAATCGCCGCCAAGCGTACTGGACCATGCCGCGCTGGTACGCCGGCCGGCTCTGGTGTCGCCTGCGACGCGGACCGAGCGCCGGCGATCGGTTCCTCAAGGAAGAGATCCTGGGCTATCTGTCCGGCCTCGCCTTCTACTGGCGCAAGCGGCGCAGCGAACGATGAGCCACAGGGTCCCAGCGCGAACCTCGGTGGTGATTGCGGCGCGCAACGCCGGTCAGACCCTGGCGCAGACGCTGGACAGCCTGCTCGCGCAGACCGATCCCGACTGGCAGGCATTCATCGTCGATGACCGCTCGACCGACGAGACCCCCGCACTGATCGCACAGTACGCGCAGCGCGATGCCCGCTTCGTCAGCCTGCAGGGCCCCGGCGTGGGCGCTGCGGCGGCGCGCAACATCGGCCTGTCACAAGCCCGTGGCCAGCGGTTGCTGTTCCTGGACAGCGACGACTGGATCGACGCTCGCTTCCTCGAGTTGATGAACGCAGCGCTGGGCGACTCGCCCGGCGCTGTGGCGGCGTACTGCGGCTATCGTCGCGTGATGCCGGATGGCGAACTGAGCCCGACGCGCAGCAGCGCGCACATCGCACAGGCGCCGTTCGAGGCCTTCATGGGTTCCTGTGCCGCGGCGATCCATGCCATCCTGATCGAGCGCGACCTCATTGCACGCGCCGGCGACTTCGACACCACATTGCGAACGTGCGAGGACTGGGACCTCTGGCAGCGCGCGGCGCGCCTGGGCGGCACGTGGGTGCACGTCGATCAGGCGCTGAGCTTCTACCGGGCGAGCGCACATTCGCTGACGCAGGACGTTGATCGAATGCTCACCGATGCGCGGACGGTTATCAGGCGCGGCTTCGCCGCGGACGGTCGCCTCACCAACGTTCCGGTGGCGCATCTGGGCAGCGCGACCATTGCGCAGGGCGCCAGCGCTGCGCTGGCCCATGCCTACTTCGCGCTCTGGTGCGCGGCATTCGACTGCGGCCGCGGCGGTAGCGGGGTCGCGGCCTTCAAACACCTCGTTGCCTTGGCGCCCACGCTAGAGTGCGCACAGCCGATCGTCGATGTGCTGCTCGACGGTGTGATGGTGGGGCTGCGCGCCGTGCCGAAGCAGATTGCCCGGCGCTGGCCGGAGTTCGGCCCCGGGGTGACAGCCCTGCTCTCACAGCTCGGCACGATCTGGAGCGACCCACTCGCCACTCGCCGCATCCAGTATCGATTCGAGCGCGCCGTGCTCGACTACGATGACCTCGCCGATCATCGCCCCTTGTCGCTCACGCTGGGCTTGCGAGTAAACCTGCATGATCCAGCACCGGTGATACCGCCGCCGGGCATCGACCGTCTGTATGTTTATTTGTGCGACGACGATGAGGTGTTTGCGCTTTACGACCTCGGCGCGCTGGGCACGATCACAACCCGCGATTGGCTCGAGCTCGCACTGAGGCACCTGGATGTGAAGCGCGTCGCCCGCAGCGCTGGTCCAGCACTTCTGCGATCACTGACACCGGCCAGCCTAGGATCTGCTCTGCGCGGAGCCGCAGGCACGGCGCGGACGGCGAGTTGGCACTCCCGCCCACGAGGCGCACTGAGCAGCGTCATGCGAGCAACCTTGGTAGGCGCCGCAGGTCCTTCGCAGCTCGCGCACAGTCATCGAGAGTGCCTCGATGCGATTCGCGGGGAAGCCACACGAAGCATCGCAAAGTTGCCGCGCGAGACACACGATTCGCCAGCGGACGCAGGGCGGCGCTTGGCGATCTCTGACGGCGGCGATCGGCGTGCCTACTGGGAATACTTGTTCGAGAAGCCAGATCCCTGGAACTACGGCAGCGACTACGAACAGGAAAAGTACGCCCGCCAACTAGCGCTACTTCCGCAAGGCCCGATAGAGCGCGCCCTGGAACTGGCCTGCGCGGAGGGCCGCTTCACCGAGAAGTTGGCACCGCGGGTCGGGCACCTCATTGCTAGCGACATCTCAGCCGCAGCACTGGCCCGCGCGCTTGAGCGCTGCCGCGCGCACGCCAATGTCGAGTTCCGGCCACTCGATTTGGTGGTCGATGCCTTGCCGCAGGATCTCGACCTGATCGTCTGCTCAGAGGTTCTGTATTACCTGGAGAGCGAGGTAGTGCTGCAGCAGGTGTCACTGCGGTTTGCCGCTGCGCTGAAGCCGGGAGGCCACCTGCTCATTGCTCATGCCTTTGTGCTGCAGGACGATCCCTCGCATACCGGCTTCGACTGGGAACACCGCCTGGGCGCGAGGACGATCGCACGCGTTTTTGCCTCCACGTCGAGACTCGCGCTCGAGCGCTCGCTGCATACGGAGCTCTACGGCATCGACCTGTTCGTGCGCGTCGACGCACAGCAGCCCGCTGCCGCGCCGAAGATCGAATACGCGCCGATCACTGCCAAGCTCGAAACGGAGGTCGCCCGCCAGATCGTCTGGGGCGGCGCCATCGCGCTCCGCGCAGAGCTCGTGACCACGGAACAGCGTACGCAGGTCCCGGTGCTTGCGTACCATCGAATCGGAAACGACGGGCCGGTGGCGCTGGCACGCTATCGGACATCGCCCGAAGCGTTCCGCGCGCAGATGCACTGGCTGCGCCGCAACGGCTATCACTCCATCACCTCCGAACAACTGCTCTGGTTCCTCGAGCACAAGCGCCCATTCGTCGGCAGGCCCGTAGTGATCACCTTCGACGACGGTCTCCAGGACTTTGCCGACGTGGCGTGGCCCATATTGCGCAGTCATGACTTCGGCGCCGAGGTCTTCGTCGTGACCGATCTCGTGGGCCAGGCGGCCACCTGGGACTGCGAGCTGGGCGAGCCGGCGCCATTGATGGACGCCGCGACGCTCGTCCGCCTGGCATCCGAAGGGGTTTCGTTCGGTAGCCACCTGGCCACGCATCGCGGTGCCGACGGCTTGTCCACGCGCGAGTTGGTCGAAGAATTGGCGCGGTCCCGTGCCGCACTGCAGCAGTGGCTCGACCGACCGATCGAGACCCTTGCAGCGCCGTTCGGACTGACGGATGGGCGATTGCGTATGCTCGCCGCCCAGTGCGGCTATCGCGTCGGGTACGGCACGCAAGACGGGGTTGCTCAACTGACGAGCGACCCGCAGCACTTGCCACGCATCGAGGTGCAAGGCAACTGGACGCTCGCCGACTTCATCGCGCGCATGGAGGCCAACCGTTGACTTCCGCCCCCCTGGTCAGTGTCGTGATCCCTGCCTACAACGCTGCGGCGACTCTGGACGAGACCTTGCGCAGCGCCCGCGCGCAGACACACCGGGCGCTTGAAATCATCGTCGTCAATGACGGCTCGACCGACCAAACCCGCGCGATCGCACAGCAGCATGCGGCCGTCGATGACCGCGTGCAGATCCTTGATCAGGACAACGCCGGCCTGGCCGCAGCGCGCAACTCCGGTTGGCGTCGCGCGCAAAGCGACCTGATCGCCTTCCTGGATGCGGATGATCTGTGGGCACGGCGCAAGATCGAGCGCCAGGTCGATGCCCTGCGGGCGGGTGGCAAGAAAGTGGGCCTCGTGTACTGCGGTAGTGTGCGTATCGACGCCGACGGCGTGGTGACCAGCCGGTGGGCCGTGCCGCACTGCGAGGGCGATGTGCTGGCGCAGCTGTTCACCGGCAATTTCGTCGGCAACGGCAGTGTCGTGCTGGTCAGGCGGCAGGCCTTGATCGATGCCAACGGGTTCGAAACAGCATTGCGAGCGGCGGATGCGCAGGGCTGCGAAGACTACCTGCTGCAATGCCGTATCGCGGAAAAGTATCCCTTCGCCGTGGTGCCCGAGCACCTGGTCGGCTATCGCCACCTTCCCAACAACATGTCCAGCAACCGGCCGCGAATGCTTCGATCGTGGATGCTGGTGGTTGACGAGATGCGTAGCCGCCACCCCCAGCATGGGGATGCACTGAGCAGTGGCCTGCGCAACTATGCGCACTGGATCATTCAGGATGCGATGTCGCGGCGCGGCTTCGGGCAACTGCCCGCCGTGGTGCGCCTGATACTGCGCTGTCCTGCGCCAGTGGCGACCGCCGTCCTGCTCAAGGACATGCCCCTGGAGATGACGACAAGGATTCGCTCGAAGTTGAGCAGGATGTTGCGTGGCAAGGCGAGGTCTGACGCCGCACAATCCGGCACCGTCTTTGCCGCGCTGGATGCGGAACATGGAAGTGAACGAACAGGAGGCATGAGGTCGCGATGAAAAACAGCACTCGACCGCGCGCTGTGGTCACCGGCGGCGCCGGGTTCGTTGGTTCGCACCTGTGCGAGCGCCTGCTGCACGAGGGTTACGAGGTACTGTGTGTCGACAACTTCTACACCGGCACGAAGCAGAACATCGACTACGCGATGGACAACCCACGCTTTGAACTGATCCGCCACGACGTCACGTTTCCCTTGTACCTGGAAATCGACGAAATCTTCAACCTGGCCTGCCCGGCGTCACCCGTCCACTACCAGAACGACCCGGCGCAGACCACGAAAACCAGTGTGCACGGGGCGATCAACATGCTGGGTCTGGCCAAGCGCGTGAAGGCCAGGATCCTGCAGGCCTCGACGTCGGAGGTCTATGGCGATCCGTCAGTGCACCCGCAGGTCGAGAGCTACTGGGGCAACGTGAACCCCATCGGCCCGCGCGCCTGCTACGACGAAGGCAAGCGCTGCGCCGAGACCCTGTTTTTCGATTACCACCGCCAGCACGGCCTGCGCATCAAGGTGGCGCGCATCTTCAACACCTATGGCCCGCGCATGCATGTCAACGACGGCCGCGTTGTGTCGAATTTCATCGTCCAGGCCCTCAGGGGCGAGCCGATCGCGATCTATGGCGACGGCTCGCAAACGCGCTCGTTTTGCTACATCGACGAGATGGTGGACGCGCTGTACAAGCTCATGAAGACCTCGGACGATGTAATTGGCCCAATGAACCTGGGCAACCCCGTCGAGTGCACGATTCTGGAGTTGGCTGAGCGCGTCGTAGCACTGTGCAATTCCCGCTCGAAGATCGAGCGCAGGCCACTGCCCGCCGACGACCCGCAGAGGCGCTGCCCGGACATTGCCTTGGCCCAGGCGAAGCTGGATTGGTCGCCGAAAGTCACGCTGGACCTGGGCCTGGCGCAAACCATCGCCTACTTCGATGCGCAGCTTGCGGCTTGAAGCCTTCACCGGTGCCGTGATCAGGCAGAGGCGCAGCTAGTGCCAGGCGATGACCCTGCGGCCGACACGGCGCAACAAACGCAATCCGGACAGGCCCGGCGAGCCGCGCTTGATCACCTGCGGCACCTGCTTCGGCTCACGCCGAAGCCGCGTTGGGCGACCCCGACGTTGATCGGGCTGGGGCTGGGGGCGTCCTTCGCCGAGACTATGGGCATCACGCTCATCATCTTGTTCTTCTATTCCGCCACGGGTCAGCTCGACAAGGCGGCGACGGTGGGCGGCACCCTGGGCCGCGTACTGGATGCCGTGGCCGGATGGTTCGGCTCGTCGACGCAGATGGCCGGCGTCATCCTGCTGCTGATCATCGCGCGCGGCGCCCTGGCCTTTGCCAACAATATCATCAGCGCCTACATCAGCGAGACGATCAGCGAAAGGGCCAGGAACCTGATCCACGCGCAGTACCTCACCGTGTCCTATGCCTTCATGCAGCGACACGAACAGGCGCAGCTCATGGAAGTGCTGGGCAGCGAATCGTGGCTGGTGGCGGGTGCGTACAGCAGCCTGACACGAATCATCATCAGTGCCTGCTCGGTCGCCGTCTTTGCCGGCTTCCTGCTCGCGCTGTCGTGGAAGATCACATTGACGGCTGTCATTGGGGCGGCGCTCATCTCGCTCGGTCTGCGTCGCCTGTCCCGGCCGGCGCAGGACCTCGGCAGGCGGGTCAAGAAGGTGCATCAGCAACTCGGTGAGCACATGTTGATGACCCTGGAGGGCTTGCGCACGATACGAGCCTACGGGCAGGAAACGCAACACCAGCAGCGTTTCGTCAGTTCCTCGGCCGAAGCGCGCCAGGCGTCGATCGCGCTCACACGCCTTTCCGCGTTGCTGCATCCGCTGACAGAGGTTGGCTTCCTCGCCACCCTTAGCGTAATCATCGCGGGCACCGGATTCTGGCAGACTAGCTTCGCAACCACGCTTGCCGCCGTGGCCCTGTTGTACCGCCTGCAGCCTTACACGCGGGAGATCGAGAGCAACCTGCTGTACCTTGCGCAGATCGAACCGCAGTTGCGATCGGTGCAAGCGATGCTGCGGCAAGACGACAAGGAGTACTCGGCGCCAGGGCACCGCCCGCTGCCTTCGATTCGCAAGGGCATCCGATTCGACCGCGTGAGCTTCCGCTACCAACCCGAGTCCACGCCGGTGCTCGACAATGTCAGCTTCGAGATCCCTGCAGGAAAGACCACGGCGCTGGCAGGCCCCAGCGGAGCCGGCAAGACGACCATCATCAACCTGCTGTTAGGCCTATACCGGCCATCGTCGGGAACGATCTGGATCGATGATGCGCCGCTCGATGAGGTGAGGCGCACCGATTGGCTCGCTCAACTCGCCGTGGCCGGCCAGGACGTCGATCTGGTAGAGGGCACCGTGATCGACAACATCCGCATGGCTGACAGCAACGCCACCGACCAGCTGGTTGTCGAGGCCGCGCGCATCGCCGGCATTGCCGACTTCATCGAGTCGCTGCCCGAAGGCTACGACACCTGGATCGGCCAGCAGGGTTTGCGGTTTTCCGGCGGTCAGCGCCAACGGCTCGGGTTGGCGCGGGCTGTCTTGCGCGACCCCAACTTCCTGATGCTCGACGAGGCGATGAGTGCCCTTGACGCAGACTTGGAAGGCCGAATCCGTGGCGCCATCGAGGCCGGCTTCATTGGGCGCACGTTGCTGATCATCACGCACCGAGCTGAGGCCCTGCGCCATGCCCATCACATCGTCCGCATCGAGGACGGCAGGATCCTGGCTCCACCAAATGGGGCGCGACAGCACTTCAGATGAAGTTAGGGG
>CAYUPF010000175.1:0-8255 GCA_964446545.1 uncultured Rubrivivax sp.
CTCGACCGCGGCGCGCGCGCAGGCGCTACTGATCGACTACGCAGTGCACCACGTCAAGGCCAGCGGCGAACGCACGCCCAAGGTCTTCAAGGGCTGGTCGCTGACCTTGGGCGCGCATGAGCAGCTCACGCTGCACAAGCGCCATTCGATGCGCGCCGTGACGACGCGCCGCTACTACCCCGGCCGCCACGAGCTGGACCTGCGCATCAACGGCCAGGTGTCGGCCCGCGCCTTCTTCGATCTCAGCCTTTGAGGCGCCGCGCCCAGTCGGCGGCGTCGAAGCCGATGCTGAAGCTGCCGTCGGCCCACTGCAGCACCGGCCGCTTGATGACGCTGGGCATCGCGCGCATCAGCACGGCAGCGCTGGCGGCATCGGTCACGGCCGCGCGCTGCGTCTCGTCGAGCTTGCGCCAGGTGGTGCCGGCGCGGTTGAGCAGCCGCTCCCAGCCCAGCGCAGCTATCCAGTGCGGCAACGCCGCCGGCACGCCGGCCTTCTTGAAGTCGTGGAAGTCATAGGCCACGCCCTGTTCGGCCAGCCAGGCGCGGGCGCGCTTGACGGTGTCGCAGTTGGGGATGCCGTGCAGTGTGATATGAGCCATCAGCGTCGCCCTGGGCCATCGCCGGGATCGCAGCGCGGGTCGGTGCCATAGGCGCCACCATCGCGCAGCTTGCCGCTGTCGAGGATCGACACCTGGTACCACAGGCATTGTTCGGGGTTGTTGGGGTAGCGCCACGACCACACCTGCCCGCCCTGCCAGCCGCCGCCGCGCACCTCGCCAGGCCGGCCCAGCGTGTAGCGCAGCCAGTCCTGGTCCTGGCCCTGGAAGTTGAGCTGCACGTAGGTGAAGGCGGTCTCGTTCAGCACCTGGCCCCAGGCCAGCACCTTGCCGGCGGCATCGACATCCACCATCCAGGTGGTGCGGCCGTAGGGCCCGGTGGCGAACTCGATGCGCGTCTGCCCGTTCGGCCCCGGGTAGCGGCCGGTGGGCTTGCCCATCAGCTGCAGCAACTCGGCCTCGCTCTGGCCGGCGCGAATGTCCTGCGGCTTGTGCGTGGCGCAGCCCGCGGCGGCCAGCGCCAGCACCAGCGCCAAGGCTTGAATGCTTATCGTCTTCATGATCTTCAGCTCCCTGCCTCGATTTTGATGCGGCCGCGGCCGCGCCGCAGTGCCCCTTGTGCTTACGTTGACAATGGCGCATCTCATCCGCCGAGCCGCATGCCGTCCCCTGCCTCACCCGCCCTCGAACTGCGCGACCTGGCCTGCGTGCGCGGCCGGCGGTGGCTGTTCCGCGGACTGAGTGCCACGCTGGCCCCGGGCCAGCTGCTGCGCGTCACCGGCGCCAATGGTGCCGGCAAGACCAGCCTGCTGCGCATGCTGTGCGGCCTGCTCGCGCCGGCCCAGGGCCAGGTGCTGTGGCAGGGGCAGGCACTGCCGCAGGTGCGCGAGGTCTTCCACCAGCAGTTGGTCTATCTGGGCCATGCGGCGGCGCTGAAGGACGAACTGACGCCGCTGGAAAACCTGCTGGTCGCCGCGCGATTGGGCGGCAGTGCGCCGGACGAGGCCGCGGCGCGGCAGGCGCTGGCCGATGCCGGGCTGGCCGGGCGCGAGCAGGTGCCCACGCGCACGCTGTCGCAGGGCCAACGCCGGCGCGCGGCGCTGGCGCGGCTGCCGCTGGGCACGGCGCGGCTGTGGGTGCTGGACGAACCCTTCAACGCGCTGGACACTGCGGCGACCACCTGGCTGCTGGGGCTGATCGAAGGCCAGTTGCAGCGCGGCGGCCTGGTGGTGCTGACCAGCCATCAGCCGGTGGGCTTGAGCGAGCACCTGCCGCAGGTGGTGCTGGCGCTGTGACATGACAGCAGCCCTGTTCGCGGTGTTCCAGCGCGACCTGCGCATCGCGCTGCGCCGCCGCGCCGACACCGGCAGCGCGCTGGTCTTCTTCGTCATCGTCGCCGCGCTGTTCCCGCTGGGCGTGGGCCCGGAATTCGGGGTGCTGCGCCGCATGGGTCCGGGCGTGGTCTGGGTGGCGGCGCTGCTGGCGTCGATGCTGGCGCTGGGGCGCCTCTTCGCCGACGACCATGCCGACGGCACGCTCGAGCAGATGCTGCTGTCGCCGACGCCGCTGGCGCTGCTGGTGCTGGCCAAGACGGCGGCGCACTGGCTGGCCTCGGGGCTGCTGCTGGTGCTGATCAGCCCGCTGCTGGCGCTGCAGTTCGACCTGGGCAGCGAGGCCGCCGGCGTGCTCTTCCTGTCGCTGCTGCTGGGCACGCCGCTGCTCAGCCTGATCGGCGCCATCGGCGCGGCGCTGACCGTGGGCCTGCGCGGCGCCGGCGTGCTGCTGTCGCTGCTGGTGCTGCCGCTGTGCGCGCCGGTGCTGATCTTCGGCGCCGGCGCGGTCGAGGCCAGCCTGGCCGGGCTGGGCGTGGCCGCGCATTTTTCGCTGCTGGGGGCCATGCTGCTGGCCGCCCTGGTGCTGGCGCCGCTGGCCGCCGCCGCGGCCTTGCGCATCGCGCTGGAATAGACCGCCGTCAAAGGGCATTGCAGGCCGCAAGGCAAAATAGCAGGCTGATGTCCTGGACCCGCTACGCCGCCCCACAACGCTTCTACCCGCTGGCCGGACGCGCCGTGCCCTGGTTTGCGGGCCTGGCGCTGCTGCTGGCGGTGGTGGGCCTCGTCATCGGCCTGGGGGTCGCGCCCACCGACCACCAGCAAGGCGACTCCTACCGCATCATCTTCGTGCACGTGCCCGCGGCCTGGATGTCGATGATCATCTACCTGGCGATGGCTTTCTGGGCGGCGATCGGGCTGATCTTCAACACCCGGCTGGCCTCGATGCTGGCGGTGGCGCTGGCGCCCACCGGCGCGTGGATGACCTTTCTGGCCTTGTGGACCGGCGCGCTGTGGGGCAAGCCGACCTGGGGCACCTGGTGGGTATGGGACGCGCGCCTGACTTCGGAACTGATCCTGCTTTTTCTGTACATAGGTTTCATGTCATTGCACGCCGCCATCGACGACGAGCGCCGCGCCGACCGTGCCGCCGCGCTGCTGGCGCTGGTGGGCGTGGTCAACGTGCCGATCATCTATTTCTCGGTGCAGTGGTGGAACACACTGCACCAGGGCGCGTCGGTCAGCCTGACCCAGGCGCCAAGCATGGCCACGACCATGCTGGCCGGCATGCTGGTGATGACGCTGGCCTTCTGGATGTACAGCATCGCCGCGGCGCTGGCGCGCGTGCGCATCATCATGCTGGAGCGCGAACGCCACACCCGCTGGGCGCGCCAGGCGCTGGAGCCGGCATGAACTGGCCCAGCATGCAAGCCTTCGTGCACATGGGCGGCTACGGGCTGTACGTCTGGGGCTCCTTCGGCATGTGCGCGCTGGTGCTCGCCGCCGAATGCTGGGGCCTGGCGCAGCGGCGCAAGGCGCTGCGCGCGCTGCCGCTGGACAACGACCTCGACGAAAGACCGATTCATGAAGCCTAGAACGCGACGCGGCCTGGCCATCGCGGCCGGGCTGGCCAGCTTGAGCGTGGCCGCCATGCTGGTGTTGAACGCTTTCCAGAGCAACCTGGTGTTCTTCTTCAGCCCTTCGCAGATCGCCGCCAACGAGGCCCCACGCGACCGCAGTTTCCGCATCGGCGGCTTGGTCGAGGAAGGCAGCCTGAAGCGCGACGGCCAGAGCCTGACGGTGCACTTCGTCGTCACCGACATGGCGCAGCGTGTGCCGGTGTCCTACACCGGCATGCTGCCCGACCTGTTCAAGGAAGGCAAAGGCGTGGTCGCGCAGGGCAAGCTGGGGCCCGACGGCGTGTTCCGTGCCGAGCAGGTGCTGGCCAAGCACGACGAGAACTACATGCCGCCCGAGGCCGCCGAAGCGCTGGAAAAGGCGCGCCACGGCCAGTTGCCGAAGGACATGAAGGTGGCACCGCAATGATTCCCGAAATCGGCCAGTTCGCGCTGATCCTGGCACTGGCCATGGGCTTGAGCCAGAGCGTGCTGCCGCTGATCGGCGCCGGCAACGGCAACGCCAGCTGGATCGCGCTGGCCAAGCCCTCGGCGCGCGCGCAGTTCGTGTTCATGAGCGTCGCCTACGCGTGCCTGACCTGGGCCTTCGTCACCGACGACTTCTCGGTGGCGCTGGCGGCCAACCACTCCAACAGCCTGCTGCCGACGGTCTACAAGTTCACCGCGGTGTGGGGCAACCACGAAGGCTCGATCCTGTTGTGGTCGCTGATCCTCGCCGGCTGGACCTTTGCGGTGACGCTGTTCTCCCGCCAGCTCGACGAGCGCACCTTGGCGCGCGTGCTCGGCGTGATGGGGCTGATCAGCTGCGGCTTCATCCTGTTCACGCTGCTCACCTCCAACCCCTTCGAGCGGCTGCTGCCGGCCGCGCCCGACGGCCGCGACCTGAACCCGCTGCTGCAGGATCCGGGCATGGTGATCCACCCGCCGATGCTCTACATGGGCTACGTCGGCTTCGTCGTCGCCTTCGCCTTCGCCATCGCAGCGCTGCTGTCGGGGCGCCTGGACGCCGCCTGGGCGCGCTGGTCGCGGCCGTGGACCACCGTCGCCTGGTGCTTCCTCACGCTGGGCATCGCGCTTGGCAGCTTCTGGGCCTATTACGAGCTGGGCTGGGGTGGCTGGTGGTTCTGGGACCCAGTGGAGAACGCCTCCTTCATGCCCTGGCTGGTGGGCACGGCGCTGATCCATTCGCTGGCCGTGACGGAGAAACGCGGCGGCTTCAAGATGTGGACCGCGCTGCTGGCGATCCTGGCCTTCTCGCTGTCGCTGCTGGGCACCTTCATCGTGCGCTCGGGCGTTCTGAGCTCGGTGCACGCCTTTGCGTCCGACCCGGCGCGCGGCATCTTCATCCTCGGCTTCCTGGCGCTGGTGGTCGGTGGCTCGCTGCTGCTCTTTGCCTGGCGCGCGCCGCAGGTCGGCACCGGCGGCAGCTTCGACCTGGTGTCGCGCGAATCGGCGCTGCTGGCCAACAACGTGCTGCTGCTGGTGGCCGCCTCGGCCGTGCTGCTGGGCACGCTGTACCCGCTGGTGCTGGACGCGTTGGGCATGGGCAAGATCTCGGTCGGCCCGCCCTACTTCGACACGGTGTTCGTGCCGCTGATGGCGCCGGCGCTGTTCCTGATGGGCATCGGCCCGATCGCGAAGTGGCGTTCGGCGCAGGTCGGCGACCTGGCGCGCAAGCTGCGCTGGGCACTGGCGCTCAGCGGCCTCAGCGCGGTGATCGCGCCCTTCGTGCTGGGCCACTGGACGCCGATGATCGGCTTCGGCCTGCTGCTGGGCATCTGGGTGGCCAGCGCCGCGCTGCTGACCCTTTGGCTCAAGTTGCGCGAGCAACCGCTGTCGCGCTGGCGGGCGTGGATGGCGCAGCAGCCCGGCAGCTGGTACGGCATGCTGCTGGCGCACTTCGGCGTGGCGGTGTTCGTCATCGGCGTCACCGTGGTCAACGGCTTCCAGGTCGAGAAGGACCTGCGCATGGAGCCCGGCGAAAGCACCGAGATCGCCGGCATGCGCGTGCGCTTCGACGGCGTGCACGAGCGCCGCGGCCCCAACTACGTGGCCGCGCGCGGCACCTTGCAGCTGACGCGCGACGGCCGTTCGCTGGCCACGCTGCACCCGGAACGGCGCAACTACCTGGTCACGCGCATGCCCATGACCGAGACCGCCATCGACCGCGGCTTCACGCGCGACCTGTACGTGTCGCTGGGCGAACCGCTCAGCGCCACCGCCTGGAGCGTGCGCGTGTACTACAAGCCGCTGGTCGGCTGGATCTGGGGCGGCTGCGTGCTGATGGCGCTGGGCGGGCTGCTCGCCGTGCTCGACCGCCGCTACCGCGCCAAGGCGCGCGTGGCCGCGCCGGGCCCGCTGACCGCGCTGGCGGCAACCCCATGAAGCGCTACCTGCTGCCGCTGATCGTGTTCGCCGTGCTGCTGGGCTTCCTGGCGCTGGGGCTCAAGCTCGACCCGCGTGAGGTGCCCTCGCCGCTGATCGACAAGCCGGCGCCGGCCTTCCAGCTGGCACGGCTGGATGCACCCGAACAGCAGATGTCGCTGCAGGACCTGAAGGGCAAGGTCTGGCTGCTCAACGTCTGGGCCTCGTGGTGCGTGGCCTGCCGCGTCGAACACCCGCTGCTGGTCGAACTGGCCGGCAGCGGCGCGGTGCCGATCTACGGCCTGAACTACAAGGACAAGCGCGAGGACGCGCTGGCCTGGCTGGGCAAGCACGGCAACCCCTATGTGGTGTCGCTGTCCGACACGCAAGGGCTGGTGGGCATCGACTTCGGCGTCTACGGCGTGCCCGAGACCTTCGTCATCGACAAGACCGGCACCATCCGCCTCAAGCACATCGGCCCGATCACGCCGGACGTGCTGCGCGACACCATCCTGCCGCTGGTGAAGAAGCTCGATGCTTGAGCGGCTCACCCCCGCAGCGGCCTGCGAGCGCCGGCCGCGTCCTCGTGGCTGGCGACACCAGCGGCCCGGCAAAGCCGGATCCGCGGTGTCCGCTTGGTTGGGTCGGCTCCTCGCCCCGCTGTTTCTGGCCCTGTGCAGCGTGCCTGTGTCAGCCCAGGAAGCCCGCCCCCTGGCCGAGGACCCGGTGCTGGAGGCGAAGGTGATGCGCATCGCCGAGGAGCTGCGCTGCCTGGTGTGCCAGAACGAGACCATCGCCGCCTCGCATGCCGACCTGGCGGTGGACCTGCGCCAGCAGATCCGCCTGAAGCTGCAGCAGGGGCAGAGCGAAGCGCAGATCCTCGACTTCATGGTGCAGCGCTATGGTGACTTCGTGCTCTACCGTCCGCCGGTCAAGCGCAGCACCTGGCTGCTGTGGGGCGGGCCCTTCCTGCTGCTGGGCGCGGCGCTGCTGACTCTGGTTCTCAACATCCGCCGACGCCGTCGCCTGGCACCGGCGCCGCTGCAGGCCGCCGAAAGCGAACGCCTGCGCCAGCTGCTGGGCGAGGAGAAGCGCTGAACATGGCCTTGTTCTGGGCGATTGCAGCCGCGTTGTTGTTGCTGGCGCTGTGGATGGTGCTGGGCGCGCTGCGGCGGCCGCCACCGCCTTCGGCCGCACCCAGCGCGAGCCAGTCGAACCTGCAGGTGCTGAAGACACAGCTGCAGCAACTCGACCAGGACCTGGCGCAGGGCAACCTCGATGCCGCACAGCACCGCAGTGCACGCGCCGAGATCGAGCGCCGCGTGCTCGAGGAAGAAAGTGTGGCCACGGCACCGGTACGCACCGGCTCGCCGCGCGCGACCCTGCTGTTGCTGGCGGTGGCGGTGCCGCTGCTGGTGCTGGGGTTGTACGCGTCCATCGGCAACCCGGCAGCGATATCGCCGCAGGCGCGCGCCACGCCGGGCGAGCCGACACCGCAGGAGGTGGAGGCCATGGTCGCCAAGCTGGCCGAGCGCATGGACAAGCAGCCGCCCGGCAATATCGCTGACACCGAGGGCTGGGTCATGCTCGGGCGCAGCTATGCGGTGATGCAGCGCTACCCCGAGGCCAGCCGCGCCTTTGCACGCGCGCTGCAGCTGATGCCGGGCGATGCGCAGATCCTCGTCGACCAGGCCGACGTGCTGGCCATGCAGCAAGGCGGCAACCTGCAGGGCGAGCCGCTGCGACTGATCGAGCAGGCGCTGCAGAACGATCCATCCAACCTGAAGGCACTGGCGCTGGCCGGCACCGCCGCCTTCGACCGCAAGGACTACACCGGTGCCATCGGCTACTGGGGCCGCGCACGCGCCGGCGCGCCGCAGGACAGCGAGTTCGCACGCAGCCTGGACCAGAGCATCGCCGACGCCCGTGCCGCGGCCGGCGGCAGTGTTGCCGTCGCCGGTACGGCGGCCTCCGCCGCTGCGCCCACGGCCGGCGTCAAGTCGATCAGCGGCCGCGTCAGCTTGGCGCCGGCGCTGGCCGCACGCGTGGCGCCGGGTGACACGCTCTTCGTCTTCGCCCGCGCCGCCGAGGGCCCGCGCTTGCCGCTGGCGATCCTGAAGCGCAGCGCCGCCGAGCTGCCGCTGAACTTCACGCTCGATGACAACATGGCCATGTCGCCGGAGCTGAAGCTGTCGGGCTTTGCCAACGTGGTGGTCAGCGCGCGCATCTCGAAGAGTGGCGATGCCATGCCGCAGCGCGGCGACCTCGAAGGCCAGACCCCGCCGCTGGCCGGCCGCAGCAACGGCATCGAGCTGCGCATCGACCGCGTGCGGCCGTAGTCATGCCAGTTCGCAGTCGCATGAGCC
>CAYUPF010000176.1:0-8248 GCA_964446545.1 uncultured Rubrivivax sp.
GGCACTCGGAGGAAGAGGGCGTCGGTTCGTCCGGCGCCGCAAACAATCGCGGAGGCCTACTTCGTCATCTTCACCGAACGGTCCAGGAACTCGTTGGTGTAGGTGGTCTTCACGTCGAAGGTCTTGTCCAGGCCAATGTATTCGCGCACCAGCTCGTAGTCCGCCGCCATGCGCGCATCGTCGTGGATGCCCAGCGCCACCTCGCGCGAGTACTTGTCGCTCATCAGCTTCTCGACCAGTTGCCAGTTGGTGAGTTCATTGTCGAACTTGAGCGCGCCGTTGGCGTCAACCAGCGCCTGCACGCAGGGGTTCGGATCCTTCACGCAGGCGGCGAAGGCGCGTTGCGTGACCTTGACGAACTTGTCGACCAGGGCCTTGTTCTCGGCCAGGAACTTGGCGTTGACGATGATCGAGTTGCCGTAAGGGTTCAGCCCGGCGTCGCGCCAGGCCAGGAAGCCCATGTCGTCGCCCAGCTCCCTCTGGAAGATGTGGTGGATGTTGTAGAAGGACGTGGTCACGTCGATCGACTTGGCCTTCAGCGACGCCAGCTTGCCGTTGGCGTCGATGTTGACCCAGGTCACCGACTTCGGGTCGATGCCGTTGGCCTTGGCCAGCGCCGGCCACATCACGCGCGCGCCGTCGGCCGCGGGGTTGCCGATCTTCTTGCCGGCGAAGTCCTTCACGCCGGTGATGCCCGAGCTCTTCAGCCAGTACATGCCCTGCGGCGAGTTGGCATAGACGTTAAACACCGCCACCGTGTCGGCGCCTTTGCCCTTGGCGACGAGCACGCCGCCCATGTCGGCCAGGCCGATGGGTGTGGCGCCGGCGCCCACGCGCTGCGTGGCCAGCGCCGAACCCTTGCCGGGCTCGATCTGCAGGTCGATGCCGGCCTCTTGGTACCAGCCCATCTTCTTGGCGTAGTAGTAGGGCGCGTGGTCGCCGCCCGGTACCCAGTTGAGCACGAAGTCGAGCTTCTGCTGGGCATGCGCCGAGAGTGAGACCAGGCTGGCGGCCGCGACCACGGTGCCGATGACGAAGTGCTTGAGCATTGCAGACTCCTGTTGCCTTGCGGGCGACGGTTGAAGTAAATTCACCAACTAGTGATTTCGTGAGCCAAAGTATAGAGAACGGCTCCTCATTTCACCCGGTGCCTGGCGCGGGTGCAGCTACTGAGTTTCCCCTATGCCCAAGCACTGGTCCGAGTTGCCTGCCGAGGTGTTGGCGCTGCTGCGGCGCGGCACCGTCATCCCGGCTCATCCGCTGGCGCTGGACGCGCGGCGCCGTCTGGACCCGGTGCGCCAGCGTGCGCTGACGCGCTACTACCTCGACGCCGGCGCCGGCGGCCTGGCGGTCGGCGTGCATTCGACGCAGTTCGCGATCCGCGAGGTCGGCCTGTACGAGCCGGTGCTGCAGATGGCGGCGCGCACCGCGCGTGAATGGACCGAGGCCCCGGCAGTGCTGATCGCCGGGCTGTGCGGCCCCACCGCGCAGGCCGTGGCCGAGGCCGACATCGCCAACGGGCTGGGCTATCACGCCGGCATGCTGTCGCTGGCAGCGATGAAGGGCGCGTCGGTGGATGAGCTGGTGGCGCACTGCGCGGCGGTGGCGGCGCGCATTCCGCTGATCGGCTTCTATCTGCAGACCGCGGTGGGCGGCATTGCGCTGCCCGCGGCCTTCTGGCAGCGTTTCGCCGCCATCGACAACGTCGTCGCCATCAAGATGGCGCCCTTCGACCGCTACCGCACGCTCGACGTGGTGCGCGGCGTCGTCGCGGCTGGCGCCGAGGAGCGCGTGACGCTGTACACCGGCAACGACGACCACATCGTGCTGGACCTGCTGGTGCCCTACGTGGTGCAGCGCGGCGGCGAGCGGGTGAGCCTGCGCATCCGCGGCGGCCTGCTCGGCCACTGGAGCGTGTGGACGCAGCGTGCCGTCGAGCAGCTGCAGCGCATCCACGCCGCCATCGACGCCGGACCGGTCCCTGCCGATCTGCTGGCGCTGGACTCGCGCGTCACCGACTGCAACAGCGCCTTCTTCGACGTGGCCAACGGCTTCGCCGGCTGCATCCCCGGCTGCCACGAGGTGCTGCGCCGCCAGGGCCTGCTGCAGGGCATCTGGTGCCTGGACCCGGACGAGACGCTGTCGCCGGGGCAGGCGGCCGAGATCGACCGCGTCTGCCGCGAACACGCCGACCTGTCCGACGATGCCTTCGTCGCGACGCACCTGGTGCGCTGGCTCGCCTAGCTCAAGGCCCGATGGACGACTCCGAAAGCAAGTTGAAGCAGTACGCACTGGGCGTGCTGGCGCACCTGCTGCTGCTGCTGGCCTGGTACCTGTTCGTGCGCCTGGGCGACGTGCCCAGGTTCGTGATGCCGTCGCCCGGCGACACGCTGCGCGCGCTGTTCGTGCCCGACTACGGCTGGTGGGCCAACACCGCGGTCACCGCCACCGAGATCTTCGGCGGCTATGCGCTGGCGCTGTCGGTGGGCGTGCTGCTGGCGCTGCTGTTCACCTGGTCGAAGACGCTGGAAGCGCTGGTGCTGCCGCTGCTGGTGACGCTGAACATGGTCCCCAAGGTGGCGCTGGGGCCGCTGATCATCGTCTGGTTCAAGTACGGCGTGTTCCCCAACGCGATGATGGCGTTTTCGATCGCGGTGTTCCCGATCCTGCTGACCACCGCGCGCGGGCTGCGCGAGGTCGAGCCCGATCTGCTGGACCTGGTGCGCTCGCTGCGCGGCTCGCGCTGGCAGCTGTTCACCAAGATCCAGCTGCCCGGCGCCTTGCCCTACGTGTTCGCCGGCATGAAGGTGGCGGCCATCCTGGCGGTGGCCGGCGCCGTCGTCGGCGAGTTCCTCGGCTCCGACCGCGGCCTGGGCTACCTGATGCTGCAGGTGCAGGTGACGCTGGACACGCCGGCGATGTTCATGGCGGTGATCCTGATCACCTTGATCGGCATGTTGCTGTACGGCCTGGTGCTGCTGCTGGAGCGGCTGTTCGTGCCCAAGGACGCGCGGGTCACATGAGCTTCGACGCCGTTGCCGGTGGCGCCGGCGGTGCCGGACACCCGGCTTGCCCTGGGAAAACCCCACAACCACCGGCTGACGCGGCTGGCACTATTCAACTAAGCCATTACTTAGTTGACTCGGACCCGCCGCCAGCCCTCCCCGACGTACGTGTGACATGACGGCTGAACCCTTTATCCACCTGTCCGGCGTCACCAAGACCTACAAGGCGGGGCGCAGGCAGCACCTGGCGATCTCCGACGCCAGCTTCGACGTCATGCCCGGCGAGCTGGTGGCGCTGGTCGGGCCCTCGGGCTGCGGCAAGAGCACCTTGCTGAAGATCCTGGCGGGGCTGCACACGCACGACGGCGGCACGGTGCGCATCGGCTCTGCGAAGCACCCCTTCGACCCGGCGCGAGATATCGGCATGGTGTTCCAGGCGCCGCTGCTGCTGAAGTGGCGGCGCATCCTCGACAACATCCTGCTGCCGGCCGAAATACTCGGCCTGCCGATGGCCGCGGCGCGTGAACGTGCGCGCGGCCTGATGGCGATGGTCGGCCTGCAGGGCTACGAGGACAAGTACCCGTACGAGCTGTCCGGCGGCATGCAGCAGCGCGCGGCGATCGCGCGCTCTCTCGTGCACGACCCTAAGCTGGTGCTGATGGACGAGCCCTTCGGCGCGCTGGACGCGCTGACGCGCGAGAAGATGAACTTGGAGCTGCTGCGCATCTGGAAGGAATCGGGCAAGACCATCGTCTTCGTCACGCATGGCATCTCCGAGGCGGTGTTCCTGGGTACGCGCGTGGTCGTGATGACGTCCGGGCCGGCGCGCATGGCCGACAACTTCCGCATCGATCTGCCGCACCCGCGCACGCTGGACATGAAGACGCAGGAAGCCTTCGGCATCTACACGCGGCGCATCTACAAGCTGCTGGGGATGGAATGAGCGCCGCATCCAGTTTCACCGTCGAGTCCGTCGATCTGTTCGAGCGCGACGTCGCGCTGCGCATGCCCTTCCGCTTCGGCGTGGTCACGCTGACGGCTGCGCCGCAGGCCTTCGTGCGCGCGCGCATCCGGCTGGCTGATGGCACGAGTGCCGAGGGTATGGCGGCCGAACTGATGGCGCCGAAGTGGTTCGACAAGAACCCGGATCTCAGCAACGAGGACAACTTCGAACAGCTGCGCAACGCGTTGCGCATCGCCCGCGGCCTGTACCTGGATGGCGCCGCCGACACCGCCTTCGGCCACTTCGCGCGCCACTACCGCGAGCAGATCGCGCGCGGTGCGCAGCAGGGGCTGAACAGCCTGGTGGCCAACTACGGCCCGGCGCTGGTCGACCGCGCGCTGCTCGATGCGCTGTGCCGCGCGCTGCAGCAGCCTTTCCACGAGGTGGTCCGCGGCAACCGGGCCGGCATGCGCATCACGCCGCTGACGCCCGATTTGCAGGGCTTCGACGTCGACGCCTTCCTGGCCGGGCTGCAACCGGCCGAGCGCATCGCCGCGCGCCACACCGTGGGCCTGGTCGACCCAATCCTCCGCGAGGACCAGAGCGAGCGCGTAGCCGACGGCCTGCCCGAGACGCTGGAAGAGGTGGTCTCCACCTACGGCCACCGCTGGTTCAAGCTCAAGGTCTGCGGCAACGTCGACGCCGACGTGGCGCGGCTGCGGCGCATCGCTTCGGTGCTCGACCGCATCGACGGCGGCTACCGCAGCACGCTCGACGGCAACGAGCAGTACGACAGCGTGGACGGCGTGCTGCAGCTGTGGCAGCGCATGCAAGCCGAACCGGAACTCAAGCGCCTGTGCGACAGCGTGATCTTCATCGAGCAGCCGATCAAGCGCGCCGCGGCGCTGGCGCAGGACGTGGGCGCGCTCGCGGCGCACAAGGCGGTGATCCTCGACGAATCCGACGATTCGCTCGACGCCTTCGTGCAGGGCAAGGCGCGCGGCTACACCGGCGTGTCGTCGAAGACCTGCAAGGGCCTGTACAAGTCGATCCTGAACCGCGCGCGCTGCGCGAAGTGGAACGCTGAAGCCGGCGAAGAGCGCTACATCATGAGCGCCGAGGACCTGACGATCCAGGCCGGGCTGGCGCTGCAGCAGGATCTGGCGCTGGTGTCGCTGCTCGGCATCACGCACGTCGAACGCAACGGCCACCACTACGTCAACGGCATGGCGGCGCTGGACGCGGACGAGCAGCAGGCCTTCCTGGACGCGCACCCGGACCTGTACCAGCGCAGCCACGGCGCGGTGCGGCTGCGCATCGATCGCGGCGAACTCGCCATCGGCTCGCTGCACCGCGGCGCCGGCTTCGCCAGCGGCGCCGCACCCGACTGGCTGTCGATGCGGCCGATGGGCTGACCATGAAACCGGCCCGTTCTGCACCCGACGACGCAGCCGGCCCCGGCTTCACCGAGCGCGCGGGCGCGACCTTGGCGTACTACCTGCCCAGCCTGCTGGTGATGCTGGCGCTGCTGGCGCTGTGGCAGTTGCTGGTGGTGGCGCTGGGCGTCAAGGAATACATCCTGCCGTCGCCGCTGGCGGCGCTGCGCGCGCTGGCCGACCCCAACTACCAATGGACGGCCAACTTCCTGGCCACGCTGTACGCGGTGCTCGGCGCCTTCGTGCTGTCGGCCGTGCTGGGCGTGCTGCTGGCGGTGGTGATCGTGTGGAACGACCTGCTGCTGCGCACCGTGATGCCGGTGCTGATCCTGTTCAACACGCTGCCGAAGATCGCGCTGGCGCCGCTGTTCGTCGTCTGGCTCGGTTACGGCATCTGGCCCAACATCGTCATCGGCACCACCATCGCCTTCTTTCCGATGGTGGTCAACACCGCGGTCGGGCTGGCCGGCGCCGAGCCGGAGATGCTGGACCTGGTACGCACGCTCAAGGCCAGCCGCTGGCAGGTGCTGAAAAAGATTCGCTTCCCCAACGCCGTGCCCTACGTCTTCGTCGGGCTGAAGCTCAACGCCACGATGAGCGTGATCGGCGCGCTGGTCGGCGAGTTCGTGGCCTCGGAGCGCGGCCTCGGTTCGCTGATCATCACCAGCGGCGTGACGATGGAGACGGCGCCGATCTTCGCCTCGCTGGTCCTGATCTCGGCCCTCGGGCTGGCGCTCTACGGCGTGGTCGTGGCCGTGGAGCGCATCGTGGCCCCGTGGGCGCATCGCGACGACACGACCGACTGACATTCGCACATTCACAGGAGACTGCCATGCACCGAACGAGTCTTAGGGCCTGCATCGTTCACCCGCTGCGCTGGCTCGCCGCCGGCCTGGCGCTCGCGCTGGCCTTGCCGGCCGCGGCGCAGGACAAGATGACCTTGCAGCTGAACTGGTTCCACCTGGCCGACCATTCGCCCATCTATCTGGCGATGAAGAAGGGCTACTACAAGGAAGAGGGCATCGACCTGACGGTGCTGCGCGGCAGTGGCTCGGCCGATGCGGCCAAGAAGATCGACCTGGGGCAGGCCGAGGTCGGCATCTCCGATGCGCCGACGGTGCTGACGGCCATCGGCAAGGGCGCCAACCTGAAGATGGTGGCGGTGGTCTACGACAAGGCCGGCAACAACGTCTTCTTCCGCAAGAGCGCGAACATCAAGACGCCGAAGGACCTGGTGGGCAAGAAGATCGCCGTGCCGCCGGCCGATTCGCACCGCGTGCTGTGGCCGGCCTTCGCGGCCCTCAACGGCATCGACCCGGCGTCGGTGACGCTGGTCAACGTCAAGCCCGAAGGCAAGCAGGCCATCGTCGCCGCCGGCGAGGTGGACGGCTCCTTCGACCTGTACACCAGCTACGCCATCTGGGAGAAGGTGCTGGGCAAGGGCGATGTGAGCAACCTGCTGTGGGCCGACTTCGGGCTGCCGATCTATGGCCACACCTACTTCGTCAACAACGAGCTGCTGCAGAAGAACCCGAAGCTGGTGGAGCGCTTCCTGCGCGCCACGCACAAGGGCTGGCGCGACGCCAAGGCCAATCCGACGGCGTCGATCGACGCGATGGTCGAGATGGTGCCGGGGCTGGACCGCAACACGCTGCTGGCGACGATGCCGCAGATCCTGGACCTGTGCGTGACCGAGCGCTCGGCCCAGCACGGGCTGGGCTGGATCGAGCCCGAGCTGATGCAGAAGACGATGGACATCACCTTCGCCAGCAACAAGCCCGACAAGCCGCTGGCGGTGAACGACGTGTTCACCAACCAGTACAGCAGCAAAATCAAGCCGTAAGCACAGGCAAAAAAGGGCCGAGGCGCTGCCAGAATGCGGCGCTTTCGCAGCGACCGTCGAGCCCTAAGTTGAAAACCAGCCCCGCGCCCGAGACGAAGAAGAAGCCGCGCAGCGCGCGCCCGCGCGACGCCGCGGCCACCAAGGCCACCATCCTGGACTGCGCGGTGCGCGAGTTCGCCGAGCGCGGCTACGACGGCGCGCGCATCGAGCGCATCGTCGACGCCGCCGGCGTCAACGTCAGCCTGGCGTACCAGTACTTCGGCAGCAAGGAGCAGATGTTCATCGCCGTGATGGAGCACATCTACGGCGTGATGCGCACCAACCACCGCGACATCGAGGTGCGCGGCCTGGACCCGGTGGCGGCGATGGAACGGCTGGTGCGCAACACCTTCCGCGTCTTCGTCAAGCACCCCGAGATCATCGGGCTGCTGAACAGCGAGAACGTGCACCGCGGCAAGCACATTGCCAAGTCGCCATACATCCAGAAGCTGTACAACCCGCTGCTCGACACCATCGGCGAGGTGCTGCGCAGCGGCATCGACAAGGGCGTGTTCCGCACCGACTGCGAGGCGCAGGACCTGTTCATCTCGCTCAACGGCATGGGCTACTTTCTGCTGTCGAACCAGTACACGCTGTCGGTCATCCTGGGCCGCAACCTGTCGACGCCGAAGGCGCTGAAGCGCCATGAGGACCACATCGTGGCGGTGGTGCTGGGGTATTTGCGGCGGGTGGGTGGGTGATCAGGCTTCTTTGCAGGGAGCTGTCGTTGCGGTCAACCTGTCGATTCATGATTGCTACCATGCGAGAGTGAAACGATGGACACCGGGCCCCGCACGATGCGTTGTTGCCGACAAGGCCTACGACTCCGACGCTTTGCGCCAGACAATCAGCGATGCGGGTGCGCAGGCAGCCATTCCCTCGCGCGCCAATCGACGACAGCCCGTCCGATGGAGCAAGGCGATCTACAAGCATCGCAATCTCATCGAACGGTTCTTCTGTCGCATCAAGCATTTCCGGCGCA
>CAYUPF010000177.1:0-1250 GCA_964446545.1 uncultured Rubrivivax sp.
GCCGAATCGACGCAGCGCCCGGTGATCACCACGTCGGCGCCGGCGTCCAGCGCGCGCGCGATCGGCAGCGCGCCCAGGTAGGCGTTGATGCTGGCCAGCTTCTGCGGGAAGGGCGCGCCGCTGAACATCTCGGTGATGCCGCGCTCGCGCAGCTCGCCGGCGCGTGCGCTCAGGTCGTCGCCCAGCACCACGCCGATCTTGATCGACACGCCCAGTTCCTCCGCCACCTTGGCCAGCGCGTCGCGGCAGGCCAGCGGGTTGACGCCGCCGGCATTGGCGACGACGCGGATGCCCTTGGCCTTGAGCTGCGGCAGCAGCGCCTTCATCGTGATGTGCACGAAGTCGGTGGCATAGCCGGCGTTCGGGTCCTTCGATTTCTGCGCTGCCAGGATCGACATCGTCACCTCGGCCAGGTAGTCGAAGACCAGGTAGCCGATGTCGCCGCCGGCCACCAGCGCCGGCGCGGCCGAGGCGGTGTCGCCCCAGAAGCCGGAGGCGCTGCCGATGCGCACTACTTTGTCGTTCATGTCGTGGTCTCCTTGTCGGGGCGCGGCGCCCGGCCGCGTTTCAGGTGGCTTTCCAGCCGGGTGAGGCGCTGTTCCAGGCCGCGCAGCGCGTCCGTCTCGCGGGCCGCGGCGTGGGGCGCGCGCCAGCCGTCGAGCATCATGCGCGTGATCTCGCGCGCTGCCTGCGCGGTATCCCCGGGCCGGCCGCGGCCGACGGTGTTGCGCACCCAGTGCTCCATGCCGCCGAAGACGAAGTCGCGCGCCAGCTGCACGTCCAGGTCGGCACGCAGCTCGCCGCGCGCGATGCCGTCGGCGATGGTGCGCATCAGGAACTGCGTGTAGCGCCGGTTCAGCTGGTGCAGCTTGGAGCCGAAGTAGCCGGTGTCGTCCATCGCCTCGCGCGCGAACACGCGCAGCCACGAGGCCTCGTCCAGCGTGATCTGCAGGTGCCGCGCCACCAGGTAGCGCAGCCGGTCGGCCGTGCCTTCGAGCAGCGCGAACTTCGGTTCGATGTCGGCGATCAGCGCGTCGTAGAAGTCGGTGAGCACCGCGTCGAACAGGTCGCGCTTGTTCTCGAAGTAGCCGTAGATGGTGCCGACCACGCAGCCGGCGCGCTCTGCGATCTGGACGATCGAGGCCTGCTCGTAGGGCTGCGCAAGGAAGACCTCGCGCGCCGCCGCCAGGATCTCGGCGCGCCGCGCCGACTTGCGTCGCCTGGGCAGAGGGCTCATGCACGGTAGGCGC
>CAYUPF010000177.1:1350-3892 GCA_964446545.1 uncultured Rubrivivax sp.
CCGCTGTTCGACAAGCGCGGCCAGCTGCTGCCGCGCGAACGCCTGGCGCGGCTGCTCGATCCGGGCTCGCCGTGGCTGGAGCTGTCGTCGATGGCCGGCTGGCTGGTCGACCGCGAAGACCCGGCCAAGAGCGTGCCCGGCGGCGGCGTCATCAGCGGCATCGGCACGATCAGCGGCACGCGCTGCGTCATCACCGTCAACGACTCCGGCATCGACGCCGGCGCCATCCAGCGCATGGGTGGCGACAAGTTGCTGCGCGCCCAGGCCATCGCCATGGAGAGCAAGCTGCCCTATGTGCAGCTGATCGAATCGGCCGGCGCCAACCTGCTGCAGTACAAGGTGGAAGGTTTCGTCAACGGCGGGCGCCTGTTCTACAACCTGGCGCGGCTGTCGGCGCTGGGCATTCCGGTGGTCGGCGTGGTGCACGGCTCGTCCACGGCCGGCGGCGCCTACATGCCGGGGCTGTCGGACTACGTGATCATGGTGCGCGGCCGCGCCAAGGCCTTCCTGGCCGGCCCGCCGCTGCTGAAGGCCGCCACCGGCGAGATCGCCAAGGACGAGGAACTGGGCGGCGCCGAGATGCACACCAGCGTCTCCGGCCTGGGCGAATACCTGGCCGAGGACGATGCCGATGCGATGCGCATCGCACGCGAGTTGCTGCAGCGGCTGAAGTGGGGCGCCAGCGGGCCGGCCAGCGGCATCGATGCCGACCCCGCGCTGGAGCCGCTGTACCCCTGCGACCAGCTGGCCGGCGTGATGCCGCTGGACTACCGCACGCCCATCGACATGCGCGAGATCATCGCCCGCATCGTCGACCGTTCGGAGTTCACCGAGTTCGGCGCCGACTATGGCTCGGCCACGGTGGTCGGGCATGCCGGGCTGTATGGCCAGCCCATCGGCATCATCACCAACAACGGCCCCATCGACCCGGCCGGCGCCAACAAGGCCACGCACTTCATCCACGGCTGTGTCCAGTCCGGCATCCCGCTGCTGTACCTGCAGAACACCACCGGCTACATCGTCGGCAAGGCCAGCGAGCAGGCCGGCATGATCAAGCACGGCTCGAAGATGATCCAGGCAGTGAGCAACGCCACCGTGCCGAGCATCACGCTGATGTGCGGCGCCAGCTTCGGGGCAGGCAACTACGGCATGTGCGGCCGCGCCTACGGCCCGCGCTTCGTCTTCAGCTGGCCCAGCACGCGCACCGCGGTGATGGGCGGCGAGCAGGCCGCACTGACCATGCGCATCGTCGCCGAGGGCGGTGCCAAGCGCAAGGGCGTGGCCGTGGACGAGGCCGAGCTGCAGGCGCTGGAGAAGAAGATCATCCACAACTTCGACAGCCAGTCCGACGCCTTCTACACCAGCGGCCGCCTGCTCGACGATGGTGTCATCGACCCGCGCGACACGCGCCAGGTGCTGGGCCTGGCCTTCGACATCTGCCGCCAGGCCGATGCCCGCAACCTGCGCCCGATGCAGTTCGGCGTCGCCAGACCTTAGGAACCCCCATGCAACACCTGCTCTACACCGAAGACCACATCGCGCTGCAGGACTCGCTGAAGAAGTTCTGCGAGGCCGAGATCAACCCGCACATCGCCGAATGGGAAAAGGCCGAAATCTTCCCGGCCAAGGAGCTGTTCCGCAAGATGGGCAAGCTCGGCTTCCTGGGCGTGAACAAGCCGGTCGAATACGGCGGGCAGGGACTGGACTACAGCTTTGCCGCGGCCTTTGCCGAAGGCCTGTCCGCCATCCAGTGCGGCGGCGTGCCGATGGCCATCGGCGTGCAGACCGACATGGCGACACCGGCGCTGGCGCGCTTCGGCTCCGACGAGGTGCGCAAGGAGTTCCTCGCGCCGTCGATCAGCGGCGACTACGTGGCCTGCCTGGGCGTGTCGGAAGTCGGCGCCGGCTCCGACGTGGCTTCGATCAAGACCCATGCGCGCAAGGACGGCGGCGACTACGTCATCAACGGCGGCAAGATGTGGACCACCAACGGCACCCAGGCCGACTGGTGCTGCGTGCTGGCCAACACCAGCGAAGGCGGCTCGGCCCACCGCAACAAGACGCTGATCTGCGTGCCGATGAAGACCCAAGGCGTCGAGGTGGCGCGCAAGCTGAAGAAGGCGGGCATGAACTCGTCGGACACCGCGCAGCTGCACTTCGACAACGTGCGCGTGCCGCAGCGCTGGCGCATCGGCGAGGAGGGCATGGGCTTCACCTACCAGATGCAGCAGTTCCAGGAAGAGCGGCTGTGGGCGGCGGCCGGCTGGCGCAAGAACAGCGAGATCATCCAGGAGACCATTGCCTACCTGCGCGAACGCCAGGCCTTCGGCAAGCCGCTGCTGGACAACCAGTACATCTACTTCAAGCTGGCTGAGCTGCAGACCGAGGTCGAGGCGATGGGTGCGCTGTTCCACAAGGCGGTGGCGCTGTACGTGGCCGGCAACGACGTGACGCAGCTGGCGTCGATGTGCAAGCTGAAGTGCGCGCGCCTGGCGCGCGAGGTGGCCGACTGGTGCGTGCAGTTCTGGGGCGGCATGGGCTA
>CAYUPF010000177.1:3992-8156 GCA_964446545.1 uncultured Rubrivivax sp.
GCCTGGCGCGCGAGGTGGCCGACTGGTGCGTGCAGTTCTGGGGCGGCATGGGCTATGTCGAAGAGACGCGCGTCAACCGTGCCTGGCGCGATTCGCGGCTGGGTTCGATCGGCGGCGGCGCCGACGAGGTGATGATGGGCATCATCGCCAAGACGATGGGTATCTTCCCGCGGCAGAACTGAGCCGAGATTTGGCAGTAGGAGGTGCGAATGGCGGTAGTTCGAAAGCTAAAGCGAGAGCCATTGCAAAGGGAGTCAAAGCACACAGAAGTCGATTGCACCTATTGCGTGGTTTCGTCGCCAGAGGGTCGCTTCCTGCAGGTGGATACATATGGGTCCAATGAGCGACAGGAGCGAGGCAAGAAGAGTCAATCCATCCGCTTCTCACCAGAAGCCATCGCGCAATTGCGTCAGATACTTGCTTCAGAGCTTTGAGCGGACGACAAAGCGACATGTTCGATTCCGTTCTCATTGCCAATCGTGGGGAAATCGCCTGCCGCGTGATCCGCACGGCGCGCGCCATGGGCCTGCGCACGGTGGCGGTGTATTCCGACGCCGACCGCGACGCGCGCCACGTGCAGCTGGCCGATACCGCGCTGCGCCTGGGCCCCGGCCCGGCGCGCGACAGCTACCTGAACATCGAGCGTGTCATCGACGCCTGCCGCCGCAGCGGCGCCGGCGCGGTGCATCCGGGCTACGGCTTCCTGTCGGAGAACGCCGATTTCGCGCGCGCCTGCCGCGAGGCCGGCATCGTCTTCGTCGGGCCCACGCCCGAGGCCATCGATGCGCTGGGCAACAAGGCCGCGGCCAAGCAACTGGCGCAGCGTATCGGCGTGCCCTGCCTGCCCGGCTATTCGGGCGTGGCACAGGACATCGAGACACTACTGGGCGAGGCCCGGCGCGTCGGTGCGCCGCTGATGATCAAGGCCAGCGCTGGCGGCGGCGGCCGTGGCATGCGGCGCTGCGACGACGTCGACCACCCCGAGCTGCGCGAACTGCTGGCGGCGGCGCGCGCGGAAAGCCTGGCCTCCTTCGGCAACGGCGATCTGCTGCTGGAGCGGCTGGTCGAGCAGGCAAGACATGTCGAGGTGCAGGTCTTCGGCGACACGCACGGCGGCGCCGTCCACCTGGGCGAGCGCGACTGTTCCACGCAGCGCCGCAACCAGAAGATCCTGGAAGAAGCGCCGGCCCCCGGCGTGTCGGCCGATCTGCGCGCGCGGCTCGGCGCCGCGGCGGTGAAGCTGGTGCGCGAGGTCGGCTACGTCGGCGCCGGCACGGTGGAGTTCCTGCTCACGCCCGACGGCGAGTTCCACTTCCTGGAGATGAACACGCGGCTGCAGGTCGAGCACCCGGTCACCGAGGCCATCACCGGGCTGGACCTGGTGGAATGGCAGCTGCGCATCGCGCGCGGCGAGCCGCTGCCGCTGGCGCAGGAGCAGATCCGCTGGCAGGGCCACGCCATCGAGGCGCGGCTGTGCGCCGAGGACGCGTTCAACGGCTTCGCGCCGCAGGCCGGCCGCGTGCTGCACTGGACCGTGCCGGCCGGCGAGGGCATCCGCATCGACCATGGCCTGGTGGCGCAGCCGGAGATCCCACCCTACTACGACTCGATGATCGCCAAGCTCATCGCCTACGGCGCCGACCGCGAGCAGGCGCGCGGCCGGCTGCTGCTCGCGCTGGCCGGCAGCGCGGTGCTGGGCCTGCGCACCAACCGCGACTATCTGCTGCAGGCGCTGTCGGCGCCGGCCTTCGCCAAGCCCGAGCTGGCCACGCGCTGGCTGGGCGAGGCCAGCGCCGCCTGGCTGCCGCGTGTGCCCGATGCGCGCTGGGCCGCGGTGGCGGCCACGCTGCTGCTGCACCGGCGCAGTCGCGTCTTCGGGCCGCTGGCGCTGTTCAGCTGCAGCGGCCAGCGCGACACGCCGCTGCGGCTGGCGGTGGGCGACGAGCTTTTCGATCTGCGCCTGGCCTACCGCCACGGCGAGCCGGTGCGCGTCAGTGTGGGCGAGGCGCAGTTCGAGATCGAGGTGCGCAGCGACGACGGCCACCAGGTGCAGCTGATCGTCGACGGCGCGCACGACTCAGGCCTGTACTGGCTGCAGGGCAGCGACGGCTGGCTCGATGCCGGCGGCATCTGCGCCGCCTTCGTCGACCGCAGCCAGTCGCCGCCCGAGGTGGACGACCCCGAAGGCCACGGCCTGATCGCCAGCCGCATGCACGGCCAGCTGGTGAAGCTGGCGGTGGCCGTGGGCCAGCGCGTGCGCAAGGGCGAGTTCATGCTCGCCATCGAAGCCATGAAGATGGAGCACCGCATCGACGCGCCCATCGACGGCACCGTGGTCGAGCTCGGCGCCGCGGCCGGCACGCAGGTATCACCCGGCCGCATGCTGGTGCGCATCGACGCCGACGCGGCCTGAACCCAAAGGAGAACCCCCATGTCCGAACCCGCAGTCCTGTACGCCGCCGAAGGCGGCGCGGCCACCATCACGATGAACCGGCCGCAGGTGCTGAACGCGCTGAACGACGACCTGCTCACCGGGTTGCGCCAGGCGCTGGCGCGGGCCAAGGCCGACAGCGCCGTGCGCGCGGTGCTGCTCACCGGCGCGGGCCGGGGTTTCTGTGCCGGTGCCGACCTGGCAGCCGGCGCGGGCATGCAGCAGGACGGCCCGCGCGACGTGGCGCAGGGCCTGCGCGAACGCTACCACCCGATCATCCTGGCGATGCGGCAGTTTCCGAAGCCGATCGTCGGCGCCGTCAACGGCGCGGCCGCCGGTGCCGGCATGAGCATCGCGCTGGCCTGCGACATCGTGCTGGCGGGAGAATCGGCCAGCTTCCTGCAGGCCTTCACGCGCATCGGCCTGGTGCCCGACTGCGGCAGCACCTGGTTCCTGCCGCGCATGGTGGGCGACGTGCGCGCCCGCGCGCTGGTGATGCTGGCCGACAAGATCAGTGCCGCCGACGCGCTGCAGTACGGCCTGGTGTGGAAGGTCTACGCCGACGACCAGTTGCTGGCCGAGGCGCATGCCACGGCCGCGCGTTTGGCGGCCATGCCCACGCGCGCCTACGACCTGATCAAGCAGGGCCTGGCGGTCAGCTCCGGCAACGGCCTGGGCGAACAGCTGGAGGTCGAGGCGCTGCTGCAGGGCCAGGCCATGGCCACCGAAGACCACAAGGAGGGCGTCGCCGCCTTCCTGCAGAAGCGGCCGGCGCAATTCAAGGGGCGATGACGATGAGCGACGAACTGAAGATCGACAAGCGCGGCCACGCGCTGTGGCTGACCATCGACCGCCCGGCACAGCGCAACGCGATGAACAGCGCGGTGCTGCAGGGCATCCGCGCCGGGCTGGAGCAGGCACACAAGGACCCCGAGGTGCGCGCAGTGGTGCTCACCGGTGCGGGCGACAAGGCCTTCTGTGCCGGGGCGGATCTTGCCAAGGGTTCGGGGTCCTTCCAGTTCGACCCGTCGCTGCCACACGCCGAATTCGCGGACCTCCTGCGCTATGTCTGGACGACGACCTTGCCGCTGGTAGCGCGGGTCAACGGCCATTGCCTGGCCGGCGGCATGGGCTTCATGGCGATGTGCGATCTGGCCGTGGCGGCCGAACATGCCAGTTTCGGCCTGCCCGAGGTGAAGATCGGCCTGTTCCCGGCGCAGGTGCTGGCGGTGCTGCAGCACTTGTGCACGCCGCGCCACATTGCCGAACTGTGCCTGACCGGCGAGCCGATCGACGCGCGGCGTGCGGCCGAGATCGGCCTGGTCAATCATGTCGCGCCGGCCGGCGAGCTGGATGCCAAGACAGACTGGCTGGTGCAGCGCCTCACCGGCAAGTCACCCACGGCGCTGCGCAGCGGCAAGGCGATGTTGCGTGCCGCCTTCGACATGACGTTCGAGCAGTCGATCAGCTTCCTGGAAACCAAGATCATGACCCTAGCGCTGACCGAGGACGCCAAGGAAGGCCGCGCCTCCTTCGTCGAGAAGCGCGCGCCGAACTGGACCGGGCGCTGAAGTGGACTACCCCCTACGCGCTTCGCGCGCACCCTCAAGGGGGCCGAGCCCGGACACGAAAGGCCCCGAGGGCCTGTCGTGCCTGGCGAGGGGCCGAGCGTCCTCGCCCGGATCCGCGGCGGTCGCTGGATGTGGCCAATGCGTGTGTCGCGCATAGCGCTT
>CAYUPF010000178.1:0-8126 GCA_964446545.1 uncultured Rubrivivax sp.
GCGGCACGCCGCCGGCGCAGCTGCCGGTGCAGCAGAACGCGCGCTTCGACCTGCTCATCAACCTGCGCACGGCCGCCGCGCTACGGCTGGCGCTGCCGCAGGCCGTGCTGGCGCGTGCCACCGAGCTCATCGAATGAAGCGCCGTAAGTGGGTGGCTCCCTCGGCAAGGCGGTTGGCGCTCCTGACCCATTCCGACGACCCGGTGGTGACGGCACCGCAGGGAGCGGACGCGCGTGCCGCGGTGCTGCGCATGGCCGAACCGTTGCCGACGCAGCATCGTGCGGCGCTGGTCCGCGCCTTGCTGGAGCATCGCCTGCCTGCGATGATGGTGCCGGCACCGGAAGTACGCGAGGGTGGCCTGATGTCGTACTTCAGCCTCGAGTCGGAGGAATACCGCAGCTTGGCCGGCCATGTGGATCGTGTCCTGAAAGGCGCAAGCCCGTCAAGCTGCCGATTCAACGGCCTACGCGCTTCGAACTGGTCGTCAACCTCGCCGCCGCGAGCAGCCTGGGCATCGCGGTGCCGTAGGCGCTGCTGCTGCGTGCCGACGAGGTGATCGGATGAGCGCCGTCGATCCGACTGTCGCGCCCTCGCACCCCGCGCCCGCAGTCGCTGCCGTCGCCGAGGCGCCGCGCGGCTCGCGCGATGCCCATCGTGGGCGGCTGTTTCGCAAGTACCTGCTGCTGATCATGACGCTGGTCGGCCTGGCGCTGCTGGTGTCCGGCGGCATCAGCCTGTACTTCAGCTATCGCGAGACCTCGGCGGCGCTGGCCAGCCTGCAGCGCGAGAAGGCCATCGGCGCGGCCTCGCGCATCGAGCAGTACCTGCGCCACGTGACGCAGCAGCTGCAGTACGCGGCGCTGCCGCAGATGGGCGCCGGCGACCTGGAGCTGCGGCGCATCGAGTTCCTGCGGCTGCTGCGCCAGGTGCCCGAGGTCACCGACGTCGCGCTGATCGGCGCCGACGGCCGCGAGCAGATCGCCGAGTCGCGCCTGGGCATGAGCTTGCTGGCCTCGGGCAAGGACCGTTCCGCCGAGCCCGCCTTCCAGCAGGCGCGGCGCGGCCAGCCCTGGTACGGGCCGGTGTACTTCCGCAAGGAGACCGAGCCCTACATGAGCGTGGCCATTCGCTCCGGCGGCAAGCACTCGCCGCTGACGGTGGCCGAGCTGAACCTGAAGTTCATGTGGGACGTGGTCTCGGCCATCAAGATCGGCGACAAGGGCAAGGCCTACGTCGTCGACGGCGACGGCTACCTGGTGGCCGACCCGGACATCGGCCTGGTGCTGCGCAAGACGCAGCTGGGCGGGCTGGAGCATGTCAAGGCCATGACCAGCGTGCCCGGCGGCGAGCTGCCGGCGATGCAGTCGCACGACCTGGCGGGCACGCGCGTGCTGGCGTCGATGGCGACGATCGAGCCGCTGGGCTGGCGCGTCTTCGTCGAGCAGCCGGTGTCCGAGGTGTACGCGCGGCTGAACGCGTCGATCCTGTGGACCGGCGCGCTGCTGCTGGCCGGGCTGGCGGTGTCGGCGCTGGCAGCGGGAGCCTTGGCGCGCAGCATGGTGCGGCCGATCCGCACGCTCGACGAAGGGGCCCGCCGCATCGGTGCCGGCGAGCTCGACCAGCGCATCGAGGTGAAGACCGGCGACGAACTGGAAGGCCTGGCCGAGCAGTTCAACCGCATGAGCGCGCAGTTGCGTGAGTCCTACGCCGGGCTGGAGCGCAAGGTCGATGAGCGCACCGCCGAGTTGCGCGAGGTGCTGGAACGGCAGACCGCCACCGCCGGCATCCTGAAGGTGATCAGCGAGTCGCCGACCGACGTGCAGCCGGTGTTCGAGGCCATCGTGCAGGCGGCGGTGCCGCTGTTCAACGGCGCCACGGTGGCGGTGTGCCAGCCCGAAGGCGGCATGGTGCAGCTGCGCGCGATCGCCGAGGGCGACGTCGGGCTGGCGGCCGGCTGGGGCACGCGTTGCCCCTTCGCGTTGTCGAGCGAGTACATGCACAGCGCGGCGATGCTCGACGGCCGTGTCATCGACGTGCCCGATGTCGAGCAGGCGCCGGCGCAGTTTGCCGTCGGTGCGCGCAATTTCCTGGGCTCGGGCTACCGCGCCGTCACCATCGCGCCGATGATGCGCGGCGGCAGCGCCATCGGCGCGGTGTCGGTGGTGCGGGTGCGGCCCGGGCCGCTGACCGAGCGGCAGCTCGACCTGCTGAAGACCTTCGCCGACCAGGCGGTGATCGCGATCGAGAACGTGCGGCTGTTCAACGAGACGCGCGAGGCGCTGGAGCGCCAGACCGCCATGGCAGAGGTGTTGAGCGTAATCAGCAGCTCCGTCGCCGACACGCAGCCGGTGTTCGAGAAGATCATGGACAGCTGCGAGCACCTGTTCAGCGCCGACTCACTGTGCCTGCTGCTGATCGATGCCGAGGCACGACTGCAGCTCGCGGCCGAACGCAACTTGCCCCCCGACCTGCTGGGGTCGATGTTCCCGAGGCCGCTGGCCGAGTCGACCACCGAGCTGGCCTTGGACGAGCGCCGCGTGCTGCACTACCCGGACGCGTTGGCCGCGCCCGACCTGCCGGCCGGCACGCGCCGCATCGTCGAGCGCATGGGCACGCGCGCGATGGTGGTCGCGCCGCTGTTGTGGGAGGAGCGGCCGATCGGCTCGATCCTGGTCGCGCGCAATCGGTCGCAGCCTTTCAGCGACGACGAGATCGCTCTGCTGAAGTCCTTTGCCGACCAGGCGGTGATCGCCATCCAGAACGCGCGGCTGTTCAACGAGATCCAGGACAAGAGCCGGCAGTTGGAGATCGCCAACCAGCACAAGAGCGAGTTCCTGGCCAACATGAGCCACGAGCTGCGCACGCCGCTGAACGCGATCATCGGTTTTTCGGAAGTGCTGATCGAGCGCATGTTCGGCGAGCTGAACGACAAGCAGGACGACTACCTGAAGGACATCCATTCCTCGGGCAAGCACCTGCTGTCGCTGATCAACGACATCCTCGACCTGTCGAAGATCGAGGCCGGCCGCATGGAGCTGGATGTCGAGGCCTTCGACGTCCCGGCGGCGCTGTCCAACGCGATGACGCTGGTGCGCGAGCGCGCGCAGCGCCACGGCATCGCGCTCGGGATCGAGGCCGCGCCGGAGCTCGGCGAGCTGCATGCCGACGAGCGCAAGTTCAAGCAGATCCTGCTGAACCTGCTGACCAATGCCGTCAAGTTCACGCCCGACGGCGGGCGCGTGGACCTGCGCGCCCGCATGCGCGACGGCGTGCTCGAGGTGGCGGTCAGCGACACCGGCATCGGCATCGCCAAGGAGGACCAGGCGGCGGTGTTCGAGGAATTCCGCCAGGTCGGTCGCCACTACACCAACAAGCAGGAAGGCACCGGGCTTGGTCTGGCGCTGACCAGGCGCTTCGTCGAGCTGCACGGCGGCACATTGAGCCTTGACAGCGAGCCCGGCAAGGGATCGACTTTCACCTTCACACTGCCGAGCCAAGCATGAAGACCATCCTGATCGTCGAAGACAACGAGAAGAACATGAAGCTGGCGCGCGACATCCTGCGCGCCAAGGGCTATGCGACGCTGGAGGCAGTGAACGGCCTGGACGGCGTGCAGCTGGCGCTGCAGCACCAGCCCGACCTGGTGCTGATGGACATCCAGCTGCCCGACATCAACGGCATCGACGCCTTCGAGCGCATCCGCGGCAACGCCGCCACGGCGAAGGTGCCGGTGGTGGCCTTCACCGCGTCGGTCACGGCCACCGACCGCAGCCGCATCGGCGACGCCGGCTTCGACGGCTTCCTCGGCAAGCCGATCAACCTGAAGGAGTTCGTCGACACCGTGCGGCGCCTGCTCGGAGAGGATGCAGCGTGAGCGCACGCATCCTGGTGGTCGACGACACGCCGGCCAACGTCAAGCTGCTGGTCGACGTGCTCGGCGCGAAAGGTTATATGCCCAGCGCGGCCGCCGACGGCGAGGAGGCGCTGGCGCTGATCGACGCGCAGCCGCCCGACCTGGTGCTGCTGGACATCATGATGCCGGGGCTGTCGGGCTACGACGTGTGCCGCCGCATTCGCGCCAACCCGGCCACCGCGCTGCTGCCGGTGGTGCTGTGTACCTCGCTCGACCCGAAGCAGGAGCGTGTCAACGGCATCGAGGCCGGCGCCGACGACTTCATCGCCAAGCCGATCAACCAGGCCGAGCTGTTCGCCCGCGTCAAGTCGCTGCTGCGCATCAAGACGCTGCAGGACGAGGTCAAGGCGCAGGCCGCGCAGCTGGCCGAATGGAACGCGCTGCTCGAACAGCGCGTGCGCGAGCAGGTGGCGCAGATGGAGCGGCTGGGCCGGCTGAAGAACTTCTTCTCGCCGCAGCTGGCCGAGGCCATCGTCAGCGGCGGCGCCGACGATCCGCTGAAGAGCCACCGCCGCGAGATCACCGTGGTCTTCCTGGACCTGCGCGGCTTCACCGCCTTCACCGAGACCGCCGATCCGGAGGAGGTGATGGGCGTGCTGCGCGAATACCACGCGGCGATGGGCGAGCTGATCCTGGCGCACGAGGGCACGCTGGAGCGCTTCACCGGCGACGGCATCATGATCTTCTTCAACGACCCGGTGGTGGTCGACGACCCGGCCGGCCGCGCGGTGCGCATGGCCTTGCAGATGCAGCAGCGCACGGCCACGCTGGCGGGGGGCTGGAAGCGCCGTGGCTACGAGCTGCAGCTGGGCATCGGCATCGCGATGGGTTTCGCCACCATCGGCGCGATCGGCTTCGAGGGCCGCATCGACTACGGCGCCATCGGCAACGTCACCAACCTGGCGGCGCGGCTGTGTGGCGAGGCCAAGGGCGGCGAGATCCTGCTCGCGCCGCGCGTGGCGGCGGCGCTGGAAGGCAGCGGCCTGGCGGTCGAGCCGGCCGGCGAGTTCCAGCTCAAGGGGCTGGCGCGGCCGATCGCGGTGTCGCGCGTGGCGGCGGCGGCGCCGACATGAGGCACGCAGGGGCGGTGGCGGCGATCAGGACGGAGCGCGCACCGGCGGCGTGATGGCCAGGCGCCGTGCCTTGTGGGCGAAGCCGCGCGCGTCGAAGCTGAGAAGGGCCTCGCAGTGGCGGCTCGACGCGTGATGCAGCGCGTCGGCAAAGTCCAGGCCCTTGCGCAGGTTGGCCAAGGCCGTCTCGACCGACGTGCGGTCCTCGATCGTCACATGCTCCAGCGACAGCAGGTGCTCGAACACCCGGCACACATCGACGCTGGGATGGCCGTACACGCCGCGCAGCACCCATTCGAGTTCGAGCACCACCGTCTTGGCGACGAACAGCTGGGTGCCGCGCTCGACGCTGGCGCGCGCCGCCTGCTCCTGCGCCTGCGCCGCACCGCCCTCGCGCACGTAGTAGCGCGCCAGCACGTTGGTGTCCAGCGCCAGCATCAGCGCTTGCCGGCCGCTGCCTTGCGCCCTTTGCCGCGCTGCTGGGGTGCGAGCAGTTGCGCCGCATCGAAGTCGGCCGGCAATTGCTTGCCGCGCGCGCCGAGCATGCCGAAGCCGGAGACCACGCTGGCGGGCGCGCGGTGCAGCACGTGCAACTCGACCTTGCCGTTCTTGCTGGCAAAGGCCACCCGGCTGCCCTGGCCGATGCCGAGTTCGCGGCGGATCGCCTTGGGGATGGTGACCTGCCCCTTGCTGGTGACCGTCGATGCATCCATGAGCCATTCCTGCAAGTGTTACGAGGTAAGAATCCTAGCAGACCACGTTTTGCTGCGTGCTGGCGGCGCACGTGTTCGAGCAGCCGGGGCTGTGGTCGGCGGTGCTGCGGGCGACGCCGCGCCTTCAGCGTGTGCGCAGCACCACACGGCCCTGCACCGTGCGGTCCCTCACCGAGGCCATCGCGTCGGCCGCCTGTTCGAGCGGCAATACGCGGCTGACATGGGGCCGCAAGCGCCCCTGTCCGACCCACTGCATCAGCTGTTCGTTGGCGAGTGCTGCTTCCCGGGGGAACTTCTCGGCCCAGGCCCCGGCGAACACGCCGACGATCGAGTAGTTCTTCAGCAGCGGCAGGTTCATCGGCACGCTGGGAATCTGCCCGCTGGTGAAGCCGATCGGCATCAGCCGGCCGCCCCAGTTCATCAGCCGCGTCATCTCGCCGAAGACGGCGCCGCCGACATTGTCGAGGCACACGTCCACGCCCTTGCCGTCGGTCAGCGCCTTGATGCGCTCGCGCAGCGGCTCGGTGTTGTAGTTGAGGGTTGCCTGCGCACCGTACTGCCGCACCAGTGCCAGCTTGTCGTCCGAGCCGACGCCGGCGATGACGCGCGCACCCAGGTGGCGCGCGAAGTCCACCGCCGCCAACCCGACCCCGCCCGCGGCGCCGGTGACGAAGACCGTCTCGCCGGGTTGCAGCGCGGCGCGGCGCTGCAGCGCGTACAGCGCGGTCATGTAGGTGTGCTGCACGGTCGAGGCGGTTTCGAAGTCGACGCCATCGGGCAGCGGCGTCACCCAGAATTCGGGCGCGGCCATCGTTTCTGCGTAGGCGCCGGTCCAGTCGCTGCAGGCGACCCGGTCGCCGGGCTTGAAACGGGTCACGCCCGCGCCCACGGCGCGCACGATGCCGGCGCCGTCGGTGCCCGGCACGAAGGGCGTGGGCGGCTTCATCTGGTACTGCCCCGACACCAGCAGGCAGTCCATGAAGCTGACCGAGGCCGCGTGGATGTCGACCAGCACCTTGCCGGCCGACAGCGCCGGCTCGGGCATCTCGCCGATGCGCAGCGCGCCGGGTCCGTCGAAGCCGTCGCAGACGACGGCGCGCATCCTGCGGCTCATGATGCGGCCCCAGCGGAAAGGGCGCGCGCGGTACTCGGGCCGAGCAGCTTCATCAGATTGCCCGCCGCCGCGGCCCCGAAGCGCTTGATGCGTTGACGCGCGTCGATGACGCCGGGGTCGTCGCCGAGCAACGCGATCCCGCTGAGCGGATTGAGCCGTGTCGCCTTCGCCCAGCTCGCCAGCGCGGGGCAGGCGGCCCGGGCCTGTTCGTGCGCAAGACTGCCCAGGAATGCCGACAGGTAGTCGAGGCTCGTGTCCCAATGGTTGATGGGCGGACAGAGGCGGTTCTTCTCGTCGTCGCTGTCCACGGTGGCCTCGACCACGCCCAGCGTGGCGAACTGGTAGCACGCAAATCCGGCCAGGAACGGCTGCACCGTCACCCGTCCGGGCTCGAAGATCGGGCGCAGCGCAGGTCGCGCCAGCCCTGCCGCCGCGCAGTGGACGTGCAGCGTTCCTTCACTCGTCGGCACGTTACCCTCGTCCAGGACGATCCGGTCGCGCTCGATCCTGCGCACGCGGCCGAGGCGGACGACGTCCTCGATGCGGCGCAGCAGCCCGAGTTCGGCCTCGCTGATCAGTGCGCCGCGAAACATGGTCGCAGCGACGCCGGGATCGATGCGAAGGCACAACCCCGCCGCTTCGAGGCGCGCATAGAAGTCCTGCACCGAAGTTGCCTGTGCCGCGGCCTCGACCCGCATCGCCGCGCCGCGGCAGAAGTCCGGGAGCAGCGCATACGGCTGGTGGAACCGCCGGTTCATCCACCATGCCTCTCGCGGCCTGACCCACTGGATCGCCGCAGCGCGCACGCCTTGTTCCAGCAGCCAGACGCAGGCGTCCAAGGCGGTCTTGCCCGCGCCGATGACGACGAAGCGCTCCGGGCGATCCTTCAGGCGCGCGAGTTCGCCCGCGGGCACGCAGCGAACGCCGTCGGCCACCTCGAACGGCGGCGCGCTCGTCGCGGGAAAGGCGCCTTCGGTATAGGTGGTGTCGACCAGCTTGCGCCGCACGCGCACCCGGGTGGACTTGTGCGTGAGCCGGGAGACGAAGCGGCCCTCCCCCAGGTAGTCGCTGTTGGGGAAGTACCTGACACGGCCGCTGGGCAGAAAGTGGCGCTGCATGACCTGCGCGTAGTAGGCCCGGATCTCGTCCGCGCCGGCGAGCTCGTAGTAGCCGGCATTGGTCCCGGCCCCGTCGAGGGCATCCTGGCCCAGCGCTACCGAACTCACTCCATAGAAGGCGGAGGGCTGGTGCAGGCGCACGTAGGGATAGGCGTCGATCCAGTGTCCGCCGGGGGCGTGGCGGCGATCGACGATCGT
>CAYUPF010000179.1:0-8122 GCA_964446545.1 uncultured Rubrivivax sp.
GCGTGCGGAACTTCATGCCGCTGCTGGAGCGGTAGGCGATCAGGTCGTCGAAGGAAAAGCGCTGCGTGATGCCGTCCATCGGCCGCACGAAGTACTCGATCATGCCGTTGGTCTCGGGGTGGTTGATGTCGAAGCGGTACAGCTCGCCGTCGCAGACCACGTCGACGCCGCACTGCTCCTGCGTGTCGATGACGACGCGCGTCGCGTCGATCAGCGCCTGCTCCGACGGGCTGGCCACCAGCCAGTCGGGGACCGGGTACGAGCCGACGACGGTGGTCTGGATCCTGGGCATGCGTGCTGCTCCGGTGTGTTAACCAAATGGTGATGAACGATGCTAGCCATGGGCCAAAGGGGCGTCAAGGCCGATGACACTCCCCCGTGTCGGCTTGACTGCGCTGCATCGCGGCCGTACATTTAATTCACCATTTGGGGATCAACGAAGCACGGGCGAGGAGACGCGCCGATGACGCTCAGCGAAGCCGACCTTGCCCGCTACCGCCATGTGGGGCATCTCACCGTGCCGGGCGTGTTCGACGCCGCACGCACGGCCGCGCTGGTACAGGACATCCAGGCCTGGGGCGAGCAGTTCCTGGCCGAGCTGCCGCCCGACCAGCGCGCCTGGTACGTGGACGGCGGCGTCAAGGCGCGCGCGGTGCTGCGCAAGCTGGACAACCCGCACCACCACCGCGCGCCGGTGCGCGAGCTGGCGCGCGACCCGCGGCTGGTGGGCCTCGTCGAATCGATCATCGGCCCGGGCGTGTCGGTGTACTTCAGCCAGATCTTCTTCAAGCCGCCCGAAGGCGGCGGGCCGAAGCCGGCGCACCAGGACAACTACTACTTCGGCCCGAACGACATCGAAGGCGTGGTCACCGCCTGGGTGGCGCTGGACGACGCCACGCTGGAAAACGGCTGCCTGTACTTCGGCGAAGGCACGAACCTGGGCCCGGTGTACGCGCACGAGGCGCCGCCCGACGAGCCCTACAACCTGCAGTTGCCCGCAGCCATCCTGGCGCGCCAGCCGATGACGCCGGCGCCGGTGCTGCGCGGCGGCGTGTCCTTCCATCACGGCAACACCTTCCACCAGTCGGGGCCCAACACCTCGGCGCACTGGCGCCGCGCCTGCGCGCTGCACTACGTCGGCCACGGCACCTTCTTCGAACACCCTGCGCTGCCCTACGACGACTCGCTCAAGCTGCGCATCTCCTGACTCCCTCCGCACAAGGACTTTTTTCATGGCAACTCAACGCCTCGGCATCGTCATGAACGGCGTGACCGGCCGCATGGGTATGAACCAGCACCTGATCCGCTCGATCGTCGCCATCCGCGACCAGGGCGGCGTCACGCTGGCCAACGGCGACAAGGTGATGCCCGACCCGCTGCTGATCGGCCGCAATGCCGAGAAGATCGAGGCGCTGGCCAGCGCGCATGGCATCGCTCGCTTCGGCACCAACCTGGATGCCGCGCTGGACAGCCGCGACGACAGCGTGTTCTTCGACGCCGGCACCACGCAGATGCGCCCCGCGCTGCTGGCCCGGGCGCTGCGCGCCGGCAAGCACGTCTACTGCGAGAAGCCGATCGCCACCAACCTGGCCGAGGCCATCGAAGTGTGCAAGCTGGCGCAGGCCTCGGGCCTGAAGCACGGCGCGGTGCAGGACAAGCTGTTCCTGCCCGGGCTGCGCAAGCTGGACATGCTGCGCCGCGCAGGCTTCTTCGGCCGCATGCTGGCGTTGCGCATCGACTTCGGCTACTGGGTGTTCGAAGGCGACCTGCAGCCGATCCAGCGGCCCAGCTGGAACTACCGCAAGCAGGACGGCGGCGGCATGATCCTGGACATGATGTGCCACTGGCGCTACGTGCTCGACAACCTGTTCGGCCAGGTGCAATCGATCACCTGCCTGGGCGCGACGCACATCGACCGCCGCTGGGACGAGGCCGGCCAGCCCTACGACGCCAGCGCCGACGACGCGGCCTACGCCACCGCGATGCTCAAGGGCCACAACGGCGAGCCGGTGGTGGCGCAGCTGACGATGAGCTGGGCCACGCGCGTGCGCCGCGACGACCTGGTCACCTTCCACGTCGACGGCACGCACGGCTCGGCCGTGGCCGGGCTGCAGGACTGCCGCGCGCAAAGCCGCGTGACCACGCCGCGCCCGGTATGGAACCCCGATGTCAAGCAGACGATGAACTTCTACGACCAGTGGCAGGACGTGCCCGACGCGATGGCCTACGACAACGGCTTCAAGATCCAGTGGGAAGCTTTCATCCGCCATGTGGCCGAGAACGCGCCCTACCGGTGGACGCTGCCCGAAGGCGCCAAGGGCGTGCAGCTGGTCGAGGCCGCGCTGCAGAGCTGGCAGGAGCGGCGCTGGGTCGACGTGGCGCCGCTGGAACTGCAGGCATGAAGATCACGCTGCCCACCGCTGAGGGGGTCCTGGCGCCCTACGCGCTGCGTGGTCCGGCCGGCTTCGCGCCGGCGCGGCCGGGGACCAAGTTCACGCGCATCGCCTACTCGGCCGCGCACGTGGTCGCCGACCCGCGCGCCGCCATCGACCCGTGGCTGCAGTGCGCGATCGACTGGGACGCCACCATCGCCTACCGCCAGCGGCTGTGGCGCATGGGCCTGGGCGTGGCCGAGGCGATGGACACCGCGCAGCGCGGCATGGGGCTCGATTGGCCGACCTCGCTGGAGCTGATCGCGCGCAGCATCGATGCCGCGAAGGACGTGCCCGGCGCATTGCTCGCCAGCGGCTGCGGCACCGACCACCTGGCCGTGGAGGACGCCCAGTCGGTGGACGACGTGATCCGCGCCTACGAAGAGCAGATGGCGGCGATCGAGAAGCTCGGCGGCAAGCTCATCGTGATGGCCAGCCGCGCGCTGGCGCGCGTGGCGAAGAGTCCGGCCGACTACGAGCGCGTCTACGACCGCGTGCTGAGCCAGGCGAAGCAGCCGGTGATCCTGCATTGGCTGGGCGACATGTTCGACCCGGCGCTGGCCGGCTACTGGGGCAGCGCCGACACCGCGGCGGCGATGTCCACCGCGCTGGGCATCATCGAGGCGCATGCGGCCAAGGTCGACGGCATCAAGATCTCGCTGCTCGACAAGGACAAGGAAGTCGAGATGCGCCGCCGCTTGCCCGCCGGCGTGCGCATGTACACCGGCGACGACTTCAACTACGCCGAACTGATCGCCGGCGACGGCATCGGTGGGCAGCCGACGCACCGGCACAGCGACGCGCTGCTCGGCATCTTCGACGCCATCGCGCCGGCCGCGAGCGCCGCGCTGGCCGCGCTGGCCGCGGGCGACGAAGCGCGCTTCCACACGATCCTGGCGCCGACCGTGCCGCTGTCGCGCCATATCTTCCAGGCGCCGACGCGCTTCTACAAGACCGGCGTGGTGTTCATGGCCTGGATCAACGGCCACCAGAGCCACTTCACGATGGTCGGCGGGCAGCAGAGCACGCGTTCGCTGCCGCACCTGGCCGAGCTGTTCCGGCTGGCGGATGTCGCCGGGTTGATCGAGAAGCCGGAGTTGGCCGTGGGCCGCATGAAGACGCTGCTGGCGCTGCATGGTGTCGAAGGTTGATGAACTGCCGCTTCGTGCCGTCGCTTCGCTCCCTCTCCCCCCGGGGAGAGGGCTGGGGTGAGGGATAGCTGAGATGCGCGACTTCAGCCAAGACCACCGCTGGCTGTCGATCAACACCGCCACGGTGCGCAAGCAGCGCGGCCAGGACTGGCCGCTGCTCGACATCCTGGACGCCTGCGCCGCGCGCGGCATCCGCGCGGTGTCGCCCTGGCGCGACCAGGTGGCCGCGGCGGGCCTGCAGGCCACGGCGCAGCGGCTGAAGGCGCACGGGCTGGAGCTGTCGGGCTACTGCCGCGGCGGCATGTTCAGCTACACCGATGCCGCATCGAGGCAGGCGGTGCGCGACGACAACCGGCGCGCGCTCGACGAGGCCTGCCTGCTCGGTGCGCCCTGCCTGGTGCTGGTGGTCGGCGGCCTGCCGGGCGCGCTGGCCGGCAAGGCCGCGCACCGCGACATCGCCGCGGCGCGTGAACAGGTGACCGAAGGCATCGCCGCGCTGCTGGAACACGCGCGCGCGCAGCGCATGCCGTTGGCCATCGAGCCGCTGCATCCGATGTACGCCGCCGACCGCGCCTGTATCAACACGCTGGAACAGGCATTGGACGTCTGCGATGCGCTCGACCCCGCGCGCACGGGCGCACTCGGCGTGGCCGTGGACGTCTACCACGTGTGGTGGGATCCGAAGCTCTTCGCACAGATCGAACGCGCCGGCCGTGAGCGCCTCCTCGCCTTCCACGTATGTGACTGGCTCACGCCCACCACCGACCTGCTGAACGACCGCGGCATGATGGGCGACGGCGTCATCGACATCCCGCGCATCCGCGCCGCGGTCGAGGCGCAGGGCTTCACCGGCTACAGCGAGGTGGAAATCTTCTCCACCGGCAACTGGTGGCAGCGCGACGGCGGAGAAACGCTCGATGTCAGCATCGAGCGCCACCGGCGCTGCGTCTGATTCGCCATCGGTCACATGAGAAGACGCCCCCCGGGGCGGCTGCGTCGAAGCGGCGCTTGCGGTTCTCTGTCGAAGGGCGCGCCGAGGCGGCTGCGGCAGCGCGCCGGCGCCACCCGCGTTCTCCGGCCCACATCGCGGGCGAACGGCTTGGTGTGCGGCTGCTACCTCGTCGCCACCGACCAAGCTTGCATCCAGTCAGCGTACCGCGAACGGGTCCTGTGCCCGCGGGTGGACACCGTCCCACTGCAACAGACGCTCGCTGTGCGCCTTGTGAACACCGCGTGCGGTAGCAGGGCGGGTGGTCCGGGTTCGCGGGCGCAGGACCCGTTCGCGGCACGCTGGCTTCGTCCCAGCCTGATCGGTATTGACGAGGCAACGTCCGCGTACAGAAACCGTTGGCCCGCGATGTGGGCCGGAGAACGCGGGCCCGGACTGCCCGCCACGCTGAACGCTCGCACGCCCAGTCTGAAGGTGAATCCGCCCGACCGGGCAGAGATCAGGCCGAAGCCGGGACCAGCACGCTGCGCCGCACGCGGCGCACGTTAAACGCGCTGACGATCAGCACGCCTTGCAGCACCGCCAACGCCAGCCACACGCTGCGGAAGGCGCCGTGGTCCATCATCGAGCCGATGACCAACGGCACCACCGCCTGGCCGATGTCCAGCCCCGAATAGACCACGCCGTAGACGCGACCGGTGGCGTTGTCCGGCGCCGAAGCCTTGACCAGCAGGTCGCGCGACGGCCCGGCCATGCCGGCGACGAAGCCCATCGCGCCGAACAGCACCGGCACCGCCAGCGCCGGCAAGGTGGTGAAGCCGATCGCCAGCGCAACCAGCGCCGCCAGGCCGAAGGCGATGCCGACGATACGTTCGGCGCGCTCCGGGTCCTTGGCCATGAAGCCGCCGGCCAGCATGCCGGCGGCGGCGCACAGCATGTACACCGTCAGGCAGATCGCCACCAGCTTCGCCGGCACGTCGTGCAGCTCGCGCGCGGCCTGCGGCGCGAAGGCCTGCACGATCGACAGCGCACCGGCATAGAAGAAGAAGAAGGCGAAGCACATCCATACCGCCGGGATCTTCAGGAAAGCCAGCGAATGCTCGGGCTCGCCCGCGGACTTGTCGGGCTCGGGCAGCTTGTCCACCGTGAGTTCGCCGCGCCACAGCCACAGCAGCGCCAGCACGCCGAAGGCCAGCGCCGCGGCCACCAGCAGCGCCACGCGCCACGACGACGCCAGCGTGATCGGCACCAGCAGCGCCGGCGCCAGCGCCCAGCCCAGGCTGCCGGTGATGCCGTGCACGCTGTAGGCATGGCCCAGGCGCTCCTTGGCGACGCGGCGGTTGATCATCGTGTAGTCCACCGGATGGAACACGCCGTTGCCGATGCCCGCGACCACCGAGAAGCCGGCCAGCATCCAATAGCTCTGGCTGGACGCATAGCCCAGCGCCGCGACGCCCAGAAGCGCCAAGCCGCTGAACAGGATCGGCCGCGGGCCGTAGCGGTCGACCCAGAAGCCGGACAGCGTCTGCACGATGCACGACACGACGAAGAAGATCGTCAGCAGGAACCCGAGCTGCGTGTAGCTGACCTGGAAGGCCTCGCGCAGCCAGGGGAACAGCGGCGCCAGCAGCAGCTGGCTGAAGTGGCTGATGCAGTGCGCCGCCCCGACCAGGCCGATGACGGTGGCGTCGCGGCGCAATGGGGTGGCCGGCAGGCTGAGTGTGGTCATCGCGCCATCGTAGGCGAGGCCATCGCGTCCGGGTTACGATAGCTCGACAACTTCTAGCGAGAACGTGCCAGCCGCCGCCGCCCGAACCCTGCCGCGCAAGCCGGCGCGCGCACTGCTGCCGCCGGTCGACCCGCAGCGCTTCGTACCGACGCGGGGACGCCCGGTGCGCGCCAAGGCGCGCCACCTCGACCCGGACACCGAGATCACACCGCACAGCCACGCCTGGGCGCAGGTGGTGGTGTGCGCCTCGGGCGTGGCGCGCGTCACCGCCGGCCACAGCACCTGCCTGGTGCCGGCCTGGCGCGCGGTGTGGATCCCGCCGGACATCGAGCACGCGGTCACCGTGGTCGAGGCCGCCGAATTGCGCACGCTCTACATCCACCAGCAGCCGGACCGCCCCGGTCCCGGCGTGGCGTTCGAGGCCAGCGCGCCGTGGCGCAGCTGCCGCGTGCTGGAGGTGTCGGCGCTGCTGCGCGAGCTGGTGCTGCAGCTCGACGTCGGCATGGACGGCCGCGTGGCGATGGGCGCCGCCGCGCTGGAGCGCGAACGCCGCCTCGGCGAACTGGTGCTGGACGAACTGCGCCGCGCCGCCCCGGTGCGCCTGGGCATCGAACTGCCGCAGGACAAGCGCCTGCGCGCACTGTGCGAGGCGGTGCTGCAGGATCCGTCGCGCCACGCCACGCTGGAGGGCTGGGCGCGCGAGACGGCGGCCAGCCCGCGCACCGTGGCGCGACTGTTCCGTCAGCAGCTGGACACCAGCTTCGGCCCGTGGCGCCAGCAGGTGCTGCTGGCGCACGCGCTGCGGCTGGCCGCGCAGGGCCGGCCGATGGGGCTGATCGCCGCCGAGCTGGGTTATGCCAGCGCCAGCGCCTTCTCGGCGATGGTGCGGCGCGCGGTGGGCCAGCCGCCGAGCCGCTTCTTCGCCACCGCCTGAGACAATGCCCGCCCGGCCCGCAGGAGCCCCGATGGAAACCGTGCTCTACGACTTCACCAGGCAGGACGCCAGCGGCGCCGCCTGCACCGCCCATGCCTGGGCCAAGGTGCCCGAGCGGCTGAGCCCGTCGCAGCGCGAAAGCGCAATGGCGCGCGCTGCCGCGCTGCTGGAAGCGCACGACGCGGTGCTGGTGGCGCACTACTACGTCGACGGCGACCTGCAGGACCTGGCGCTGGCCACCGGCGGTATCGTCGCCGATTCGCTGGAGATGGCGCGCTTCGGCCGCGACCATGCGGCGCAGACCCTGGTCGTCGCCGGCGTGCGCTTCATGGGCGAGAGCGCGAAGATCCTGTCGCCGCACAAGCGCGTGCTGATGCCCGACCTGGACGCCACCTGCTCGCTGGACCTGGGCTGCCCGGCCGACGAGTTCGCCGCCTTCTGCGACGCGCACCCCGAGCGCAAGGTCGTCGTCTACGCCAACACCAGCGCGGCGGTGAAGGCGCGCGCCGACTGGATGGTCACCAGCTCGTGCGCGCTGGCGATCGTGCGCCACCTGCACGAGCAGGGCGAGAAGATCCTGTGGGCGCCCGACCGCCACCTGGGCCGATGGATCCAGGAACAGACCGGCACCAACATGCTGCTGTGGAACGGCGAGTGCATCGTGCACGACGAATTCAAGGCCATCGAGCTGGAACTGCTGCGCGAGCAGCACCCCGATGCGATGGTGCTGGTGCACCCCGAGTCGCCGGCCGGCGTGGTGCGCCAGGCGCACGTGGTCGGCTCGACCTCGCAGCTGCTGAAGGCCGTGGTCGACGGCACGGCGCGCGAATACATCGTCGCCACCGACAACGGCCTGATGCACCGCATGCGCCAGCTGGCGCCGGGCAGGACGCTGATCGAAGCGCCCACCGCCGGCAACAGCGCCAC
>CAYUPF010000180.1:0-8085 GCA_964446545.1 uncultured Rubrivivax sp.
GTGACTCGCTGAGCCTCGGCTCTCCTGGGCTGTGGACTTACACCATACTGCGCCAAGTGTTTCTTAATGCGAAAGCGGACCCCCGCGACCACCGCTCAAGTCACGAAGCCCGCATCATGCGGGCTTCGTCGTTTTCAGCCCCGCATCGTCGATGAGCAACTCACCCTATCCCAGGCTGCAGCCGCTCGGAGACGCGGCCTGGATCGTCGAATTCGGCAGCACCATCGACGCGGTCACGCACGAACGCGTCATGGGCCTGGCGCAGGCACTGGCCGATGCCAAGGCGTGCGGCCAGTGGCCCGGCATCATCGAGTGGGTGCCGGCCTATACCAGCCTGACCGTGCACTTCGCGGGCCACGAGCACGGCGATGTCGCGCTCGATGCCGCCGATGCGTTGCTTGCGCTGGCGCGCGACAGCGTGCCGCTGTCGCGGCCGGGTCGGCGTTGGCGGCTGCCGGTGTGCTTCGATGCCGAGTTCGCGCCCGATCTGGAAGAGCTCGCACAGGCGCGTGGGCTGTCGCCGCAGCAGGTGGTGGGGCTGATGACCGGCACAGCCTTTCGCGTCTACATGCTCGGCTTCCAGCCTGGCTTTCCGTACATGGGCGGGCTGCCCAGCGCGCTGGAATTGCCGCGCCGATCGACGCCACGCACGGCAGTGCCCGAGCGCTCGCTCGCCGTGGCCGGCGGCATGTGTGCCGTCTACCCTTGGCGCAGCCCCGGTGGCTGGCATCTGCTGGGGCGCACGCCGGTGGCGCTGTTCGACGCCACCCTCGCCGACGACCCGGCCTGGCTGCACCCCGGTGACGAGGTGCACTGGAGCGCTGTGGACCGTGCCACCTTCGACGAACTGGAACGCGCCGTGGCTGCCGGCACGCTGCGGCGCGACACCTGGCTCGATGCCGTCGGGGACGTCGCATGAACGGCAGCATCGAATTCGTCGATGCCGGGGCCGGCGTCTCGATCCAGGACCTGGGCCGCAGCGGCCACCGCGCCATCGGCGTGCCGCTGGCTGGCGCAGCCGACCCCGTGCTGCTGGCCTGCGCCAACGCGCTGTTGGCACAGGCGCCGCACGTGGCCGCGCTGGAGGTGGCCCTGCTCGGCCCCGTCCTGCGCGCCGTCGGCGCGCCGATGCAACTGGCGCTGGCCGGCGATTTTGCGCCGCGGCTGACGCGCGAGGATGGCCGTGTGCAGAAGCTGTCGTCCTGGCGCAGCATTGCGCTGCAGCCGGGTGAAGTGCTGACGCCCGGGCCGTGCCGCTGCGGCATCGGCTATGTGGCGCTGGCCGGCGGCGTCGAGGTGCCGCCGGTCCTGGGCAGCCGATCCACCTATGCGCGCGCCGGGCTGGGCGGCATCGACGGGCGCGCACCGCGTGCCGGCGACCGGCTGCGCTGCGGCGCGGGCCACGGTACGCCGCGGCAGGCGCCGTGCGCCTTCGTGCATGCCGACGGCCCGCTGCGCGTCTTGCCGGGGCCACAAGACGCCTTCTTCGACGACGAGGCCTGGGCGCTGTTCGCCGGCAGCGACTGGCGCGTCACGCGCGAGGCCGACCGCATGGGGCTGCGCCTGCAAGGGCCGGTGCTGCGGCACCGCGCCGGCTGCGGCGCCGACATCGTCTCCGAAGGCGTGGTGCCGGGCGCGGTGCAGGTGCCGGGCGCCGGCCAGCCGATCGTGCTGGGCGTCGATGCGCAGACCATCGGCGGCTACGCCAAGATCGCCACCGTCATCACGGCCGACCTGCCGCGCCTGGCGCATGCCCGCCCCGGCAGCGTGCTGCGCTTTCGCGCGGTGACGCGCGACGAGGCGCTGGCCGCACGCCGCGAGCAGGCGGCGGTGCTGCGCGACTGGATGCGGCGCGTCGAGCCGCTGCGCGCCGACGGCGAGGCCGACGAGACCGTACTGCGCGCCGGCAATCTGATCAGCGGCATGATCGACGCCGCGCGCGACGCGCCCGACACCTTGCCCTGGGACTGACACATGAGCCAACGACGCATCAACCTCAATGCCGACCTCGGCGAATCCTTCGGTGCCTGGACCATGGGCCGGGACGAGGACATGCTGCAGCTCGTCGACTCCGCCAACGTGGCCTGCGGCTTCCACGCCGGTGACCCGCTGGTGATGCGCAAGACCGTCGCGACCGCAAGGCGCCATGGCGTCAGCATCGGTGCGCACCCCAGCTTCCCCGATCTGCAGGGCTTCGGCCGCCGGCGCATCGACATGGCGCCGGCCGAGGTCGAGGCGATGGTGGTCTACCAGATCGGTGCGCTGCAGGGCATCGCCGCGGCCGAAGGCCACCGCGTCACCCACGTCAAGCCGCATGGCGCGCTCAACAACCTGGCCTGCGAGAACCTGGAACTGGCGCGCTGCATCGCGCGCGCGGTGCGCGCCGCCGGCGTCGATCTGCTGCTGGCGCCGGCGCTGTCGGCGCTGGTGACGGCCGGGCGTGAGGCCGGACTGATGGTGGTCGAGGAGATCTTTGCCGACCGGCAGTACACCGACGAGGGCAACCTGGTGCCGCGCTCGCAGCCGCAGGCCATGGTGCACGGCGCCGCGGCCAGCGTGCAGCACGTGATGCGCATGCTCGACGGCGGCGCGCTGGTGTCGATCCACGGCAAGCGCCTGCCCTGCGCCGCCGGCAGCATCTGCGTGCATGGCGACAACGCCGAGGCGGTGGCCACCGCGGGCGCAGTGCGCTCCGCGCTGCAGGCCGCGGGATGGCGGCTGTCGGCGCTGCCCGATCTGGCGGGTGCCGCTTGAGGCGCGCGCTGCTGGCGGCGCTGTTGGCGCTGCCCGGCCTGGCGCTGGCCTGCGACAGCAGGTATGCGGCTTCGCCGCAGTTCTCGGCCGCCGACTGCGTGTTCCAGAACCAGCACAACCCGCATGCGCAGCTCTCGCAGCCGCCGTGGAAGATCTGGACGCGTTTCCTGCAGCCGGCCGACCCGGCCACCACGCCAGTGGACCCGATCCCGGTGCGCAGGCTGGCCCGTGCCGAGCTCGATGCGCTCGACCCGGCCTCCAACCACGTGGTGCGGCTCGGCCATTCGTCCTTCCTGCTCAAGCTGCGCGGCAAGTACTGGCTCATCGACCCGGTGTTCGGCGAGCGGGTGTCGCCGCTCAGCTTTGCCGGGCCGAAGCGTTTCCATGAGCCGCCGCTGGCCTTGAGCGAGCTGCCGCCGATCGAGGGCCTGTTCCTGTCGCACGACCACTACGATCACCTCGACCTGCCCACCGTCGACTACCTGCGCGAGCGTGTTCAGCGTTACTTCGTGCCGCTGGGCGTGAGCCAGCGGCTGCGCGACATGGGCGTGGCGGCCGAGCGCATCCAGGAATTCGACTGGTGGCAGGGCGGCCAGCATGCCGGCGTGGCCTTCAGTGCAGTGCCGGCGCAGCATTTTTCGGGACGCACGCTGTGGGACCGCAACCGCACGCTGTGGGCCGGCTGGGTCATCGAGAGCGGCGGCCAGCGCATCGTCTACACCGGCGACTCGGGCTACTTCCCGGGCTTCAAGCAGATCGGCGAGCGTTTCGGCGGCTTCGACCTGGCGCTGATGGAGAACGGCGCCTACGACAGCTACTGGCCGTCGGTGCACATGAGCCCCGAGGAAACCGTGCAGGCCTTCCAGGACCTGCGCGCCAAGCTGCTCTACCTGGTGCACAACAGCACCTTCAACCTTGCCTTCCACGCCTGGCAGGAGCCGATGGAGCGTGTGGCCGTGCTGGCCGAAACGCGTGGCCTGCCGCTGGCCACGCCGGTGATCGGCGAGGTGCTGACGATCGGCGTGCCGCGCAGCAACGTGCGCTGGTGGAAGGGTTTGAGATAGTCTGCCGGATGCCCCTGGGTACAATACAGGGTTGGCCACGGAACCGTGGCGCCGCAGCCCGGTCCGACCCCGGTCGGGGATCTTGGCGGTCCTGCCCCCATCCCGCTGATCGGTTGTTGCGGGCTCTGCAGACCGTCCGGTGCCGTGCCGGCTCCCCCCAATAAAATCGACATTCCGCCCGCCGTACGCGGGTTTGCCTAGAGGACATCGACGTGTTCATATCCGAAGCCTTTGCCCAGACCGCACCGGCCGCCGCCTCCGGGGGCGGGGAATCCAGCCTGCTGAGCCTGCTGCCGCTGGTGCTGATGTTCGTGGTGCTGTACTTCATCATGATCCGCCCGCAGATGAAGCGCCAGAAGGAACACAAGGCGATGGTCGAAGCCATCGGCAAGGGCGACGAGGTGGTCATCGGCGGCGGCGTGCTCGGCCGCGTCTCCAAGCTCGGTGAGTCCTACATCCATGTCGAAGTTGCCAACGGCGTGGAACTGCAGGTGCAGCGCGCCTCGGTGGTGCAGGTGCTGCCCAAGGGCACCTTCAAGTAAGGCTGCGGTCTTCGCCGAAGCCGCGAGCGCGCGGCCGGCCATCCGGCGGCATGACTGCCGCCGCGCAAGGAATTCTCCATGAACCGCTACCCGCTGTGGAAGTACGCGATCCTTGTCGTCGCGCTGCTCATCGGCCTGATCTATACCACGCCCAACCTCTTCGGCGAAGCGCCTGCGGTGCAGGTGTCCAGCGCCAAGGCCACGCTGAGGCTGGATGCGAGCTTCGCGCCGCGCGTGCAGCAGTTGCTGGAACAGGCCGGCCTGAAGCCGGACTTCGTGCAGTTCGACGGCAATTCGGTGAAGGCGCGGTTGCCCGACACCGAGGCGCAGATCCGCGCCAAGGACGCGCTCTCCGCCGCGTTGAACCCGGACCCCGCCGACCCGAGCTACATCGTCGCGCTGAACCTGCTGTCGCGCTCGCCGGCCTGGCTGACGGCGCTGCATGCGCTGCCGATGTACCTGGGGCTGGACCTGCGCGGCGGCGTGCATTTCCTGATGCAGGTCGACATGAAGGCCGCGCTGACGCAGAGGATCGACTCGCTCAGCGGCGACGTGCGCAGCTTGCTGCGCGACAAGAACATCCGCCATGCCGGCATCAACCGCGACGGCGAAATCATGGAGCTGCGCTTTCGCGAGCGCGAGACGCTGGTCGCCGCGCAGAATCTGCTTGCCGAGCAGCTGCCCGACCTGCAGTGGGCCGAGTCGGCCGCCGGCGACGAGTTCAAGCTGCGCGGCACGCTCAAGCCGGCCGCCGCGCGCGCGGTGCAGGAACAGGCGCTGAAGCAGAACATCACCACGCTGCACAACCGCGTCAACGAGCTCGGCGTGGCCGAGCCGGTGATCCAGCAGCAGGGGCTGGACCGCGTGGTGGTGCAATTGCCGGGCGTGCAGGACACGGCCAAGGCCAAGGACATCATCGGCCGCACCGCCACGCTGGAGGTGCGCATGGTCAACGAAAGCGCCGAGGCGCGCGAGGCCGAGCGCGGCAGCGGCCCGGTGCCCTTCGGCAGCGAGCGCTACCTCGAGCGCAACGGTGCGCCGATCATCGTCTTCCGCCAGGTGGTGCTGACCGGCGACAACCTCACCGACGCGCAGGCCGGCTTCGACGGCCAGACGCAGGAGCCGGCGGTGCACCTGACGCTGGATGCCAAGGGCGCGCGCATCTTCCGCGACGTGACGCGCGAGAACATCGGCAAGCGCATGGCCATCCTGCTGTTCGAGAAGGGCAAGGGCGAGGTCGTGACCGCGCCGGTGATCCGTAGCGAGATCGGCGGCGGGCGCGTGCAGATCAGCGGCCGCATGACCACCGCCGAAGCCGCCGATACCGCGCTGCTGCTGCGCGCCGGCTCGCTGGCCGCGCCGATGGAGATCATCGAGGAGCGCACCATCGGCCCGAGCCTGGGCGCCGACAACATCGACAAGGGCTTCAACAGCGTGCTCTACGGCATGCTGGCGATCGCTGCGTTCATGTGCCTGTACTACGGGCTGTTCGGCGTGATCTCGACGCTGGCGCTGGCCTTCAACCTGCTGCTGCTGGTGGCGCTGCTGTCGATGCTGCAGGCCACGCTGACGCTGCCCGGCATTGCCGCCATCGCGCTGACGCTGGGCATGGCCATCGATGCCAACGTGCTGATCAACGAGCGCGTGCGCGAGGAACTGCGCGGCGGCGCGCCGCCGCAGCTGGCCATCCACAATGGCTACGAGCGCGCCTGGGGCACCATCCTCGATTCGAACGTCACCACGCTCATCGCCGGCGTGGCGCTGCTGGCCTTCGGTTCCGGGCCGGTGCGCGGCTTCGCCGTGGTGCACTGCCTGGGCATCCTGACCTCGATGTTCTCCGCCGTGGTGTTCTCGCGCGGCCTGGTGAACCTGTGGTACGGCCGGCAGAAGCGGCTGAAGTCGGTGTCGATCGGGCAGGTGTGGAAGCCCGACGCCGAGGCTTCACCCAAGACGCCGGCCAAGGCGTGATGCGGCGCCAGATCATTCGAAGGGCCTGACATGGAGTTCTTTCGCATCCGCCGCGACATCCCGTTCATGCGGCATGCGCTGGTGTTCAACGTCATCTCGTTTGCCACCTTTGTGGCGGCGGTGTTCTTCCTGTTCTCGCGCGGGCTGCATCTGTCGATCGAGTTCACCGGCGGCACGGTCATCGAGGTGGCCTACAGCCAGCCGGCCGACATTGCCAAGGTGCGCGGCACGATCGAGGCGATGGGCTTCGGCGACACGCAGGTGCAGAACTTCGGCAGCGCGCGCGACGTGCTGATCCGCCTGCCGCTGCGCGAGGGCGTCAACCAGGGCGAACTGGTCGGCCGCGTCTTCGACACGCTGTGCCGCGTCGAGAGCGGCGTGGTCGAATCCCACCAGAGCGTCAGCGACAAGGGCGAGGCGATCAGCAAGCCGGTCTGTGTCGCCGCCGGCGCCGAGCCGCTGACGCTGCAGCGCAGCGAGTTCGTCGGTCCGCAGGTGGGCAAGGAACTGGCCGTGGACGGGCTGATGGCGCTGGGCTTCGTCGTGATCGGCATCATGATCTATCTGGCGATACGCTTCGAATGGAAGTTCGCCGTGGCGTCGATCGTCGCCAACCTGCACGACGTCACCATCATCCTGGGCTTCTTCGCCTTCTTCCAGTGGGAGTTCTCGCTGGCGGTGCTGGCGGCGGTGCTGGCGGTGCTGGGTTATTCGGTGAACGAGTCGGTGGTCATCTTCGACCGCATCCGCGAAACCTTCAGGCGACGGCGCAAGATGACCCCGCCCCAGGTCATCGACCATGCCATCACCAGCACCATCAGCCGCACCATCATCACACACGGCTCGACGCAGATGATGGTGCTGTCGATGCTGATCTTCGGCGGCCCGACGCTGTACTATTTTTCGCTGGCGCTGACCGTGGGCATCCTCTTCGGCATCTACTCGTCGGTGTTCGTGGCGGCGGCCATTGCCATGTGGCTGGGAGTCAAGCGTGAAGATCTGGTCAAGACGGGCAGCAAGGAGATCGATCCCAACGATCCCAACAGCGGGGCCGTGGTGTAGAGTGGCTCGAATTGCGAGGTAGCGAAGCCCCGACCTCATGACACACAGCGCAGATCACGCCGACATCGCCGAACAGGCACGGCGTATCTACGCCGAACAACTGGTCAAGGGGCTGCCGGCGATGGTCAACTCGCTGGCCGCGACGGCCAGCACGCTGCTCGACAAGCCGACCGAACACGCCCGCTTCATGCGCCGCCGCGAGCTGGTGCACGAGCTGAAGAAGGGCGCCGCGGTCTGGCACAAGACCATGGTCAACAGCCTGCGCAACGCGCTGCTCAGCGGCGTGTCCGCGGTGCGCCCCACCGACCTGCCGCCGCCCGGCGCGTCCAGCGGGCCGCTGTCGCTGGTCGACGACGACACCATCGAACGCGAAATCCTGACCTCGCGACTGGCGCTGGCGGTGATGGACCAGGCGGCCTCCGAATTCACCGACCTGCGCGCGCGCATGTCGGCGCTGGAGCGGCGCGAGGAACTGGATGCGCAGGACATGCTGCGCGCCCACGTGCTGGCGCGCATCGTCGTCGACGCCTGGCGCTCGGCCGGCTGCAGCCTGGACAGCTGGCGCGAACTGCAGCTGAACCTGCACGAGGAGCTGGCGACCCTGGTCGAGGAGGCCTACCACGAGACCAACCGCTGGCTCGTCGAGCGCGGCGTATTGCCCGACGTGGACCTGCACCCCTACATCAAGCGCTCGC
>CAYUPF010000181.1:0-7917 GCA_964446545.1 uncultured Rubrivivax sp.
GAAAAAGGCTCCGGCCAAGAAAGCGCCGGCAAAGAAGGCTCCGGCGAAGAAGGCCCCGGCCAAGAAGGCGGCGGTGAAGAAGGCCATCGTGAAGAAGGCCGTCGCCAAGAAGGCGGTGAAGAGGGCCATCGTGAAGAAGGCGGTCAAGAAGGCCATCGTCCGCAAGGCCGTCGCCAAGAAGGTCCTCGGCGCGGCCGTCAAGAAGGCCGCCGTCAAAAAGGCGGTGGTGAAGAAGGCCGTCGTCAAGAAGGCCGCCGCGAAGAAGCCAGCGGCCAAGAAGCCGGCTGCCAAGAAGGCGGCAAAGAAAGCGGCTCCTGCTGCCCCGGCTGCCCCTGCGGCCAAGACGGCACTGAGTCCGGCTGCGGCCTGGCCCTTCCCGACGGGCAACAAGCCCTGATGCCTCACCGGCGGGGCGCGCCGATGCGCGACCCGCCGGTCGGCGACTGCAAAGCCCGGACATGTCCGGGCTTTTTTCTGCGGCGATGCGGTGTGACGGCATTCGGAACGTAGCCATGCCCTGGTGCCTTGGATGGCTGGTGCTGCTCATCCTTGGCTGCGGCGCGGCGCGTGCGGCAACGCTCACGGTCGGTGCCGGGGCCGAGTTCACGAGCCTTGCGCAAGCCGTTCGACAAGCGCGTGATGGCGACACGATCGTCGTGCTCAGCGGCGAGTACCGGGGCGACGTTGCCGTGCTGCAGCAGCGCAAGCTGACGATCCGTGGGCTGGGCCGGCGGCCGGTGTTCATCGCCGACGGCAAGCATGCCGAGGGCAAGGCCATGCTCGTGGTGCGCAACGGCGACATCCTGATCGAGAACATCGAGTTCCGCGGCGCACGTGTGCCCGACGGCAACGGTGCGGGCATACGCTTCGAGCGGGGCCGGCTGCAGGTTCGCGCCTGTGCCTTCTTCGACAATCAGAACGGCCTGCTGACGGCAAACTTCGAGGATGCCGAGTTGAGCATCGAAGACAGCGAGTTCGCCCAGGCGCCGCCTGTCGAAGGCAAGCTGCATCACCTGCTGTACGTGGGCCGCATCGCCTCCCTGAAGGTCAGCGGCAGCCGTTTCCACCAGGGCCACGTCGGCCACCTGCTGAAGTCGCGCGCGCGCCGCACCGAGCTGGCCTACAACCTGCTGGTCGACGGAGCAGGAGGCCGCGCTTCCTACGAAGTCGACCTGCCCAACGGCGGCGATGCGCTGCTCATCGGCAATGTCATCGCTCAGAGTTCGAGCACCGAGAACCCCGTGGTCGTGGCCTACGGTGCGGAAGGCAAGGCCTGGGCGCGCAGCCGGCTGCGCATGTCACACAACACCTTGATCAACGACGGCGACGGTCCCGCATGGTTCCTGCGAGTCTGGACAGACCGGCTGCCGCCGAACACGCCGGTTCAGGCCGTCAACAATCTCAGCGTGGGCGTCGGCGTGTTTGCGCTGGGCGCGCAGGGGGATTTCAAGGGCAACTTTCCGGCCATAGGCCCAATGCTCGACGACCCCGACACGCTGGCCTTCGCGCTGAAGCCCAACTCGCTCTTGCGTGGCCGCGGTGTCGACCCGCGCCGCGCCTTCGATGTCGATCTTTCGCCCAAGGCCGAGTTCAGGTTGCCCATCGGCACCCGGCCGTTGCCCGAACTGCAGCGCTGGAGCCCCGGGGCATTCCAGCGCTGAGGGGCGTGCCCCCGCCTCAGGCCCGTCCCTGCCGCGCCACCGCGGCCGCCGCCTCGGCCACCGCCTTGGCGTCGCCGAGATAGCTGCTGCGCAGCGGCTTGAGCTGCGCGTCCAGTTCGTAGACCAGCGGGATGCCGTTGGGAATGTTCAGTCCGACGATGGCGTCGTCGCTGATGCCGTCGAGGTACTTCACCAGCGCGCGCATGGAATTGCCGTGTGCTGCGATCACGGGCCGGCGGCCGGCGCGCAGCGCAGGCGCCAGCACCTCGTTCCAGAAGGGCATGACGCGTGCCACCGTGTCCTTCAGGCATTCGGTCAGCGGCACCTGGCCGGGCTGCAGCGCGGCATAACGCGGATCGCCGCGTTCGCTGCGCGGATCGCCGGCCTGCAGCGCCGGCGGTGGCGTGTCGTAGCTGCGGCGCCAGATCAGCACCTGCTCGTCGCCGTACTGCTTGGCGGTCTCGGCCTTGTTCAGGCCCTGCAGCGCGCCGTAGTGGCGCTCGTTCAAGCGCCAGTCGTTGACCACCGGCAGCCAGGTGCGGTCCATCTGGTCGAGGCAAAACCACAGCGTCCAGATGGCGCGTTTCAGCACCGAGGTGTAGGCGATGTCGAACTCGTAGCCGCCTTCGCGCAACAGGCGGCCTGCCTGCCGCGCCTGTTCGACGCCGGTGTCGGTCAGCGCCACGTCGGTCCAGCCGGTGAAGCGGTTCTCCAGGTTCCAGGTCGACTCGCCATGGCGAATCAGCACGAGCTTGTACATGGGCGAGCGAAGTCCTGTGGCGCGCAGCGTCGGCGCGGGGCGCGATTCTATAATTCGCACCCTTTCACAGCGTCCCATCCCGCCCGTGCAATTCTTCGTCGAGAACTGGATACTGATCCTGGCCGCTTTCGCCTCCGGCGCCTTGCTGGTCTGGCCGATGGTCGGCAAGGGCGGCGGCGCTGCCCTGTCGGCCGCCGATGCGGTGCGGCTGATCAACCAGGACAAGGCGGTGCTGATCGACGTGCGCGAGCCCGCCGAGTTTGCCGCGGGCCATGCCGCCGGTGCACGCAACGTGCCGCTCAACGCGCTCGACGGTGCCAAGGGGCTGCCCACCAACAAGGCGATTCCGCTGGTGCTGGTCTGCGCCACCGGCGCGCGCTCGTCGCGGGCCGTGGCGCAGCTGCGCAAGGCCGGCTACAGCAGCGTGCATTCGCTGGCCGGTGGCACCGCGGCCTGGCGCACGGCCAGCCTGCCGATCGAGAAGTCGGCATGAAGCCGGTGCGCATGTTCACCACGCTGACCTGCCCCTATTGCATCCGGGCCAAGGCCCTGTTGCAGCAGCGCGGCGTGATGGCCATCGACGAGGTGCGCGTCGACCTCGAGCCCGAGCAGCGAGCGCACATGATGCAGCTCACCGGCCGGCGCACGGTGCCGCAGATCTTCATCGGCGACACCCACGTGGGCGGCTGCGACGACCTGGTCGAGCTCGATCGGCGCGGCGGCCTGCTGTCGCTGCTGAGCCTCGCCGCCTGAACGCCTGCCGCGGCCGCGACGCTGGGCGATAATCCCGCTCCTTCGGCCCGAGCGCTGTCACGCCGCCAAGGCCCGCCGATCACTTCCGGAAGATCCCACCATGGCCGACGAAGCCCAGACCCCCGTATTCCAGATCCAGCGCATGTACCTGAAGGACCTGTCGCTGGAACAGCCCAATTCGCCGCAGATCCTGCTCGAGCAGCAGCAGCCGCAGGTGGAGATCAACCTGGGCATGGGCGCCGAGCCCGTGGCCGACGGCATCTTCGAGGTCACGGTCACGGCCACGGTGACGACCAAGGTCAAGGACAAGACGCTGTTCCTGGTCGAGGCCAAGCAGGCCGGCATCTTCGAGATCCGCCATGTGCCGGAAGAGCAGATGCAGGGCATCGTCAGCATCGTCTGCCCGCAGATGATCTACCCCTACCTGCGCGCCATCGTCTCCGACGTGTGCACGCGCGCCGGCTTCCCGCCGATCATCCTGACCGAAGTCAACTTCCAGGCCATGTTCGAGGCGCAGCAGGCCCAGGCCGCGGCGCAGAACGGCAACGGCGGTTCGCGCATCATCACCGGCGTCAACTGACGCGGCATCCGCGCCGACGCAGGCCCGGCGACGCATGAACATCAGCCTGCTCGGTGCCGGCGCCTGGGGCACCGCGCTGGCCATGGCCGCGGCGCAGCGCCACGACACGCTGCTGTGGACGCGCGATGCGCGCCAGGCCGAGCAGATGCGTTCGCAGCGCCGCAACGCGCGCTACCTGCCCGAGCTGCCGCTGCCGCCGGCGCTGCGCCTCAGCGCCGACCACGACGCCGCGCTGCGCCATGCGCGCGACGGCCTGCTCATCATTGCCACGCCGATGGCCGCGCTGCGCGAACGTCTGGCGGCGTTGCCTGCGGGCATGCCGGCGCTGTGGTTGTGCAAGGGCTTCGAAGCCGGCAGCGGCGACCTCGGCCACGAGATCGCGCGCGAGCTGCGTCCGCGGGCCGCAGCCGGCGTGCTGTCGGGCCCGAGCTTCGCGCTCGAAGTGGCGCGTGGCCAGCCGACGGCGCTGGTCGCGGCCAGCAGCGACGAGGCGCTGTGCAATGCCGCGGTGCAGGCCTTCCACAGCGAGACGCTGCGCATCTACCGCTCGGCCGACCCGGTGGGGGTGGAAGTCGGCGGTGCGGTGAAGAACGTGCTGGCCATCGCCACCGGCCTGGTCGACGGATTGGCGGCGCAGGACGGCGAGCCGCGCCGGCCGGGGCTGAACGCGCGCGCCGCGCTGATCACGCGCGGCCTGGCCGAGATGACAAGGCTGGGCATCGCGCTGGGCGCACGGGCCGAGACCTTCATGGGACTGTCGGGGCTGGGCGACCTGGTGCTCACCGCCACCGGCGACCTGTCGCGCAACCGGCGCGTCGGCCTGCTGCTGGCGCAGGGGCTGGCGCTGCCGAAGGTTCTGCAGCAGCTCGGCCACGTGGCCGAAGGGGTGTACAGCGCGCCCACGCTGCTGGCGCGCGCGCAGCGCCTGGGCGTGCAGATGCCGATCACGCAGGCCGTGGTCGAGGTGCTCGAAGGCCGCGTCGAGCCGCTGCGCGCGATGGAGCAACTGATGTCGCGCGAGGCCACCAGCGAGAGCTGATTCAGCCGCCGCCGGCGTAACCCTGCTGGCGCCAGGCCTCGAACACCGCCACCGCCACCGCATTGCTCAGGTTCAGGCTGCGCTGTCCAAGCCGCATCGGCAGGCGCAGGCGCTGCGCCGGCGCGATGTGCGCCAGCAGCGCCTGCGGCAAGCCGGCGCTCTCGCTGCCGAAGATCAGCCAGTCGCCGCTGTGCCACTGCACGGCGCTGAAGTTGCCGCCACCGCGTGTGCTGAAGGCGAAACAGCGGCCCGGATCCGGCCGCGCCTCGTCCAGCCAGGCCTGCCAAGAGGCATGGCGTTGCACCGCGGCGTACTCGTGATAGTCCAGGCCGGCGCGCTTGAGCAGCCGGTCTTCCATGGCAAAGCCCAGCGGCTCGACCAGGTGCAGGCTGCAGCCGGTGTTGGCGGCCAGGCGGATGACGTTGCCGGTGTTGGGCGGGATCTCCGGCTGCACGAGCACGATGTGGAACATGGCGCGCTCAATCGCCGGGCGCAGGCGTGCGCGCCAGCACCCAGGCATCGACACGGGCCGCGCCGCCGCGGCGCAACGCCGCAGCAGCTTCGCGCAGTGTCGTGCCGCTGGTCATGACGTCGTCGACCACGGCCACGTGCAGCCCCTGCAGCGACGCGTGTCGATGCGGGTTGGGCACGAAGGCGCCCTTGAGGTTCTGCCGCCGTTGCGCCAGGCCCAGCTCGGCCTGGTGCGCGCCGGCCAGCGGCCGCGCCAGCAGTTGCGCGTCGGCACGGCAACCCAGGCTTCGCGCCAGCCGGCGGGCCAGTTCCCAGGCCTGGTTGTAGCCGCGCTCGGCCAGGCGTTGCGGCGCCAGCGGCACCGGCAGCACCCATTGCGGCAGCGCATGCGCGTCGCGCTCGACGGCGGCGAGCAGGCGCTGCGCCAGCGGCGCGGCCAGTTCCACCCGGGCATTGAACTTGAAGTCGGCGATCAGCCGGTCCCACGGAAACGCATAGTCGCAGCCGACGACGCAGGCGTCGAAGGGTGGCGGGTCGGCCAGGCAGGCACCGCACATCGGCGACGCCACGGCCAGGCGCAGTCCGCAACGGCGGCAGCGTGGCACGTCGGACGCAAAGCGGGAGACGCAGTCGGCGCACAGTGGCTGCATGTCCCAGCTGCGACACACCGCGCACTGGCCCGGTGGCCGACGGCGCGGTGCCATGGAGCCGCTGCCGCGCCACAACGATGTTCGCATCGGCTCAATATACTGCCCGCCCATGCCCGACGACGTGCCGCCACGACCCTCGCGCCCGGTGCAGGCCGAGGCGCTGGTGCAGATCACGCATCGCATGGGCCGCGCGGCCGAGGCGCCGTGGCTGCACGGCGAGGTGGCGCGCCGCATGGCCGAGCGGCTGGGTCTGATCCGCCTGCAGCCGCGCACGCTGCTCGATTGGTGCAGTTTCAATGCGGCATCGCAGTCGCTGCTGAGCCGGGCCTACCCGCAAGCGCGGGTGCTGCGCGTCGAAACGGATGCGGGCTTGCTGCAGGGTGGCCAGGCGCAGAGCGGGTCGCGCTGGTGGTCGCCGCGGCGCTGGGCCGGCGCGCCCATCGCCTGCGTGGCGCCGTCGCAGGTGGCTGCGGGCAGTGCCGAACTGCTGTGGGCCAACATGATGCTGCACCTGGCGCAGGACCCGCTGGCGTCGATGCAGCAATGGCAGCGCGCGCTGGCGGTGGATGGCTTCCTGATGTTCTCGACGCTGGGTCCGGGCTCGCTGCAGGGGCTGCGTGCGCTCTACGCGCGCTGCGGCTGGCCGGCGCCGCATGCGCCCTTCGTCGACATGCACGACCTCGGCGACATGCTCGTGCAAGCCGGCTTCGCCGATCCGGTGATGGACCAGGAGATGCTCGCGCTCACCTGGCCCGATGCCGAGGCGCTGCTGCGCGAGCTGCGTTCGCTGGGCGGCAATGCCGACCCGGCGCGATGCCCGGGCCTGCGCACGCCGCGCTGGCGCCAGCGGTTGTGCACCGAACTGCAGCAGCTGCAAGGCAGCGACGGCCGCCTGCGCCTGGACTTCGAACTGGTCTACGGCCATGCGTTCCGTGCCGCACCGAAGCCGCGCGTGGCGGCGCAGACCTCGGTGGCGCTGGACGAGATGCGCGCCATGGTGCGCTCGGGCCGCCGCACGCCGGGGGCGCCCGGGGGCTGAGCTAGAATCCGCGCGGTCTTCAGGGCGATCGGCCCGCTCGATGCGCGCTGCAGACTCACGACATTCCCTGCCTGATTCCGCCCGCCTGCGCGTGCCTTGTTCCGCTGAATGAATTCGACGCTCGCTCCCAGCCCCTGGCCCGCGCCGGCCCGCCCCGCTTGGCGCTTCGCGCGCGAGTTGCGCACGCCCAGCGGCGGTGTAGTCGCTTCGGGCGTGCAATGGCGCATGGCGCGCGACGGTTCCTTCGTACCCGGCTGCCTGCTCGGCGTGTTGGTGGCGCTCGCTGCGGTCGGGCTGGGCATCGGTGCCACGTTCTGGTGGCTGGATGCGCCGGCCGTGCTGCCGCTGGCCGGCGCCGGGCTGCTGGTCGGCGCCGCCTTTTGGGCCTGCTCGCGCCATGCCGGTGATGCCGAGACCATCACGCTGGCCGAGCGCGAATTGAAGGTCGAACACCGCTTCGGGCGTGTCGTCGACGGTGCCGCCTTCCGCGCCGAGTGGGTGCGTGTCGAGCCGGTGCACGGCGAAGGATCGCTGGTCGAGATCACCGGGCAAGGACAGCGCATGCGCGTCGGCCGCTATCTTCGACCGGAACTGCGCACGGCGCTGGCGCGCGAGTTGCGTCAGGCCCTGCGACTCGAATGCACGCGCCCGGTGGCGCAAGCACTGCAATTGGAAGCGCAACGATGACGACGATGAACTCGAGCACATGGCGCCGCCGCGCGCTGCACGGCGGCTGGGCGCTGGCTGCGTTGACGATGTCTGCGGCCGCATGGGCCCAGGTCGGCAACCTGCCCGGCGGCCCGGCGGTGAACCAGATCAACCTGACGCCGCCGGTGACGCGCATTGCCGCCGACATCGAGTGGCTGCACAACGTCATGCTGGTGATCTGCCTGGTGATCTTCGTCGGCGTGTTCGGCGTGATGTTCTATTCGATGCTGAAGCACCGCAAGTCGCTGGGGCACAA
>CAYUPF010000182.1:0-7913 GCA_964446545.1 uncultured Rubrivivax sp.
TCACGCCCGCATCAGCGTGCTCTTGCCGAACAGACTCTCGATCAGGTCCACCGCCACCCTGGCCGTCTGGTTGCGCACGTCCAGCGCCGGGTTCAGCTCCATCACGTCCAGGCTGGCCAGGCGGCCGGTGTCGGCGATCATTTCCATGCACAGCTGCGCCTCGCGGTAGGTGGGGCCGCCGGGCACGGTGGTGCCCACGCCGGGGGCGATCGGCGGGTCGAGGAAGTCGACGTCGAAGCTGACGTGCAGGTGCGTGTTCGCGTCCAGCGTGGCCAGCGCCAGCTCCATGGTGTGGCGCATGCCCATCTCGTCGATGTAGCGCATGTCGAAGACTTCCAGCCCCACCTGGTGCACCAGCCGCTTCTCGCCGGCATCGACGCTGCGGATGCCGATCTGGCGGATCCACTTGGGGTTGAGCGCCGGCACCTGGCCGCCGATCTCCAGCAGCGGCTGCGGGCCATGGCCGCACAGGCAGGCCACCGGCATGCCGTGCAGGTTGCCGCTGGGCGTGAGCACGCTGGTGTTGAAGTCGGCATGGGCATCCAGCCACAGCACGCGCAGCTTCTTGCCGGCCTCGCGGCAATGGCGCGCCACCGCGCCGACCGAGCCGACGGCCAGGCAGTGGTCGCCGCCCAGCAGCACGGGCAGGCGGCCCAGCCGCAGTTCGGCCAGCACCGCGTCGTGCACGCCGTGATTCCAGGCGACGACCTCGTCCAGGTGGCGGTAGCCGTGCTGGGCCGGCAGCCAGGGGTTGGCCGGGCCGGCCAGGTTGCCGCGGTCCAGCACCTCGATGCCATGCTGGCGCAGCGCGTCGGCCAGGCCGGCGACGCGCAGCGCCTCCGGCCCCATCACCGCGCCGCGCTCGCCGGCACCGATGTCGGTGGGTGCGCCGATCAGGCTGAGCTGCCTGTCGCGTGGCATTTCGGCACTCATGCAGGCCAATCGACACCACTGGCCGAGTCGGCCGTCGCTTGGAGCGGCCGTCGCGGAACCGGCTTCGCCGGGCCGCTGACGGCGCCCTCTTGAGGGGGAGCGCCGCAGGCGCTACGGGGGTGGGTCATATATCCAGCGCCAGGTCGCCGGTGTGCGTTTCCGGCTGGTGGAAGCCGTACTCGCGTTCGAGCCACGACCAGGCTTCCTCGGCGCTCTCGACGTAGTGGAACAGCTTGAGGTCGTCGGCGCCGATCATGCCGGTGTCGACCAGCAGCTCGAAGTCGATCAGCCTCGACCAGAACTCGCGCCCGAACAGCAGGATCGGCCGCTTGCGGCACTTGCCGGTCTGGATCAACGTCATCGTCTCGAACAGCTCGTCCAGCGTGCCGAAGCCACCCGGGAAGCACACCAGCGCAATGCTGCGCATCAGGAAGTGCATCTTGCGCAGCCCGAAGTAGTGGAACTGGAAGCACAGCTCGGGCGTGATGTAGTCGTTCGGCGCCTGCTCGTGCGGCAGCACGATGTTCAGGCCGACGCTCCTGCCGCCGGCTTCGAAGGCGCCGCGGTTGCCGGCTTCCATGATGCCGGGGCCGCCGCCAGTGGCGACGTAGATCGGCGTGTCCAGGTGCTGCGAGCGCCGCGTCACGAGTGCGGCGAATTCGCGTGCCTCTTCGTAGTAGCGGCTCATCTGCACCTGCATGGTGGCGCGGCGGATGGCGGCTGCATCGCCGGTGGAGCGCGCCTGCGCCAGCAACTGCGTGGCGGCTTCGGGCGCGGGGATGCGCGCGCTGCCGAAGATGACGATGGTGGACTCGACGCCCAGGCGCTTTTGCACCATCTCGGGCTTCAGCAGTTCGAGCTGCATGCGCACCGGCCGCAACTCGTCCTGCAGCAGGAAGTCGATGTCGGTGAAGGCCAGGCGGTAGGCGCTTTCGGGGCCGGCGTAGCGCGAGGCCGGCAGCGCGGCCTGGGCGTCCTCTACGGCGCTGGGGAAGTTGCGTGCGGTCAAGTCGTTGCGCTTGGCATCCATAGGCTCTCGCGGGGTCAAGGCGTGCAGCTTAGCGCGCTTCACGGCCGCGCCGGGGCGCGCACACGCTGCAATGCGCGGCACGCCGCACGCCGATCTGCGTCCATTCCATCGTGCGCGCATCCAGCATTTGCAGGCGCCCGGCCAGCGAGCGGCCGATGCCGGCCAGCAGCTTCAGTGCCTCGGCCGCCTGCAGGCTGCCGACGATGCCCACCAGCGGCGCGAACACGCCCATGGTGGCGCAGGCGCTTTCTTCCACCGTGGCCTCGGGCGGGAAGACGCAGGCGTAGCAGGGCGCATCGGGCGTGCGCGTGTCGTAGACCGAAAGCTGCGCGTCGAAGCCGATGGCGGCGCCGGCCACCAGCGGCCGCGCATGCGCCACGCAGGCGGCGTTGATGGCCTGGCGCGTGGCGAAGTTGTCGCTGCAGTCCAGCACCACGTCGGCGCGCGCCACCAGTGTGTCCAGCAGCGCGGCATCGGCGCGCTGCACCACCACGTCGACCTGCACGTCGGGGTTGATGGCCCGGATGCTCTGCCGCGCCGATTCGGCCTTCGGAACGCCCAGGCGGGACAGGTCGTGTGCGATCTGCCGCTGCAGGTTGGTCAGTTCCACCACGTCGTCGTCGACCAGGGTGATGCGGCCAACCCCGGCCGTGCCCAGATACAGCGCCACCGGCGATCCCAGCCCGCCGGCGCCGATGACCAGCGCGTGCGCGGCCATCAGCCGGCGCTGGCCTTCGATGCCCAGTTCGTCGAGCAGGATGTGCCGCGAATAGCGCAGCAGCTGTTGGTCGTCCATGGGTGCAGCATAGCCAGACGAACAAGGCCCGCACGCGGCGGGCCTTGTGATCGCCAGGGTCAGCGCCTTCAGTTGACTTCGGTCTCGGCCTTGCGCTCGATGGCGGTCTTGCTGACGATCACCGGCCGCTGCGTCAGCTGGTTCAGCGCCTGCTGCAGCTGAAAGTCCTCGACGGTGCCGAACTCGGGCAGCGGCTTCGGCGGTTCCTTCTGCTTGGCCAGCTGTTCCTCGAGCTTCGTGCGCGCTTCCTCGCGCGCCTTGACGCGGGCCTCGTCGCTCTTCTCGTCGACACCGCTCAGGTGCTTGGTCAGGTCGGCCTCGCGCATGCGCAGCGCGGCGAAGACGTTGCCCTCGGCGGTTTCGTCGAGCCAGATGTCGGGCACCACGCCCTTGGCCTGGATGGCCTTGCCCGACGGCGTGTAGTAGCGCGCGGTGGTGATCTTCAGCGCGGTTTCGGCCGACAGCGGACGCACCGTCTGCACCGAGCCCTTGCCGAAGGTCTGCGCGCCCATGATGGTGGCGCGCTTGTGGTCCTGCAGCGCGCCGGCGACGATCTCGCTGGCCGAGGCCGAGCCTTCGTTGACCAGCACCACCAGCGGCACGGTCTTGACCGCCGCGGGCAGGCGCTTCAGCGGGTCGCTGCCGGCACGGCGCGAGTAGTACTCGGGCGCGGCCTTGAAGGTGGCCTTGGATTCGGCGATCTGGCCGTTGGTGGTGACGACGATCACGTTCTCGGGCAGGAAGGCCGCCGAGATGGCAATGGCCGCGTCGAGCAGGCCACCCGGGTCGTTGCGCAGGTCGAGCACCAGGCCCTTGAGGTTGGGCTCCTGCTTGTAGATGTCCTCGAGCTTGCGCACGAAGTCGTCGACCGTGCGGTCCTGGAACTGGCTGACGCGCAGCCAGGCGTAGCCGGGCTCGAGAATCTTGGAGCGCACGCTCTGGATGCGGATCTCCTCGCGCGTGATGATCACCGGGAAGCTGCGGTTCTCGCTCTTGCGGAAAATGGTCAGCGACACCTTGGTGTTGGCCTCGCCGCGCATGCGCTTGACCGCCTGGTCCAGGGTCAGGCCCTTGACGGCGGTCTCGTCGATGCGCGTGATCAGATCACCGGACTTGATGCCGGCGCGGAAGGCCGGCGAGCCTTCGATCGGCGACTGCACCTTCACCAGACCGTCTTCCATGCCGATCTCGATGCCCACGCCGACGAACTTGCCGCCCGTCTGCTCGCGGAATTCCTTCAGTGTCTTCTTGTCGAAGTACTGCGAATGCGGGTCGAGGCCGGCGACCATGCCGGTGATGGCATCGCCGATGAGCTTCTTCTCGTCGACCTGCTCGACATAGTCGCTCTTGACCATGCCGAAGACGGCGGCCAGCTGCTGCAGTTCTTCCAGCGGCAACGGTGCCGTGGCGTTGCGCGCAAAGGCTTGCAACTGGGTCGTGGCCAGGGCGCCGGCCAGCGCACCCAGTGCGATCATTCCGGCGACCCTCAGTTTGGCGTTCATGCGTGCTCCAGGCTTGCTCATACAAGTTCCATGCCAGTATAAAACCCGACAAGCCTCAGAGTATGAGGCGGGGGTGAAAGTTGCACGCGAAGGTGCTTTATGCCCGCTCCCGGGCAAAGGTCACGACATGGTCGACCTCGGCGCGGATGCCGATCCATTCACCGACCTGGTGGTCGTGGTGCGAGGGCACGTGCGCCAGCAACTGCTCGCCGCCGGCCAGGCGCAGCGTGTACAGGAATTCCGAGCCGCGGAAGGCCTTGCGCTCGATGCGCGCCTTCACCGGGCTCAAGTCGTCGTGCACGATGTCGTCGGCGCGCAGCAGCACGTCGCAGTCGCCGCCCGGGTAGGCCTCGGGCAGCGGGCATTCCTGCAGGTCCTCCAGCGCGCCCAGCACGGTGTGCACGCAGCCGCCGGTATCGCCGGCCTTGGCCGGGTCGATGTGCGCCGGCGTGAACACGCCGTGGCCGATGAACTGCGCCACGAAGCGCGTTGCCGGCCGGTGGTACAGCGCGTAGGCGTCGTCCCACTGCTCGAGCCGGCCGCGCTGCATCACACCGATGACGTCGCCCAGCGCGAAGGCCTCGAGCTGGTCGTGGGTGACGAACAGCGCCGTCGTGCCGGTGTTCTTGAGGATGCCGCGCACTTCGTGCGCCAGGCGCTCGCGCAGGTCCACGTCCAGATTGGAGAAGGGCTCGTCCAGCAGCAGCAGCCGCGGCGCCGGCGCCAGCGCGCGCGCCAGCGCGATGCGCTGCTGCTGCCCGCCCGACAGCTGGTGCGGCGCACGCTTGGCGGCATGTGCCAGCCCGACCAGATCGAGCATCTGCTGCACGCGCAGCGCACGGTCGGCGCGCGGCAGGTGCTGCACGCCGAAAGCCACGTTGTGCTCCACGCTGAGATGCGGGAACAGCGCGTAATCCTGGAACACCATGCCGATGCGCCGCGCCTCGGGCGGCACCTGCACGCCGGAGGCGGCGTCGCCGAGCACGCGCCCGTCCATGCGGATGCGGCCCTCGGCCAGCGGCTCCAGCCCGGCCACCGCGCGCAGCAGCGTGGTCTTGCCGCAGCCCGACGGACCGATCAATACGCCGATCCGTCCGGCCGCCAGGCCGAGCGTCACCCCGTCCACGGCGGCATGGTCGGCGCGGCTGCCCGCATAGCGCACGGCGACGGATTCCAGGCTGAGTGTCATGCCGCGATGATAATTTGACCGATGAGCATGGTTCGCATTTCGCAGTCCCGGGGCCGATGCGCGCGCTGCTGAGCGCGCTGTGCCTGCTGCTGGCGCTGCCGGTGCTGGGTGTGCTCGGCGCCTGGCTGGCGCTCGATGCGGACGCGCTGGACATCCTGTCGCACCAGGCGAGCACGGTGCTGCCGGGCTACGTGCTGCAGACGGCGCTGCTGGCCGTGGGCGTGGGCCTGGGCGTGATGCTGCTGGGCACGGCCTGCGCCGTGGCCGTGAGCCTGTTCGACTTTGCGGGCCGGCGCGTCTTCGAATGGGCGCTGCTGCTGCCGCTGGCCATGCCGGCCTACGTGCTGGCCTATGCCTGGACCGATGCGCTGCAGTACGGCAGCCCGCTGCAGACGGGGCTGCGCCGCCTGCTGGGCGTGCAGGGCGCGCTGTGGCCCGACGTGCGCAGCCTGTGGGGCGCGGTGATCCTGTTCGTGCTGTGCCTGTACCCCTACGTCTACCTGCTGACGCGCGCCGCGCTGGCCGAACGCGGCGTGCAGATGATGGAAGCGGCACGGCTGCTCGGCGCGCCGCTGCGCCGGCGCGTGCTGCAGGTGGCGTTGCCGCTGGCGCGCCCGGCCATCGCCGCCGGCGTGGCGCTGGCGCTGATGGAGACGCTGGCCGACTACGGCGTCGGCGCCTATTTCGGGCTCAGCACCTTCAGCACCGGCGTCTACAAGGCGTGGATGGTGATGAACGACCGCGTCGCCGCGGCACAGCTGGCCTCGCTGCTGCTGCTGACCGTGGCGCTGCTGCTGGCGGCCGAGCGCCGCGCCCAGGCGCGTCTGCGTTTTTCCGCCGGCCGCAGCGCGCAAAGCAACGAGGCGCGGCCGGTGCCGCTGCGTGGCCGCTCGGCCGTGGCCGCCTGGACGCTGTGCGCGCTGCCGGTGGCCTTCGGCTTCGTGCTGCCGGTGCTGTGGCTGCTGCGCATGCTGTGGGTGCAGGCGCAGGCCTCCGACATCGGCTTGCCGCTGCAGCGCTTCGTCGAATGGTCGTCGTCCAGCCTGCGCCTGGCGGCGCTGGCCGCGCTGGCGGCGACGCTGCTGGCGCTGGGCCTGAGCGTCGCGCAGCGCCGCGACGGCACGGCGCGTGTGCTGCCGCTGCTGACGCGCGTGGTCTCGCTGGGCTACGCGGTGCCGGGGGCGGTGATCGCGGTGGGCATCCTGCTGCCGCTGGGCTGGGTGCAGCAGCAGTGGCCGCAGCTGGGGTTGAGCGTATGGGTCACCGGCAGCATCGCCGGCCTGATGTACGCGTACCTGGTGCGCTTCTCGGCGGTGGCGCTGCAGTCGGTGGAGGCCGGGCTGGCGCGCGTGCCGCGCAGCATCGACGACAGCGCACGGCTGCTCGGCGCCACGCCGCGGCGCGTGTTCGTGCAGCTGCACCTGCCGCTGCTGCGGCGTTCGGCGCTGGCCGCGGCGCTGCTGGTCTTCGTCGACGTGATGAAGGAACTGCCGGCGACGCTGGTGCTGCGCCCCTTCGGCAGCGACACGCTGGCCGTCGTCGCCTACAACCTGGCGCGCGACGAGCGCTTGGGCGAGGCCGCGCTGCCGTCGCTGGCCATCGTGGCGGTGGGGCTGCTGCCGGTGGTGCTGCTGTCGCGCGCGTTGCGGCAGAAGTAGGCAATCGGGCCGCTGACCGGTACGCCTTGTGATGCGCGCCTACCAACGGCCCGGTAACCGCCTGGAGGTGTGGAACACCCGCAGGATTTCGACAGCGTCGCCCCGCACCCGGTACGGGACGATGTAGCGTGTCTTGGGCACGACCAGTTCTCGTGTGCCCGGTACACGCCCGGGACGGCCGAGTCCCGGTTGCTCTGCCAATTGCGCGACGGCTTCGAGTACGCGTTCGACCACGAGACGGGCGGCCGCCGCATCGTCGGCGGCGATGAACGAAGCTTCTTCGTCGAGGTTGCGTAGCGCGGTGCGCAGCCACCTAACGCGCATTCACTTTCCACTTCTTCGCCAAGGCAGCCACCTCCTTGTCAGCGGCGAATTCACCTGCCTCGGCTTCGCTGAGCGCCGACCGAATCTCGCCGATCTGCCACTCGTTGGTCTCGACAAAGGCTCGAATCGCCTCGGCGGCGAGGAAGGACTTGCTGCGCTGGGTTGCGTCGGCGAGGACGTCCAGACGGTCCTTGACGTCGTCATCGAGGCGGATGGTCATCGTGGTCGACATGGCAGCCCTGTACTTGGTTGTACACAACATCATACATTGCCCTTGAAGCCGCGCTGCCGTCGCTGGACATCGTTGCGGTGGGTCTGCTGGCGGTGGTGAAGCTGTCGCGGGCGTTGCGCAAGGAGCAACCCTCCGAAAACTGAGCAATAAGTCTTGCGAAAGCGAGCGCCATCAGCATGCATGTTCCTCGCGGTCGACAACGGCGCCAGCAGTGCCAGGTAACAGCCCGCAAACCCGCATGAATGCTAG
>CAYUPF010000183.1:0-7904 GCA_964446545.1 uncultured Rubrivivax sp.
TCGGTCATGTCGGTGGCGATGAAGCCCGGCGCCACGCAGTTGACGGTGATGTTGCGGCTGCCCAGTTCGCGCGCCAGCGCGCGTGTCATGCCGGCGACACCGGCCTTGGCCGCCGCGTAGTTGGCCTGGCCGGCATTGCCGCTGGCCCCGACCACCGAGGTGATGTTGATGATGCGGCCATGGCGCTGCTTCATCATGCTGCGCATCACCGCGCGGCACAGGCGGAAGACTGCGCCCAGGTTGGTGTCCAGCACCGCCGCCCAGTCTTCGTCCTTCATGCGCATGGCCAGCTGGTCGCGCGTGATGCCGGCGTTGTTGACCAGCACGTGCAGGCCGCCGTGCTCCTTGACGATGGCTTCGACCAGCGCGTCGACGCCGGCCGGGTCGTTGACGTCCAGGCGCACACCACGGCAGCCGGCAAAGCCGGCCAGTGCCTCGGAGATGCCCTGCGCGCCGGCTTCAGTGGTCGCGGTGCCGACCACCTTGTAGCCCTGCTCGGCCAGCGTGCGCGCGATGGCCCGGCCGATGCCGCGCGAGGCGCCGGTGACCAGCGCGACCTGGCCGGCGCTCATGCCAAAGCCTCCTTGCACTCGGCCAGCGAGGCCGGGTCGGACAGCGCCAGCACCTGCGCCTCGGCATCGATGCGCTTGACCATGCCGGCCAGCACCTTACCCGGGCCGCACTCGACCACATGGCTCAAGCCCCGCGCGCGCAAGGCCTGCACCACCTCGACCCAGCGCACCGCGCCGAAGGCCTGGCGGTACAGCGCATCGCGGATCGCCTGCGCGTCGGTCTGCACGGCCACGTCGACGTTGTTGACCAGCGGGATGCGCGGCGCGGCAAAGGCGACGTCGGCCAGGCGCTGGCGCAAGGCCTCGGCCGCGGGGCGCATCAGCGAGCAGTGGAAGGGCGCGGACACCGGCAGATTGACCACGCGCTTGGCGCCCATCGCCTTGAGCACGTCACGCGCCTTCTCGACGCCGGCCACCGAACCGGAGATGACCGTCTGCCGCGGGTCGTTGAAGTTGGCGGCCTCGACAACCTCGCCGCTCTCGGCCGCCGCCTTGGCACAGCCTTCGGCCACCTGCGCCGGCTCCAATGCGAGCACCGCGGCCATCGCGCCTGTACCGACCGGCACGGCCTGCTGCATGGCCTGCGCTCGCAAGCGCACCAGCTTCAGCGCGTCGGCCAGCGCCAGCACGCCCGCTGCCACCAGCGCGCTGTACTCGCCCAGCGAATGCCCGGCCACCGCTGCGGGCTCGGCGCCGCCTTCGGCGCGCCAGGCGCGGTAGCAGGCGATGCCGGCGCACAGCATCACCGGCTGGGTGTTGGTGGTCAGGTCCAGATCGTCCTGCGGGCCGTCGCGCATCAGCGCGCCGAGGTCCTGGCCCAGCGCGGCCGAGGCCTCGGCCAGCGTATCGCGCACCGCCGGGTGCTCGCCCCAGCCGTTGAGCATGCCCACCGACTGCGAACCCTGCCCCGGAAAGACGAATGCGAACGAAGCCATGCAGTCCCCAAATGTCGTTCTAGAAGTCGAGCAGCACCGAGCCCCAGGTGAAGCCGCCGCCCACGCCCTGCAGCATGACGCAATGGCCGGGGCGGATACGCCCGTCGCGCACGGCCACGTCCAGCGCCAGCGGGATCGATGCGGCCGAGGTGTTGCCGTGGGCGTCGACCGTGACGATCAGCTTGTCCAGCGGCAGCCTCAGCTTGCGCGCGGTGGCTTGCATGATGCGGATGTTCGCCTGGTGCGGAATCAGCCAGTGCACCTGTTCGCTGCTGCGCCCGGCCTTTTCGAGCACGGTGCGCGCGGTGCTTTCGAGCACACCCACCGCCAGCTTGAAGACCGCCGGCCCGTCCATCTTGAGCAGCGGGTCGCCCAGCACCTGGCCACCGGACACGGTGCCCGGCACGCACAGGATATCGACATGGCGGCCGTCGGCATGCAGGTCGGTGGCCAGGATGCCCGGCGAGTCGCCGCCGCGCAGCACCACCGCGCCGGCGCCGTCACCGAAGAGCACGCAGGTGCCACGGTCGTTGAAGTCGAGGATGCGCGAGAACACCTCGGCGCCGATGACCAAGGCCTGCCGCGCAGCACCGGTGCGGATCATCGAATCAGCCACCGTCAGCGCATAGACGAAGCCCGAGCACACCGCCTGCAGGTCGAAGACCGGGCAACCATGCACGCCCAGCTTGCGCTGCACGATGGCGGCGGTGGACGGGAACACCATGTCCGGCGTCGAGGTGGCGACGATGATCAGGTCCAGCTCGTCGGCGCGGCAGCCGGCGGCTTCGAGCGCGTGGCGCGCGGCCTGCACCGCCAGGTCGCTGGCGTTGACACCGTCGTCGACGAAATGGCGTGCGCGGATGCCGGTGCGCTCGACGATCCACGCGTCGCTGGTCTCGACGCCCTGGGCCGCCAGCTGGCGCACCAGATCGGCATTGCTCAGGCGGCGCGGCGGCAGCGCGCTGCCGGTGCCGACGATGCGGGTGTAGCGGGGGTTCGGGTTCATGCAGCTTGGGCGGTACCGGTGGCGTCGACCTGCGCTTGAGCGGCACGGCTGAGCGCGATGCGGTCACGCACGCGGTCGGTCAGGCGATTGCGGGCCGCATCATAAGCCCGCCCCAGCGCCTGCTCGAAGGCGAAGGCGTCGGCCGAGCCATGGCTCTTGAAAACCAGGCCGCGCAAGCCGAGCAGTGCGGCGCCGTTGTAGCGGCGCGGGTCGACGCGGTGCTTGAAGCGCCGCAGCACCGGCAGCGCCACCAGTGCCGCCAGCTTGCTGAAAGGGCCGCGCGTGAACTCCTCGCGGATGAAGTCGCTGAGCATCGTCGCCAGCCCCTCGGCCGATTTCAGCAGCACGTTGCCGACGAAGCCGTCGCAGACCACGATGTCGGTGCTGCCCTTGAAGATGTCGTTGCCTTCGACGTTGCCGTAGAAGTTGATCTGCCCATCGGCGGCGGCCGCGCGCAGCAGTTCGGCGGCGCGCTTGATGGTGTCGCTGCCCTTGATGGCTTCCTCGCCGATGTTGAGCAGGCCGACGCTGGGTTCTTCCTTGCCGTCCACCGCCGCCACCAGCGCGCTGCCCAGCACCGCAAACTGCAGCAGGTGCTCGGGCGTGCAATCGACGTTGGCGCCGAGGTCCAGCACCGTGGTGTAGCCGTCGGCATGGTTGGGCATGACGGTGGCGATGGCCGGGCGGTCGATGCCGTCCAGCGTCTTCAGGATGTAGCGCGCCAGCGCCATCAGCGCACCGGTATTGCCGGCCGAGACACAGGCCTGGGCCTGCGGCGCGGCGCCATCGACGCCCACCAGTTGACTGATGGCCACGCGCATCGACGAATCCTTCTTGCGGCGCAGCGCGACCTCGATGGGGTCGTCCATCGTGACCACCTCGCTGGCTTCGATGCGGCGGCAGCGCGGCCAGTCGCGCGCCGCTTCCAGCGCGGCGGCGCTGCCGACCAGCAGCAGTTCGGCCTGCGGATGGCGCTGCAGGAAGGCGCGGCAGGCGGGCAAGGTGATGCTCGGCCCGAGGTCGCCGCCCATGCAGTCCACGGCGATGCTGACCGCGCTGAGGGGTTCGGGTGCGATGGGATGTGTCACGGAAGAACCGGCTGGGCAGCGCAGGCCTCGGTCAGAGACCGCGCCGCGCAGCTACGGTAGGTGAAGACGCGCCTTCGCGCAAGATCGATGGCCCGCAGCGCACCCGGGCCGGACCCCGGGGCACGGCGCCGCTGCCTCAGGCGTCGGACTTCGACTTCAGCACCTTGCGGCCACGGTAGAAGCCGGTGGGGCTGATGTGGTGGCGCAGGTGCACCTCGCCGGTGGTCGGCTCGATGGCCGTGCCGGGCGTGGTCAGCGCGTTGTGCGAGCGATGCATGCCGCGCTTGGAGGGCGACTTCTTGTTCTGCTGGACAGCCATGGGTGGACTCCTGCGGGCGCGGCCCGCGTTCGGCGGGCTTCAATGTGCCAAGCCGGAAAAAGCTTATAAGTATAACACCATCGCCGGTTTCAGCCGGGCTTGCCACCGTCGCGCAAGAGCGAGGCCAGCGCGGCAAAGGCATGGTCGGCATTGTCGGCCGAAACGATCCCGTCCTCGCCCGCCGACATCGGCAGCGGCTGCGGGCAGTGCTCGTGGCGCGGCACCAGCGGCAGCGCCAGGATCAACTCGTCCTCGGTCAGCGGCTGCAGATCGAGTGTCGCCGTCAGCGCCAGCACGTCTTCGTCTTCGCTGTCCTCGTCCAGCGCCTCGGCCTGCTGCTCGCCGCGCACGAAGCGCAGGCTGGGCCGCACGTCGAGCAGCACCGTCACCGGCTGCAGGCAGCGCTGGCAGCTCATCTGCAGCGCGGTGTGCGCCTGCAGGCGCAGGCGGATCTCGGACTCGCCGCCGGTCACGGCCTTGTGCGAACCCCGCGCCGACCAAGCCACCACCGTGGCCGGGCTGTCCGCGGCCAGTGGCAGCGCATCCTGCAGCAGCCGCGACATCGCCGCCAGCGGCCATTCGCCGCCGAGCCGGCCTTCGGCCTGCGCGAAGGCGGCCATGTCCAGCCGCCGCGGGTCGAAGGCGGGCGCGGCACTCATGACGTGGAGCATCGCCGGATCATCGGGCCAGTGTAGCGGCGGTGGGACAATTCTTCGATGAGCCCGCCGCCGCTGATCCTGGCCTCGACCTCGCGCTACCGGCATGAATTGCTGTCGCGCCTGCGCCTGCCCTTCGAAGCGCTTTCGCCCCAGGTCGACGAAGCCGCCCTGCCCGACGAAGCCCCTGCGGCGCTGGCCCAGCGTCTGGCGCTGGCCAAGGCCTGGGCAGTGGCCAGCAAGCGGCCGCACGCCGTGGTGATCGGCTCCGACCAGGTGGCCGACCTGGGCGGCCAGGCGCTGGGCAAGCCGGGCACGCACGCACGCGCGGTGCAGCAGCTGAGAAGCCTGCGCGGCCACAAGGTGCTGTTCCACACCGCGGTGGCGGTGGTGCACGCCGGCACCGGCTTCGAGAAAGCGGCACTGAGCAGCGTGGCGGTCAGCTTCCGCATGTTGGGCGACGACGAGATCGAACACTACCTGCGCACCGAGCAGCCCTACGACTGCGCCGGCAGCGCCAAGTGCGAAACCCTGGGCATCGCGCTGCTCAGCGCCATCGACTCCGACGACCCGACGGCGCTGGTCGGGCTGCCGCTGATCCGCACCAGTGAACTGTTGCGCCAGGCCGGCATCGACCCGCTGCGACCGGGATGAGCAACGGCCGCCTGCTGCTGGTGCCGAATGCGCTCGATCTGGGCGCGCAGCCGGTGGACATCCAGCAGCAGCTGCCGCTGGGCGTGCTGCAATGCGCCGCCCGGCTGGCCCATTGGCTGGCCGAGGATGCGCGCAGCACACGCGCCTTCCTCAAGCGCGTACACGCCGTGGTGCCGCTGAGCCTGCCGCTGCAGGCCCTCGACATCCGCGAGCTGCCGCGCCCGCCCAAGGGCGGCGCTACGGTCGGCGATGCACCCTGGCGCGATTTGCTGGCGCCGGCGCGTGCCGGACACGACATCGGGCTGATCTCCGAGGCCGGGCTGCCGGCCGTGGCCGACCCGGGCGCCGCCGCGGTGGCCGCGGCGCATGCGCTGGGCATCGAGGTGCTACCGCTGCCCGGCGCCAGTTCGCTGCTGTTGGCGCTGGCCGCCAGCGGGCTGAACGGCCAGAGCTTCGCCTTCGTCGGCTACCTGCCACAGGACGCAGCAGGACGCAGCGCGCGGCTGAAGGAACTGCAGGCGCTGTCGCGGCGCAGCGCTCAGACGCAGTTGCTGATCGAAACGCCCTACCGCAATGCCGCGATGCTGCAGGCCCTGCTGGACACGCTGGCCGACGACACGCGGCTGTCGGTGAGCTGCGGCCTGAGTCTGCCGTCGGGCTGGACGCGCAGCGAGCGCATCGCCGCCTGGCGCGCGCGGCCGGTGCAGATGCCCGACCGGGTGCCGGCGGTGTTTGCCTTCCTGGCCGGCTGAGCCGCGTCGCTCAGCCGCCCAGCAGCGCGGCCGTCTTCTTCTTGCTGCGGATGTTGGGCGACAGCTGGCGCAGCACCGGCGCGGTGGCGCTCTTGGCCGCTTCCCAGGCAGGCACACCGGAGCCGGAAGGCTCGTAGGGCTTGTCGAAGAAGGGGTCGGAGGCCACGCGCGGCGCGGGCGCCCGCCAGGCCGGCCGTTCGGCGGCCACCGGACGCGCGTCGTCGTCGGCCACACGCCGCGGCGGCCGGCGCGGACGCTCGTCTTCCATCTCGAAGGGCTCGATCTCGATCTTCTTCTTGATCAGCTTCTCAATGTCGCCGACCAGGCGCATGTCGTCGCGCGCCACCAGCGTCACGGCCAGCCCGGAGGCGCCGGCACGGCCGGTACGGCCGATGCGGTGCACGTAGTCCTCGGCATTGAAGGGCACGTCGAAGTTGAACACCGCCGGCAGGTCGGCGATGTCCAGGCCGCGCGCCGCCACGTCGGTGGCCACCAGCACATCGACCTCGCCGCGCTTGAAGGCGTCCAGCGCCTTCAGGCGTTCGTCCTGCGACTTGTCGCCGTGCAGCGCGGTGGTCTTCAGCCCGTCGCGTTCGAAGGAGCGCGCCAGCCGCGCCGCGCCCAGCTTGGAATTGACGAACACCAGTGCCTGCGACAGCTCGCGCTGGCGCAGGATCTGCCGCACCACCTGGCGCTTGTCGTCGTCGGCGACGCTGTAGAAATGCTGCTCGACATTGGTGGCCGTGGCGTTGGGGCGCGCCACCTCCACCGTCACCGGGTCCTGCAGGTAGCTCTGCGACAGGCGGCGGATCTCCGGCGAGAAGGTGGCCGAGAACAGCAAGGTCTGGCGCTGCTTGGGCAGGTAGGACAGGATGCGCTGCAGGTCGGGCAGGAAACCGATGTCGAGCATGCGGTCGGCCTCGTCGAGCACCACGTACTCGACCTGGTTGAGCACGCAGTTCTTGGCCTCGATGTGGTCGAGCAGCCGTCCCGGCGTGGCGACGAGGATCTCGACGCCGCCCTTCAGCTGCAGCGTCTGCGGCTTCATGTCGATGCCGCCGAAGACCACCGCGGTGCGCAGCTGAGTGTGCTGCGCATAGGCCAGGATGTTGGCCGCCACCTGGTCGGCCAGCTCGCGCGTGGGCGCGAGCACCAGCGCGCGTACCGGGTGGCGCGCCGGCGACATGCTGGCGTTCTCGTGGCGCAGCATCTTCTGCAGCAGCGGGATCGAGAAGGCCGCCGTCTTGCCGGTGCCGGTCTGCGCGGCGCCCATGACGTCGCGGCCGGCGAGCACGATCGGGATAGCCTTGGCCTGGATCGGCGTCATTGACGCGTAGCCCTGGTCGGCGACGGCGCGCAGCAGCTTGGCGTCGAGCGCAAGCGTGTTGAACAGTGCGGGAGCGGAGGCCTCGGAAGGGGCGGCGGTGTCGGCAGTGAGGGATTCAATCATGTACTAGGGATTATCCCCCATGCGCACGAAAATGCGGCCGCTCAGCGCCTGAACACCATCCAGCGCGGCGACTTGAAGCGCACGATGCGCCAGTAAAGCGCCACGTAGCTGACGCCGAAAACCACAATCAACACCGCCAGCACGGCCGTGTTGTCCCAGAACAGCACCGAAGGGATGGCCGCGAACATGCACAGCAGCCACAGGTACGGCGAGGTCATCGAATTGCGCCGCGTCAGCGCCTTGGCACTGTGGTTGCCGACCGCCCAGCGCACGATGCGCCGGTAGATCAGCGAATGTAGGTGGATGCCGTCCGGCATGCTCGGCGGCATGGCGCGCAGGAAGCGGCGCCGGTAGATGGAGAAGACCGTCTCGAACACCGGATAGATGCACAGCAGCAGCGGGAACATCGGCGACACGGTCGGGTTGCGATGGAGCAGCAGGATGGCGAGTTCCGCAATATAGAAGCCCAGGA
>CAYUPF010000184.1:0-7890 GCA_964446545.1 uncultured Rubrivivax sp.
GCTGTCCGGGCGCAGCAATGGCAACTGGCGCCATGCCCGGCCGGCGCCGTGGATCTCTGATTTCTGGACGGAATGACACGCGCTGCCATGCCCGCACCCATTGCGATGCTGACTATCCACAGCCTTAGGCGGGTGTGGTGGGCAGAGTTTCTTGTCTGAGCTTGAAGAAAACCTGCAGAGAGGTGAGTCAGGCCATTGGAGGTTGGGCCGCGATGAGCAAACCCGTCGTATTCATCCACACCAACGAGCAGCAGAGGCTCGGCGCCATCGCGTCGGCGCATTCGTTCCGCCGGCAGACCCGTCACCCGGAGCGCTTCGACATCCGCATCCTTCGCCTCGAAGAAACGCCGCACCTGTACCGCCGCGAAGGCCAGCGCTACCTGCGCATGGGCAAGATGGCGACCTGGCACAACGACGACCTGCAGTCGTTCAGCCCGCTTCGCCTGATGGTGCCTCAAGCGATGGGTTTCCAGGGCCGCGCTCTGGTCACCGACCCCGACGTCTTCTCGGTCGGCGGCGACGTGCTCGAGCTGCTCGACAGCGACATGGGTGGCAAGGCCGTGGTCTGCCGCAACCTGCCCGCGGAAAAAGGCGGCGGCGCGAGCAAGTGGGCCACCAGCGTGATGCTGCTGGACTGTGCCAAGCTCACGGCCTGGCGCTGGGACGAACAGGTCGACGCGATGTTCGCCGGCCGGCTCGACTACAAGCGCTGGATCCAACTCGCCGACGAGCCGCAGCACACGATCGGCGAGCTGCCCGAGGTCTGGAACTCGTTCGACAAGCTGGAGCCCGACACCCGCCTGCTGCACATGACCGAGCGACTGACCCAGCCGTGGAAGACCGGCCTGCCGATCGACTTCAACATGAACTTCCAGGGGCCGACCGGACGCTTGCGCCGCTGGCTGCGCAACCGCGGCTGGCTGCGTGCCAGGCGCTTCCAGCCCCACCCGGACCCGCGGCAGGAGGCCTTCTTCTTCTCGCTGGTGAAGGAATGTTTGGCCCGTGGCGAACTCAGCGAGGATTTCGTGCGCCGCGCCGTGGCTGCCGGCGACGTGCGCGCCGACGTGTTCGATCGCATCGCGGCATCCGGCGACTGGAAACAGGTCGCTCCATGAGCAGCGCAGCCGCGTGCGGGAGGCATGTCTTCCTCGTTCGCAGCAGCCTGCAGTACCTGATGGCCACGGCACTCGCCGCCGATCTGCGCGAGCGCGCTCAGCCCGCCTGCCGCATGCTCTTTCTGCCCGACATGCTCGATCCGCAGCTGTTCGCGCGCACCGCGCAAGACTGGGCGCAGTCGCCCTTCGATCGCGTGATCTTCATCCAGCCGCGCAGCCGCGCCGGATCCGAGGTGCCGCGACGTGCGTCCGGCGCCCTCCGCCACGAACTGAAGGCAGCGATCCTGGATGCACGGCCCGCGTCGCTGACCGTCTTCAATGACCGCGAGGAAGCTGGCCAGGTGGCGCTGATCGCCACCGCGCGCCATTTCCCGCAGGCTGAGCGCCGTTGTGCCGAGGACGGCTCGCTGGCCTATACGAACTTCGTCTATCGCTCGCACGGCCTGGCCACGCAGTTGCGGCAGAAGCTGCGCATGGGCCGCCGCTGGCACGACGTGCGCGTGCTGGGCACGCACCCCCTGGTGCAGCAGTTCATCGCGATCCATCCGTCGCTGCTGCGCGAGGAGTTGCGCCACAGCCCGCCGCTTGCCTTCCCTGCCCACGCACTGGAGTCGCTCGCGCTGCGCAGCCTTGCGGCCCGGTTGTGCGAGGCCACGGGCTTCATGCCCCAGTCCGTGCCTGCGCGCGCCACCGTGCTGACCGTCAGCCATTCCAGCTATGCCGCACGAAACCCCGCATACCAGGATCTGGTGCGGTCATGCGCAAGAAAGCTGGGCAGCCGGCCCGGACACTTCTTCGTCAAGTACCACCCGCGCGAATCGCAGGCCGACTACCTGGGCTTGTGCGAGCAGGGCATCGCGCAGGAGATCGCGCGGACGCTGCCGATCGAGTGCCTCTACCTGATGTTGCGCGACCGGCCACTCGACGTGGTGGGCGGCATGAGCACGACCTTGCTGACCGCCGGATTGCTGATGCCGCAGGTGCGCTGCGCCGCGCTGGTTCACGCCACGCCCTCCGGCGACACCTGGGACCAGCGTCTGCTGGATGAATTGCACATCACGCCGCTGGCGGACGCGGCCAGCATCGACCGCCACTTCGACGCCTGAGTCGCCACGCACGAGCTCGGACCTCGTGCACGAGAATATGCCGCTGGCCGCAATGACCGAGCCGCAACTGCCGCCGTCTCCCATGCCCCCGATGCCCGTCGATGATCCCGTCCGACCGACCCACCTGCAGCGCCTGGAAGCGCAGAGCATCCACATCATTCGCGAAGTCGTTGCCGAATGCGAGCGGCCGGTGATGCTGTATTCGATCGGCAAGGACTCCGCCACCCTGCTGCATCTGGCGCGCAAGGCCTTTCATCCGGCGCCGCCGCCCTTTCCGCTGCTGCACGTCGACACCACCTGGAAGTTCCGCGACATGTACGCCTTGCGCGACCGCATGGCGCAGGAGTCCAGCATGGAGCTGCTGGTCTGGCGCAACCCCGAAGCGCTGGCCAAAGGCATCAACCCCTTCGACCACGGCTCGCAGATCCATACCGACCTGTGGAAGACCCAGGGGCTGAAGCAGGCCCTGGACCATCACGGCTTCGACGCCGCCTTCGGCGGCGCGCGCCGCGACGAGGAGAAGAGCCGCGCCAAGGAGCGCATCTTCAGCTTCCGCTCCGCGCAGCACCGCTGGGACCCGAAGCAGCAGCGGCCCGAACTCTGGAACCTGTACAACGCGCGCAAGCACGCGGGCGAGTCGATCCGCGTGTTCCCGCTGTCCAACTGGACGGAGCTGGATGTCTGGCAGTACATCTACCTCAACCACATCCCCATCGTGCCGCTGTACCTGGCCCGACAGCGGCCGGTGGTCGAGCGGCTGGGCAGCTTGCTGATGGTCGACGACGATCGCTTCCGCCTCGCGCCCGGCGAGGTGCCGCAGATACGCAAGGTGCGCTTCAGGACGTTGGGCTGCTACCCGCTGTCGGGCGCGATCGAAAGCGAGGCGGACACGCTGCCGGCCATCATCCAGGAGATGCTGCTGGCCCGCACCAGCGAACGCCAGGGCCGGATGATCGACCACGACCAGGCGGCGTCGATGGAAAAGAAGAAGCAGGAGGGCTATTTCTGATGGCCGCCGACGCCGGACGCATCGCCGCGGACATCGACGCCTATCTGTTGCAGCACGAACAGAAGGGCCTGCTGCGCTTCATCACCTGCGGCAGCGTCGACGATGGCAAGAGCACGCTGATCGGGCGCTTGTTGTACGAGGCCAGGCTGCTGTTCGAGGACCAGCTGGCCGCCGTCGAAGCCGACAGCCGCAAGTGGGGCACCCAAGGGGCCGACATCGACTTCGCGCTGCTGGTGGACGGCCTGGCGGCCGAGCGCGAGCAGGGCATTACCATCGACGTCGCCTACCGCTACTTCAGCACCGACCGCCGCAAGTTCATCGTCGCCGACACGCCGGGGCACGAGCAGTACACGCGCAACATGATCACCGGCGCATCGACCGCGGATGCCGCGGTGATCCTGGTCGACGCGCGCAAGGGCGTGCTGACGCAGACGCGGCGCCACAGCTACCTGGTCGGCCTGATCGGCATCCGCAAGGTGGTGCTGGCGGTCAACAAGATGGACCTGGTCGGCTTCGACGCGGCGGTGTTCCAGCGCATCGTCGACGAGTACCTGGCCTTTGCACAGCGCATCGGCCTGCAGGACGTGAGCGCGATCCCGATGTCCGCGCTGCTCGGCGACAACATGCTGCAGCACAGCGCACATACACCGTGGTACCGCGGCACCACGCTGATGGCCTGGCTGGAAACGGTCGAGAAGGACGAGGCGCGTCAGCGAAGAAGCCCGCTGCGTCTGCCGGTGCAATGGGTCAACCGGCCCGACCAGAGCTTTCGCGGCTTCGCGGGCTGCATTGCCGGCGGCTGCGTGCGACCGGGCGACCGGGTGCGCGTGCAGCCTTCGGGCCGCGAGTCCAGTGTCGCCCGCGTCATCGGACCCGACGGCGACTTGCCCGCGGCCGTGGCGGGCCAGTCGGTGACCCTGACGCTGGCCGACGAGATCGACGTGTCGCGCGGCGACATGCTCAACAGTGCCGACAGCCCGGCTGAAGTGGCCGACCAGTTCGAGGCCACCCTGGTGTGGATGGCCGAGGAGCCGATGTATCCGGGCCGCCCCTACCTGCTGAAGATCGGCACCCGCACCGTCAATGCCACGGTCACCGAACCCAAATACCGGGTGCACGTCAACACGCTCGAGCATCTGGCCGCCAAGCAGTTGGAGCTGAACGAGATCGGCGTGGTCAACCTGTCGCTCGACCGGCCGGTGGCCTTCGACCCCTTCAAGGACAACCGCGAGACCGGGGGCTTCATCCTGATCGACCGCATGAGCAACGCCACCGTCGGCGCGGGCATGCTGCACTTCGCGCTGCGCCGTGCGCACAACATCCATCTGCAGCACGTGGACGTGCACAAGGCGGCGCGCGCCGACCTGAAGGGCCAGCGGCCCTGCGTGATCTGGTTCACCGGCCTGTCGGGCGCCGGCAAGAGCACCATCGCCAACCTGGTGGAAAGGCGGCTGCACGCGATGGGCCGACACACCTACCTGCTCGACGGCGACAACGTACGCCACGGACTCAACCGCGACCTCGGCTTCACCGGCGCCGACCGCGTGGAGAACATCCGCCGCATCGCAGAGGTTGCCCGCATGATGGTCGACGCGGGCCTGATCGTCATCACCGCCTTCATCTCGCCCTTCCGCGCCGAGCGGGCGATGGCCCGTTCTCGCGTCGACACGGACGAGTTCATCGAGGTGCACGTCGACACGCCGCTGCAGGTGGCCGAGTCGCGCGATGTCAAGGGGCTGTACAAGAAGGCTCGCCGCGGCGAGCTGAAGAACTTCACCGGCATCGATTCGCCCTACGAGGCACCCGAGCAGCCGGAACTGCGCATAACCACCACCGAGATCACGGCAGAAGCGGCTGCCGAACGTGTGCTGCAACTTCTACAGACCCTGGGCCGGGTGCGCTGACCCGGCCCGCTGCACGCGGGCCGGGTTCAGAGGCGCTGCGACTGCAGCGCCAGCGCATGCAGGCGCGCCCGCTCGTCGCTCGTGTAGGTCATCTGCAGTTGGCGGTCGTTGCCGCCGCTTTGCACGTTCTCGCGCGCCAGCCCATGCGTGCGCGTGCCCGGCACCTCGAACAGCAGCGGGCTGAAGTGGCGCGTCTGGCACACCTGGATGCCGGCGCGCCAGGCCACCGCGTTGAGCCAGATGTCGTCGGCACGCAGGCAGCAGTCGCGAAAGCCGTCACCAGCGCTGCGCAAGGCCTGCTGCATGGCACGCGGGTAGAGCACGCCGCCGACACCGGTGGTGAAGTGCAAGGGGCTGGGCGCCGTCGATCGGCATGCGGGCCAGCGCGCGTAGGGCAGGAAGCTGCCGTCGGCGGCGAAGCTCATGACATGCGCGCGATGCGCGTGGATGAACCCGGGGCGCCGCGCGGCAGCCTCGACCAGCGTGTGCAGCCAATCGCCCCAGTACAGCACGTCATCGTCGGCCGTCACCAGGTCGCGCAGCGCGGGCCCGTCGTTGACCTGCGGGTAGTATTTCTTGTGCGGGCCGAGGTCCTCGCAGCTGCGGATTTCCAGCCCGCGCGCCACCAGGCGCCGCAGCGTCTCGGGGGTGCCTGCCTGCAGCACCGACGGGGCGATCCAAAGCACCAGGCGCGACGGTCGCATCCGGCCGCTGCCGATGCTTTCGATCGTGTAGTGCACGCTGTGCCAGCGCTTTTCGTAGGTGGTCAGCGACACCACCGGGCCATCGCTCGACAGCAGCGGCGCGCCGGCGTCGAGGTTGTGCCGCATCAGCCGGCGCATCCACAGCGGCCGCAGCAGGCGCTTGATGCCGCGCAGGCTGCGACGGCGCAGCTCGTGGGTCGCCGTCTCCCAGGCGAGCGGCTCAGTCACGCCACGCGGCCTCGATCCACGGCACCGGCCGCACGTAGCGCCGCAGGTGGCGCCAGCGGCTGTTGTCCACGCGTGCACCGCAGAAGGTGGCCTTCACGTGCTGCCAGCGCGTGGGGAACGGCGGCACACGCTTGTTCCAGCGTCCGACCATCACGTCGTCGGGATTGGGCCCGCCGGGAAAGGTGACGATGCGCGCGCCGGCCGGCAGCCGTGCCGTCTTGAAGTAGCACAGCGGAAAGGGCGGCATGCAGTGCAGGCGGAAGTGTTTGGTCCAGGCCTCGGGCCAGAACTTCACGCCGCCGCTGACCGCATGGGTCACGTAGTGCTGCTCGAACTGGTACTTGTCGGCGATGGCCTGCGGGTCGGCGCGGAAGTCGTCCAGCACATGGGCGTTGGCGCCCACCGGAAAGCGGAATACCGAGGTCTGGCCCAGCTTTTCCAGCGGCCGCGCCCAGTTGCGCGCGACGTATACATCGCCCGGGTCGCCGATGCTGAAGTACTCGTCCAACGAGCCGACGATCACCGAATCCAGGTCGACGAACAGCGCCACGCCCTCGAGCCCGGGCACGCTGCGCCCCCACAGGATCTGCTTGCGCCATTTGCCCATCGTGCGCTGCGGGTGCGGCACACCCAGCTCGGGCAGGTCGAAGCATTCGACCTCGGGCCGGATGCCGGCGCGGTCGTCGGTCAGGCACACCAGACGGAAGGGCAGCGTGATGTGGCGCGACACCATGCCGTACAGCCGGTTGACGTATTCGGGGCCGTACATCGTGCCCCACTTGACGCAGACCAGCTGCTTCACTGTCATCTCGCGCTCCAGGCCTGGTGCAGCCAGCGCACGTCGCCGATGCGCCGGTACCAGCTGTGGCCACCGCCGGCCAGCACGTCGCCCATCTTCGGCGTGCCGGCAAAGACCACGATGCGCGCGCCCGCGGGCACGACGGGATCGGCCAGGTAGCTCTTCAGGCCGCGCGGCACGCAGTCGTTCTTGAAGCTGACGCACCAGCCCTTGGGCCAGTACTCGAGCAGGCCGCGCTGGGCCAGCTGCGCGCTCTGGAACTGCTGCGAGATCTCGTAGGCGGCCGCAGCGCCCACGGGGTCGGCCAGATAGGCGTCGAGGATGTCCGCATGCTCGCCGATCTCGTAGCGGAAGACCGAGGAATTGCCCACGCTGTGCAGAAAGCGGTCGCGCGCCGGGTTCAGCTTGCGCAGCGGCTTGGGCCTGAACAGGTCGTCGTCGCGGATGATCAGGAAACGGCCCGGATGCTCGAAGAACGGATCCAGCGCGTCGACGATCACCAGGTCGAGGTCGAGGAACAAGGTGCTGCCCTGCAGGTCGTGGAGCTGCTTGCGGAACACCGCCAGCTTGCGCCAGCGCAGGTCGCCCTGCCCCTTCGGCAGGCCCAGTTCCGGCAGCGGAAACACCTGCACGTCGTCGCGCAGCCCCTGGGCATCGTCGGTGAAGCAGACGAAGCGAAAGGGCCGCTTCAGGTGACGCCCCACACCGGCGCGCAGGAAGTTCACGTACTCGGGCCCGTACAGCCTGCCCCACTTCATGCAGATCACGTTCACGGGCGTTTGCATCGTCGCGCGATTCTAGGGACCGTCAGCGAGGCCGGGACGCAGCTTCTCGTACAGCGCCAGATAGGCCGCCACCACGGCGTCTTCGTGGTGCTCGCGCTGCACCGTGGCATGGCCGGCCGCGGCCAGCCGATCGCGCTCGGCCTCGCTCAGCGCAAGCATGCGCTGCATCGCCGCGGCCAGGCCCACCGGGTCGGCCAGCGGCGCCAGCAGTGCGTTCTCGCCGTCGTGCACCAGCGACTG
>CAYUPF010000185.1:0-7868 GCA_964446545.1 uncultured Rubrivivax sp.
CGGCGGCGCATGCCGGCATCCAGCCCGGCGTGGTACGGCAGCGCCGCCAGGCCCTCGCCGGCCAGCCAGGCAGCGGTTTCTTCCACCTTCTTGCGCGTCTGGCAATAGACGATGCCGGCATCGCCCTCGTGTTCGTCGTTCAGGAAGCGCAGCAGCTGGCGCCGCGGATCGTCCTTCTCGACGATGGTGTAGCCGATGTTCGGCCGATCGAAGCTGCTGATGAAGGTGCGTGCGTCCTCCAGCTGCAGCCGTTGCACGATGTCGACGCGCGTGTGCGCGTCGGCGGTGGCGGTGAGCGCGATGCGCGGCACCTCGGCAAAACGTTCGTGCAGCACGCTCAGGCCCAGGTATTCCTCGCGGAAGTCGTGCCCCCACTGGCTGACGCAATGCGCCTCGTCGATGGCGAACAGGCTGAGCAGCCCGCGCTCGTGCAGCGAATCGAGCATCGCCAGGAAACGGGCGGTGAGGATGCGCTCCGGCGCCGCGTACAGCAGCACCAGCCGGCCCGAGCGCAGTTCGCGCTCGATGGCCGAGGCGTCCTGGCTGTCCAGCGTGCTGTTCAGGAAGCTGGCATGCACGCCCAGCTCTTCCAGCGCGCTGACCTGGTCGTGCATCAGCGCGATCAGCGGCGACACCACCACCGTCACGCCGCGGCCGGCCCGGTGCCGGGCGATGGCCGGCACCTGGTAGCACAGGCTCTTGCCGCCGCCGGTGGGCATCAGCACCAGCGCGTCGCCGCCGCCGGCCACGTGCTCGACGATGGCGGCCTGGTCGCCGCGGAAGGCCGGGTAGCCGAAGACTTCGTGCAGGATGGACAGCGGGTCGGCAGGCAGGCTCACGGCGCTCGGCGAAGCGAAAACGCCGATTGTCGTCGCAGCGCGCCGGCGGCCCGAGCCTCATAATCTTTGCTCGATATCGAAGTGGGAGCATGTGCCATGGCATCGGTCAACAAGGTCATCATCGTCGGCAATCTGGGCAAGGACCCCGAGGTGCGCTACATGCCCAGCGGCTCGGCGATCTGCAACATCACCGTGGCCACCAGCCGGCAGTGGAAGGACAAGACCAGCGGGGACCGCCAGGAAGAAACCGAATGGCACCGCATCGTCTTCTTCGACCGCATGGCCGAGATCGCCGGTGAATACCTGAAGAAGGGCCGCCCGGTCTATGTCGAAGGCCGGCTGAAGACGCGCAAGTGGACCGACAAGGACGGCGTCGACAAGTACACCACCGAGATCGTGGCCACCGACATGCAGCTGCTCGGCAGCCGTGAAGGCATGGGCGGAGGTGACGAGGGCGGTGGCGGCGGCGGTTACAGCCGACCCGCGGCGCGGCCGTCGGCGCCCTCCACCCCAGCTGCCAAGCCGGCCGCCAAGTCGAGCACCGGCTTCGACGACATGGACGACGACATCCCGTTCTGAATCAAGGCCGGCCCGATCCGGCGCCAGCGGGATCGTCCCCGCCCTCATCCGTGCGCGGCGGGACGGCCGGCCCGCCGGCCCGGGCCTGCAGCGCCAGGGCCGCGGGCAGCACTTGGTCGCGGTACACCGCCTGCGCCAGGCCGGGTTCGAAGTCGGCATGCCTGCGCTTGCGCACGCCGTAGTCGGACAGCGTCAGGTGCGCATCCGGCCGCACGCCGGCGCGGTCCAGGCAGGCGCTGACGCAGTGCATCACGCAGCCGTCCAGGGCCAGGATCGCACGCCCGGACTGCGCGGTGCGCACCAGTCCGGTCACGCCGCCACCGACGCCGGCGATGCAGGACATTTCCGCCGCGCCGGCGCGGTCCAGCCACAGCGCCATCGCGTTGGCCATCTGCGCCGCGCTCGAACAGCCCGAGCAGCTGTAGACCAGAGGGGGTTTGGTGTTCATCGGGGTGCTCCGTGATGGTGTGCGAAATCGCGTGCGCGCCACAGGCAGCGCAGCATGCAGGCGCTGCTGGTGGCATAGGCGAGGGCCAGCGCCAGTCCGGCCAGCGGCACCAGCGGACGCCAGGCCAGGGCCGCCGCCAGCAGTGCGGCGGCGGCCAGGTGGGCCAGCCAGGCGGCGTGCTTGTCGCCGTCGGGCAGCAGCCGGCCCACCGCCGGAATCCTCACCCCGCGCGGGCAGCGGCCGCGCAGCGCCACCCAGGTGATGAAGCCGACGATCTCCAGCAGCATGCCGTTGACCAGCAAGGGCACGCCGATGCCGATGGCGAGCAGGCCGGCCAGCATCGCCACGCCGTGCGGCGCGCCGGCGGCCGCCGCGCAGGCGGCGATGCCGGCCAGCGCCAGCGCCAGGGCACCGGCGCGCCAGAAGCGCCGCAGCGCCGGGTTGCGCCGGTGCGGCGTGCACCACTGCAGCCACAACACCGCGATCGCGAAGGCCAGCGCCGGCACGGCCATCGCCACCGCCAGCACCAGCGCCGGCGCACCGCACAGGCGCGCCACCACGCCGGCCGGCAGCAGCGCCAGCGTGCCCGCCAGCCAGGCGCGCAGCGCGTGCGGCGGGACCGCGGCGGTGCCCTGGAACATCGGCAGCGTGACGCTGCCCACCGCGGCCAGCAAGCACAGCATCCAGCCGCCGACGCCGAGCGCGCCGTGCGCGTCGACCAGCCGGTCCAGCGGCAGCGCCCCATGGCCGCCGAGCACCGCGGCCGCCAGCAGGCCCAGTGCCACGGCGGCCGCCAGCGCCAGCACCGCCGTGGCGATGCCGGCGCGCACCAAGCGCCGCGGACCCCGACGCAACAGCGCCGGCAGCGGCGGCAGGGCCACGCCCAGCAGCGCGGCAGCCAGCAGCAGCGCGCCCGGCGCCCGCAGCGCGTGCGCGTGGTACAGGCCGGCGACGAACAGCAGCAGGCCGAGGTTGAGCGCCGCGTGCGCCAGCGGCGACAGGCGCGCACCCGGCACGGGCGTGGCCGCGGCCACCGGCAGGAACTGCAGCAGGCTGCCCAGCATCGCGTTGCCGAGCACGCCCAGGGTGAACAGGTGCACCAGCGCCACCGCCGGCGGCGCCCAGCGTCCGGCGGCGAGTGCATCGGGCTGGGCCATCAGCAGCACGCCGGCGGCCACGCCCCACAGCGGCGAGGCCAGCAGGAAGCGCAGCGGCCGTGTCGCCGGCGGTGCGCGCGACAGCGCCAGCCCGCTCATCCGGCCAGCGGCCCGTGCCGCGCGCCGGGCGGCGGTGCGGCCGCATCCTCGATGCGCCAGATCGTGATGCGTGCGCTGCCGTCGTCGAGATCGTCGATGCGCCAGGCGTAGCCCTGCTGTTCGAGCATCGGCAGCAGCGGGCCCGGCCGGTGCGGGGTGAGCGCGATCAGGCGCATGCCGGGCGCCAGCACGTCCAGCGCGTCGAGGATGCACTGCATCGGCTGCGGCGGCGGCAGCTGGCGCAGGTCCAGTGGCGCGGGCATGGTGGTATGCGGTGGCAAAGCGATGGCGCTACGTTCGCAGCGCCGCTGCGCGGACGCCTTGACCTGCATCAGGCCGGGGTCTGCTTCTCGCCTGCGGCATCGCTCACCGAGCTCAGGGCCGCACGCTGCTGCGCCAGCGCTGCACGTCGAGCGGCTGCACCGCTGCGGCGCGGTTGCCCCAGGCATTGCGGATGTAGCTCAGCACCGCGGCGACCTCCTCGTCGCCCAACTCGGTGGCAAAGGGCGGCATGCCGAAGGGCCTGGGGTTGCCGGCGGTGGACGCCGGGAAGGCGCCGCCCAGCACCACCTGTACCAGGTTGGCCGGCGGGTCGCGCAGCAGCGCACGGTTGCCGACCAGCGGCACGTAGGCCCGCGACTCGCCCTGGCCGTCGTCGCCGTGGCAGCGCACGCATCGCTCCTCGTAGATCTTCGCGCCGCGTTGCAGCAGCACCGGCGCCGGGCCGTCGGCCACGGCCCGCGGCATACCGACCGACGGCAGCGATTGCAGGTAGCCGGCCATCGCCAGCAGGTCGTCCGGCTGCAGGTGCTGCGTGCTGTGCAGCACCACGTCCGCCATCGGCCCGAGCAGGGCCGCGCTGCCGGACACGCCGCGCTGCAGCAGCGCCGCCGCCGGTTGCGCCGGCTGGCCGGCCAGGCCGGGTGCGTACCAGTTCTGCAGCGGGATCAGCCCGCCGGCCAGCGCCGCCGGGTCGCGCATCGCGCCCAGTGCATTGCGGCTCGCATGGCAGGCGCTGCAATGGCCCAGGCCCTGCACCAGGTAGGCGCCGCGGTTCCAGGCCTCCGATCGCCCGGGCTGCGGCTCGAAGCGGCCCGGCCGGAAGAACAGCGCGCGCCACACCGCCAGCGCCAGCTGCGTGTCGTAGGGAAAGCGCAGCGCATGCGGCCGATTCGGCTGGACGACCGCCGGCAGGCTGCGCAGGAAGGCGAACAGCGCGTCGGCATCCTCGGTGCCGATGCGCGTATAGCTGTCGTAGGGGAAGGCCGGATAGAGCAGCCGGCCGTCGCGCGAACGGCCGTTGTGCAGTGCGCGCCTGAAGTCCTGCGCCGTCCAGGCGCCGATGCCCGTCTGCGCGTCGGGCGTCAGGTTGGAGCTGTAGACGACGCCGAAGGGCGTGGGAATGCCGCGCCCGCCGGCATAGGGTGCGCTGCCGCGCGGCGTGTGGCAGTCCTGGCAGTTGCCGGCGCGCGCCAGGTAGGCGCCGCGTTCGACCAGCGCCGCGCTGTCGGGCGTGACGGCAACGGCGTCCAGGCCGCGATCGCCGCGCACGTTCAGCCACCACAGCGCGGCCGCCAGCAGCAGCGCCACGCCTGCCAGCCCAACCAGCGCGCGCTTCATCGGGCGCCGTCCTTCGCCTCCATGCTGCCGCAGCGCATCGGCAGCGGGCCCGGCGGCTCGGCCGCCGCCCGGGCGTCGGCGGGCACCGGCTGTGCGGCCAGCCAGTGCGCCAGCGCGCTCACATCCTGGGGCTGAAGCCGCTGCGCGATCTGCGCCATGCAGTCCGGCGTCTCGGCGCGGCGCGCGCCGGTGCGCCAGGCGCCGAGCTGCGCGTTCAGGTAGTCCACCGGCAGGCCCAGCAGCCCGGGCACGTCGGCACCCACGCCGGTGAGCGCCGTGCCGTGGCAGGCCTGGCAGGCGGGCACATCGCGTGCCGCATCGCCCTGCTGCGCCAGCGTCTGCCCCTGGCGCAGCGTGGCCGCATCGGTGCGGCTGGGCGGCGGCGCGGCATAGGGCAGCTGCAGCGTGGCGAAGTGGGTGGCGATCTGCCGCAGGTAGGCGTCGTCCAGCGGCGCCAGCAGGTTGCCCATCAAGGCGTAAGGGCGCTGCCCGTCCCTGAAGGCGCGCAGCTGGCGGAACAGATAGCCGGCCGGCTTGCCGGCGATGCGCGGGTAGTAGCCGTCGCTGGCGGCGCGTCCGTCCTTGCCGTGGCAGCCGGTGCAGGCCAGCAGGCGCTGCGCCATCGTGTCCTCGAACGCCGGCCGTTGGGCCCGCGCGAGCAGCGGCGTCACCATCACCAGGCCCAGCGCCAGCAACAGGCGGCGCCGCGGCGATCCGATCGAGGTCACGGTGCGCATGAACGGCTCAGATATGGCGGCAAGGCCATGGCCGCTCACCCGACGCCGGTCCTGTTCCCCAGCGTCGGCCTGAGGCGCCTACTTGGCGCGGTGCGCGCAGTTCGGCTTGGTGCAGGCCGCGTACAGCGCCAGCGAGTGTTCGTGCAGTTCGAAGCCGCGCTCCATGGCGATGGTGCGCTGGCGCTGCTCGATCTGCGGGTCGAAGAATTCCTCGACGCGGCCGCAAGTCAGGCACACCAGGTGGTCGTGGTGCTGGCCTTCGTTGAGCTCGAACACCGCCTTGCCGGATTCGAAGTTGCTGCGGATCAGCAACCCCGCCTGCTCGAACTGCATCAGCACGCGGTACACGGTGGCCAGGCCGACGTCGGCGCCCTCGGCCAACAGGGCCTTGAACACGTCTTCGGCCGTCATGTGGCGCTGGCTGCTGCGCTGGAACACTTCCAGGATCTTGATGCGCGGCAGCGTGGCTTTGAGGCCGCTGTTCTTCAGTTCGTCGGCGTTGGTCATCGGGTGGCCCGTATCCGTTCTGGCGGACGATGGCCCGCTAGAATTCGCGCATGATAGCCAGCCGACGCGGGTGTGCAACGCACATCGATCCCATCACCCTGCGACGACCCTGCGCATTGCGCAGCGCCGCCGCCTTGCTGGTGGCCTTGCTGGCCACGGGCTGCAGTTCGTGGAGCAGCGGCGATGCGGTACTGGGCATCATGTCGCCGCACCGCATCGACATCCAGCAGGGCAACGTCGTCACGCAGGAGCAGCTGGCGCGTGTCAAGCCGGGCATGAACCGGCTGCAGGTGCGTGATGCGCTGGGCTCGCCGCTGCTCACCGATGCCTTTCATGCCGACCGCTGGGACTACATCTTCACGCTGCGCCAGAGCGGCAAGCCGCTGCAGCGCCGCAACATCGTGCTGCTTTTCGACGGTGACGCGCTGAAGAGCATCGACGCGCCGGAGCTGCCTACCGAAAGCGAGTTCATCGATTCGATCTCGCGCAGCGGGCGCGTCGTCGCCGCGGCCGATCTGGAGCTGACGCCCGAGCAGTTGAAGGCGCTGCCGATTCCGGCGCGGGCCGCCTCGCAGCCCGCTGCGGCCCCGCCGTCGCCGCCGCGCACCTACCCGCCGCTGGAACCGTCTTGAGCTTGAAAGTCGCCGTTGCCGGTGCCGGCGGCCGCATGGGCCACATGCTGGTCGAGGCGGTTTCTTCCTCCGATGACTGCGTGCTCAGCGGCGCGCTCGACGTGGCCGGCAGCCCGGCGCTGGGCAGCGACCCGTTGGCCGCCCTTGGCCGCAGCAGCGCGGTGCGCGTCAGCGCCGACCTGCATGCCGGCCTGTCCGGTGCCGACGTGCTGATCGACTTCACCCGCCCCGAGGGCACGCTGGCGCACCTGGCGGCGTGCCGCGAATTGGGCGTGCGTGCGGTCATCGGCACCACCGGCTTCAGCGACGCGCAGAAGGCGCAGATCGCCGAACATGCGCGCCACATCGCCATCGTCATGGCTCCGAACATGAGCCTGGGTGTCAACGTCGTGCTCAAGCTGCTGGACGTGGCGGCGCGCGCGCTGGCCGAGGGCTACGACATCGAGGTCATCGAAGCCCACCACCGCCACAAGGTGGATGCGCCCAGCGGTACCGCGCTGGCCATGGGCGAGGTGCTGGCCCGCGCCAGCGGCCGCAAGCTCGACGATTGCGCGGTCTGGGGCCGGCACGGCGTCAGCGGCGAGCGCGATCCGTCGGCCATCGGCTTTTCGGTCATCCGTGGCGGTGACATCGTCGGCGACCACACCGTGCTCTTCGCCGGCACCGGCGAGCGCATCGAGATCACGCACAAGAGCGCCAGCCGCGCCACCTATGCCCAGGGCAGCCTGCGCGCGGCGCGCTTCGTCGCCGGCCGCGCGCCGGGGCTGTACGCCATGGACGACGTGCTGGGCCTGTAGGCGGACCGATGCAGGAATTCAACGACTTCTGGACCCAGGCCGACATCGTGGGCCGGGCCGTGGCCGCGCTGCTGCTGCTGATGTCGATCAGCGCCTGGGTGCTGATCTTCTGGAAGAGCTGGGTGCTCAAGCGCGCCGCCACCGACCTGCGGCGCGCGGTGCCGGCCTTCTGGGACGCCGGCACGCTGAAGGAAGGCCGCCAGCGCTTAAGCCAGCTCGACCGCGAGTCGCTGTTGCTGCCGCTGCTGGATGCGGCCACGCTGCAGCCCGGCCAGGGCACGCTGCAGGGCTCGGGCCGGCTCGATTCGCAGCTGACGCGGCGGCTGCGCGACGCGCTGCACCGCGGCCTGGCGCACCTGCAGTTCGGCCAGGTGCTGCTGGCCTCGATCGGCGCCACTGCGCCCTTCGTCGGCCTGTTCGGCACGGTCTGGGGCATCTACCACGCGCTGGTCG
>CAYUPF010000186.1:0-7807 GCA_964446545.1 uncultured Rubrivivax sp.
CCATGCGCTGATCCTCGGGCGGGCCATCACCGGCATCGCGGCCTTCAACTGAGACGGAATCGCGCTCCAAACCCGGCACGCGAGCGTTCAGCGTGGCGGGCGGTCCGGGACGCCGGCGCGCTGCCGCAGCGGCCGTGGCACGCCCCGTGCGAGCGCGCTGCAAGCGCCACTTCGAAGCGACGGCGTCCGGCTCGCGTCTTCATGAGATCGAGCGCGAATCCGCACGAGGCATTCACCACTGCGTGGCCGGGTGGGTGCGACGGCCGGTCCAGCGCTCGATGGTGGCCGACAGCTGCGAGCTGCTCACCGGCTTGATCATGAAGGCGTCCATGCCGGCCTCGCTGCAGCGCTCGCGGTCGCTGTCCAGTGAGTCGGCAGTGAGCGCGACGATGGTGGTGTGGCCGCCGCGGCGCTGCTCGTCGCGACGGATGCAGCGCGTGGCTTCGTAGCCGTCCATCACCGGCATGTGGCAGTCCATGAACACCAGGTCGTAGCGGCCCTCGGCGACGGCACGGCAGGCCGCTGCGCCGTCGCCGACGACGTCGACCTCGCAGCCCAGCAGCTTCAACATCTCCTCGACCACCATCTGGTTGACCAGGTCGTCCTCGGCCACCAGCACCGACACGAGCTGCTCGTCGTCATCGTCCACGCTGGCCGGCGCCTGCTGCGCCTCGGCCGCGCGGCGCAGCGGCAGGTCGACCCAGAAATGCGAGCCGGCATCGAGCTGGCTGCGTACCCCCACCCGGCCGCCCATCAGTTCGACCAGTTCCTTGACGATGGCCAGGCCCAGCCCGCTGCCGCCATGGCGGCGCGTGCTGGAACTGTCGACCTGGGTGAAAGCGGAGAAGATCGACTCGAGCTGGTCGGCAGCGATGCCGCTGCCGGTGTCCTGCACCGAAAAGCGCAGCTGCAGCAGATCGTCGGTCTCGCCCAGCACCGTCAACTCCAGCCGCACCGAGCCGCGGTCGGTGAACTTCAACGCGTTGTGCAGCAAGTTCACCAGCAGCTGGCGCAGGCGCAGCGCGTCGGCGAGCACGCGCGCCGGCACATCGGGCGCGACCTGATGGCTCAAGGACACCGGCTTGCCACGCGCACCCATGGCCACCAGGTCCACGGCCTCGTCGACCAGTGCGCGCAGGTCCGTGCTCACCGGGTTGAGCGACAACCGCCCGGCCTCGATGCGCGACAGGTCGAGCACGTCGTCGATCAGCGCCAGCAGCGCCGTCGCCGAGCGGTGCGCCGTGTGCACGTAGCGCTGCTGCACGGGGCTCAGCGGCGTGGCGATCAGCAGTTCGGCCGCACCGAGGATGCCGTTCATCGGCGTGCGGATCTCGTGGCTGGTGACGGCCAGGAACTGCGATTTCGCCAGGCTGGCCTGCTCGGCCTGGCGCCGTGCCTGTTCCAGTTCCAGCGCCTGCGCCTGCAGCGCCTGCGTCTTCTGCGCCTGACTCGTCACCAGCGCGCGGGCGGCGTGAATGGCGCGGCGTGTGCGCTCGCGCAGCCGCTCGGTCACCAGCCCGGTTAACGACAGGTACAGCGCCAGCAGATACATGATCGCGGCGATGGCCAGCCGGTCGGCCCACAGCGCACGCGCCGGGTCGATCAGCGCCACCAGCGCCGAATAGCCGAGGTAGCCGAGCGTGATCACATGGCCGAAGTACAGCGCACGGCGAAAGCCGAAGCCCACCTGGTCGACCACGCGCACCAGCAGCAGGTAGGCGTAAAAGAGGTGGCTGCTTTCCAGGTGCCACAGGGTGAACAGCCACACCCCCACGTCCAGGTGGAACAGCAGCAGGCTCAGCTCGGGCGCCGCGCCGCGAAAGCGCCGCAGCAGCAGCCAGCCGAAAGCCGCATAGCCAAGGTTCACGCCGATCAGCGCCAGCAGCGCCGGCTGCGGGAAGGCAGGGTCGGCGCGCCAGTCGTGCACCAGCGCGATGGCGCACAGGATGACGAAACCGGCCGCGCGCAGCGCCGGGATCTGCCGCGTGTACAGGCGGCGCAGGTTGGCCGCCTTGTGCTGCGCCAGCAGGGTGTCGTCCAGCGTGAAACTGGTGTCGGCTTCGTGGCTGGCGTGGGGTCGCTTCACGGGGCTCCTGGGCTGCCAGGCAGGGTCACGCGCCATCTTCGGCGCGCGCCGCGGCCCGGACAATCCCCAGGAGTGCAGTGCGGCGGGCTAGACGCCGTGGAAGCGCGCGAACTGCGCCAGAGCGGCACGCTCGACCGGGAACCGGTTCACCGGGTGTTCCATGTTCGCGTGGCCGATGGACATGCCACAGAACAGCATGCGTTCGGCCGGGATGCCGATGAAGTCACCGAGGGTCCGGGGGTACACCGACCAGCACTCCTGCGGGCAGCTGTCCAATCCTTCCTCGCGCAGCAGCAGCATCACCGACTGCAGGTACATGCCCAGGTCCGACCATTGCGGCGGCCCCATGCGCCGGTCGATCGAGCAGAACAGCGCCATCGGCGCGCCGAAGAACTGGTAGTTGCGCGCGAACCATTGCAGCCGCCGCGCCTTGTCCTCGCGCGGGATGCCCATCGAGGCGTACATGGCCTCGCCCAGCTGGAAGCGGTAGTCGCGGTAGGGCGCGACCAGCTCCTTCGGATAGATGTCGTATTCAGGCTGCTCGGAACGGTCGCCGGCCGCGACCTCCTGCAACCGGCGCTGCATGATCGTCTTCAACTCGTCGAGCTTGGCACCCGCGACCACGTCGATGTGCCAGGGCTGCACGTTGCCGCCCGAGGGCGCACGCGCGGCGGCTTCGAGCACGCGGCGGATGACCACGCCAGGCACCGGTGTGGGCAGGAAATCGCGCATCGAACGCCGGCTCGCCAGGGCTTCGTAGACCGTCATGCCATTCCTCTCGCGGGCGACGGCCCGCATCCGATGCGCAGCAGTTTAGCGAGGCCGCGGCGGCGGCTTGCCGCCGAAGGCCTGCTGCGCCATGCCGGCCACCGCGGCCTTCAGCGCCGCCCAGCCGGCATCGCTGTGCAGATCGATGGCACCGAAAATGCGGATCTTGCGCGCGCGCACCAGCAGGTACATCACGCCGGCCACCAGCAGCAGCGTGATGCCGCGCAGATGCGGCGCACGCTCGAAATCGTCGCCGCCGAACAGCGCTTCGGCCTGCGCACCCCATTGCTCGCGTTCGGTCTCGAGAATGGCGGTGAGTTCGTTGCGCTCCACAATCTCGGCCGCCAGGATCTCCAGCGTCAGCGGCCGCGCGCGCAGCGCGTCGATGAAACGGTCGAAGAACAAGGCGTAGCGCCCGGCCAGCGGCAGCGCCAGCACGGCCTGCGGATCCTCGCCCAGCAGCTCGCTCACCGTGGGCCAGAAGCGACCGCTCGCGCCCCATTGGCGCAGCAGTTCGGGCAGGCCGCCGAAGTAGCGGTAGATCAGCACCTTGTCGACGCCGGCCTGGCGCGCGATGGCGTTGATGCCCAGCGCGCCGAAGCCGTCGCGCGCCAGCACCTCGCCCACCGCGGCCAGGATGCGCTCCTCGGTGGCGCCGCGATCGCGCGTGCGCGCCGCAACCGCCTTCATGTGCGCTGGATGAAATCGTCGACGGCGCGGCGCGGCGCCGGCGGCACGGCCGGCGCGAAACCGACGCGGGCCCACATCTGCAGCGTCTGCCCCGGCGCGTCGGCGCCGAGCAGGCGGCGGATTCGTGCATGCGTTTGTGCCTGTTCCGCATACTCTTGCAGCGCCTGCTGCAGCGGCTGCAGGGCCACGCCGTGGGCGGTGGCCGCCAGCTGCACGCGCACGAAGGCGCGTCCGGCCTGCACCTGCGTGATGCGCTCATTGCCTTCACTCACCATCCACAGGAAGCCGGGTGTGCTGTCCAGCTTGTGGTTGAAGTCCTTGATCTGGCTGGTGGTGGCGAAATCCTCCGCACCCGGCGGGCGGCTGCGGTCGAACAGGCCGACGCGGTCGAGCAGCACCACCAGCGGATCCATCAGCACCAGGCCATCGCGATGCCGCGCCACCTCATCGGCACCGACACGCAGCACCTGGTAGGACTCCATGATGGTTCGCGGCGTCACCAGCTCGATGCGCCAGGCCTCGGCCGCCACCGCGCGCTGCTGCGCCAGCGCCTCGGGCTGATCCAGCCCGGCAAAGCCGAAGCGCAGAGGGTAGGGCTGCACCGCCGCGGCCATCGCCTGCCAGGCCACGTCAGGCACCGGCCGTGTCGGGTCGTAGGCGCCGCGGTTGGTGTGCCGCTGCAGCACCTGTGCGAACAGCGGGTCGCGGTCCACCGTGGTGTCGGACACCAGGCGCACACGCGCCACCGGCCGCTCGTCCAGCTGCTGCGCGCCGAAGGCGCCTTCGGGAAAGAGCGTGATCTCGGTGCGGTGGCCACGCTCGCGCGCCGCCAGGTCCAGCAGCTCCAGGAAGGTGCCGTGGCTCATCATGATCTGGCGCGAGTACGGGTCGGTTTCGGGCAGCAGGCGGCCCAGGTCGCAGCGCAGCAGGATCTGCTCGGGCACGCTCAGGTCCACCACCCAGGACTGCAGGTTGTGCGAATGCGGCGCCAGGATCGCGTAGCCCAGCAGCCAGCGGCGCAGGTCGGGCTCGGCGCCGGGGCCGTTCCAGGCGGCGATGGCCTCGGGCGGCAGAGCCTGCGAACAGGCGGCCAACGGCGCCGTGGCCGCCGCGATCACGCCGCCGCCGGCGACGCGGATGAACTGACGACGCTGCATGGCCGGCTCCTTGTCACTTATCGGTGACTCAATCATAGTCACCAACCGGTGATAGGGCAACCGCAAACAAGAAGGGGCCCCTCGGGGCCCCTTGCAGATGGCAGGCGGAATCAGCTTGCCATCGACAGCTCGGCGTTCATCGGCATGAGTACGGCGCGCAAAGCTCCAGCCTCCGGCCACATCACCGCATCGCGCAGCGTGGGCGCGGCGAAGGTGCGCAGGCGCAGCGCGCTCAGCTCGCGGTGCACCTCGTCCAGGTCGCTCATCAGGCGCATCAGCCGGTCTTCGTTGCGCCCGCCTTCGGCGGCCAGCGCATCGATCTCGTTGCTCAGTCGAGCGTACTTGCCCTTGAGTTCGTTGAGTGTCATCGTCCCCGCCCTGTATCCACTGGTGTCGGGCGGGAGTCTGGCAGGCCCTGCGGGTTCGCACCACCACTTGATTGAGGGGGTGGACGCAGTCGCCACAGGCCGCTGTCGCGGTGTCGTCACAATGCAGCGCGACATGCATTCGACACAGCAGCCGGGGGGCGCCTTGCAGGACGATTTCGAACAGGCCCGTGCCCACTTCCTCGATGGCGTCGCACATTTCGAGGCGCAGCGGCTGGACGAGGCCGAGCGTTGCTTCGTGGCCTCGCTGCAGCGGCTGCCCGGGCGGGCGTCGACACGCATCAACCTCGCCGCCACGCGACTGCTGCTGGGACACGCCGCCGAGGCGCTGGCCGAGCTGGAAGCGGTGCTGGCCGACGAGCCGCAGCACCTGGACGCCTGGTGCCACCGTGCGGCGGCGCTGGCCGAGCTCGGCCGCGACGCCGAATCCCTGGACTGCGCCGACCGGGCGCTGAGCCTCGATGCCGACAGCGGGAGTGCCGCCTTCCGGTGCGGCCATGCCTTGGAACGCCTGCGCCGCTTCGACGAGGCGCAGGCAGCCTTCGAGCGCGTGGTGGCGCTGCAGCCGCAGGACGCGGCCGCCTGGCATCGGCTCGGCCTGCTGCAGCACCGCCAAGGCAAGCTGGCCGAGGCGCTGGCCAGCCAGGACCGGGTGCTGGCGCTGGCGCCTGCGCATGCTGGCGCGTGGAGCCAGCGCGGTACGCTGCTGCAGGCGCTGGGGCGCGAGGCCGATGCCGCCGCTGCCTTCGAACGCGCCATCGAACAGGGTGCCGACCCCGAGCTGCATCGCTTCTTCCTCGCCGGGCTGGGCCGCGAGCCGGGCCCGGCCAGTGCGCCGCGCGGCTATGTGCAGGCGCTGTTCGACGACTATGCGCACAGCTTCGACCAGCACCTCGTCGAGGTGCTCGGCTACGAGGCGCATCGCCGCCTGGTCGCGCCGCTGGCCGGCCTGCAGACGCTGGCCTTCGATTCGGCGCTGGACCTGGGCTGCGGCACCGGCCTGTGCGGCCCGCTGCTGCGGCCGATCGTGCGCCGGCTCGAAGGCCTGGACCTGTCGCAGCCCATGCTCGACCAGGCGGCCGCACGCGGTGTCTACGACCGCCTGATCTGCGCCGACCTGGTGCAGCACTTGCAGCAGACCGCGTCGCGCCACGACCTGGTGGTGGCGGCGGACGTCTTCATCTACGTCGGCGACCTGGAGCCGGTGTTCGCCGGCGTGGCGCGTGTGCTGCAGCCGGGCGGGGTGTTCTGCTTCACGGTGGAGCCAGCCGACGACGATCGCCCGGTGGCTCTGCATGCGCAGCTGCGTTACGCCCATTCGCTGCCCTACCTGCAGGGCCTGGCACAGCGCCACGGCCTGCGACTGCTGCGCGCCGACGCGCAGCCGCTGCGCCAGCAGCGCGCGCAGGTCACACCGGGGCTGTACGTCTATCTCGGCCGCTGAGGCGACAAAGGTCAGCAAGAGAAACGGCGGGGCTGGCCGTGCGGTCCTGCACGCCCGCGGCTGCAGCGCCGGCCCTAAGCTGCCGATAAGGGGCCATGGGCATGCGCCCGCGCCATTACCGAGCCCGTACCGACGTGTCCGATTCCGACCTGCCCTTCCCCACGCTGCTGCCCGACGAGCCGCCGCCCTGGTCATGGCCGATGCCGCCCGCCGGTGCGCGCCGCTACGCCACGCTGCTGCCGCTGGGCACGCCCCAGCCCTGCCGCATCGAGACGCAGACCGGGCTGACGCTGCAAGGCGAGATGCTCGACTTCGACCCGGCCAAGCGCCGGCTGCTGTTCCGCGCTGCATCCACCGCGCCGGAAGCCTCGCTACCCTTCACCAGCGTGCGCCGCCTGACGTTGACGACGCCATTGGCACTGGCCGCGCGGGCCGCCGATGCACCCAAGGAACGCGCGCCGGTCGCCGCCCAGGAGCGCGACTACAAGCTGCAGCAGGTGGGACAGGCGACCACACAGCCCATCAGCGGCCGCACCGCCGGACACGTGGAGACGGCCGAGGGCCTGTACCTGTTCAGCCCGACCGAGGACGACACGCGGCTGTGCCGCGTGTTCGTGCCGCGTGCCGCCTACTCGCGCTGCGAGTTCGGCGCCTCGGCCGAGGAGCTGGCCGCGCGCCACTGGATCGCCAGCCCGGCGCAGCTGGTCGAAGCGCTGGCGCAGCAGCAGCGCCAGCCGGTGATCCCGCTGGGCCAGTCGCTGCTGGCGCTGGGCCTGCTGACGCCGACGCAGCTGGAACGCGCGCTGCAGCGCAAGGACAGCAAGGCCGCGCTGGGCGAGACGCTGGTCGATGCCGGCCTGGTGTCGCGCGCCGATCTGCAGACCGCGCTGGCGCACAAGATGGGCTTCCCGCTGGTGGACCTGCAGCGCTTTCCGCTCGACCCGAAGGCGCTGGCGCTGCTGCCGCGCCGTCTGGCCATCAGCCACCGCGTGCTGCCGCTGATGCTGGACCAGGAGCGCCTGGTCGTGGCCGTCGACCGCCCGGGTCGCGTGCTCAAGCTGCGCCAGCTGCAGGCCTATGCGCAGATGCCGATCGCGCCGGTGCTGGCGCTGAAGGCGCAGATCCTGGTGGCGCTGAACCGCCAGGGCGGCGAAGGCTGGAACCTGCAGGTGTCCGAGCGCGTCGCCTTCTTCCCCACCACGATCTGAAATCGGGCCGAGCCTAGAATCCGGGCCTGCGCAGGCCTTGCCGACACGGCATGCCGCCGTGTCCCATG
>CAYUPF010000187.1:0-5171 GCA_964446545.1 uncultured Rubrivivax sp.
CCCAGCTCGGCCGCGCCGCTGTGCGCCACCACCGTGCGCACCTCGCGCTGCACGTCCTTGAAGCGGCCGTCCGCCTGGCGCGCGGCGATCCAGGTCTTGCCCAGCTGCAGGTCGACGACGTCGCCTTCTTCCAGATAGACGATCTGGTCGGTCACGCCGGCCAGCGCCATGGCGTCGCTGGCCAGGAAGTTCTCGCCCTTGCCCAGGCCCAGGATCAGCGGCGAGCCTTCGCGCGCGCCGACCACGCGCTGCGGCTCGTCGCGGCAGAACACGGCGATGGCGTAGGCGCCCTTCAGCCGCTGCGTGGCGCGCTGCACCGCGTCGAACAGGTCGCCGTCGTACAGGTGGTCCACCAGGTGGGCGATGACCTCGGTGTCGGTCTGGCTGCTGAAGTCGTAGCCGCGGCTCTGAAGTTCAGCGCGCAACTCGTCGTGGTTCTCGATGATGCCGTTGTGCACCAGCGCAATGCGGTTGCGGCTGAAGTGCGGATGCGCGTTGTGCACCTCGGGCGCGCCGTGCGTGGCCCAGCGCGTGTGGGCGATGCCGGTGCCGGCGGCGATGCCGTCCTTGGCGACGCCGGCTTCCAGCTCGGCCACGCGCGCCGTGCTGCGCGCGCGCCGCAACTGGCCGTCCTGCTGCACGGCCACGCCGCAGGAGTCGTAGCCGCGGTATTCCAGGCGCTTCAGGCCCTCGATCAGGAGGGGGACGATGTTGCGCGTGCTGACCGCGCCGACGATGCCGCACATGGCTGAACCTCTGGCTTTGATGGGATGGTCGGCATCGTAGGCAGGTCGTCGTGCAATTTGCTTTCATTGATAACTTGCCAATACACCAAATCACTCCGCTTATTGTGAAGATGAAATAATCGTGCGATATGTCACCGCCAATGAACATCGACGATCTGGATGCCACCGACCTGCGCCTGCTGGAACTGCTGCAGCGAGACGCCTCGCTGTCCAACCAGGACCTGGCCGCGCAGGCGCATGTGTCGCCGGCCACCTGCATGCGCCGCGTGCGCCGGCTGGTGGACGCCGGCATCATCGAGCGGCGCGTGGCGCTGCTGTCGCACGAGCGGCTGGGTTTCGGCCTGACGGCCATCGTCGAGATCACGCTCGACCGCCAGGGCGCCGAGCACCTGGATGCCTTCCAGCAGCGCGCGGTGGCCGACGCAGCCGTGCAGCAGTGCTACCGCGTCTCGCCCGGGCCGGACTTCGTGCTGGTGGTGTGGACAGCCGACATGCAGTCCTACCATGCGCTGGTGCAGCGGCTGTTCACGCAGGACGCCAACGTGCGCCAGGTCAAGGCCTATTTCAGCGTGAAACGCGCCAAGTTCGAACCCGCGATCGGGCTGAAAGGCGGCCTGCCTCAGCGCACCAGCAGCGCCAGCCCGGTGAGGTAGTCGCTCTCGGGAAACTGCAGCGTCGTCGGGTGGTCGCAGGCCGCCGCCAGGCGCTGCAGGATCAGCGCATCCACGCCGGCGTCGATGCCGGCGCCGGCGACGATCTTGTGGAACAGCTCCGGCCCGATGCCGCCCGAGCACGAAAAGGTGAACAGCAGCCCGCCCGGGCGCAGCAGCTTCAGCGCCAGGCGGTTGATGTCCTTGTAGGCCCGCGCGGCGCGCTCGGCCTGCGCGGCGGTGGGCGCGAACTTCGGCGGGTCGAGCACGATGGCGTCGTAGCGCCGGCCCTGTTCCAGCTGCGCGCGCAGCGTGGCGTTGACGTCGGCATCCAGCGTCTCGTGGCGCGCCGCGTCGAAGCCGTTGATCTGCACGTGCTGCCGCGCCAGCGCCAGCGCCGGCGCCGATGAATCGACGCTGGTGACGCGCCGCGCGCCGCCGGCCAGCGCCGCCAGCGAGAAGCCTCCCGTGTAGCTGTAGCAGTTGAGCACCTCGGCGCAGCCGAAGTGGCGCACCGCCTGCGCAAAGTGCCGGCGGTTGTCGCGCTGGTCCAGGTAGTAGCCGGTCTTGTGGCCTTGGGCCACATCGACGAGCAGTTGCCAGTCGTGCTCGCGGATGGCCCGCTGCGTATCACCGCCGCCGCGCAGCCAGCCGCTGTGCGGCGGCAAGCCTTCGAGCGCGCGCACGCCGGCGTCGGAGCGCTCGTACAGGCACTGCAGTCCGGTGGTGGCCAGCAGCGCATCGGCGATCACGCTCTTCCAGCGCTCGCTGCCGGCAAACAGGAACTGCGCGCTCAAGCAGTCGGCATAGCGGTCCACCACCAGGCCGGGCAGGCCGTCGGCCTCGCCATGGACCAGGCGCACGGCGTCGCTGGGCACGGCCAAACGCGCGCGCAAGTCCACCGCCTGCTGCACGCGCCGCGCGAAGAAGGCGGCATCGATGCGCTCGGATTCGATGAAGCTCCAGGCGCGCACGCGGATCGCCGAGGCCGGGCTGTACGCGCCCCAGGCCAGGAAACGACCGTCGTGCGCCTCGATGCGCACCGTCTCTCCGGAGTCGGCGCGGCCCTTGGCGATGCTGCCTTCGAACACCCAGGGGTGGCGGCGCTGCAGCGAGCGCTCCTTGCCTTCGCGCAGGCGGATGGCCTTCACTTGCGCTTGGCGCGCGGATGCGCAGCGTCGTAGACCTTGGCCAGGTGCTGACAACGCACGCCTGGCGTGCGTTGCGTCGCAGGCTCATATCGCGAAGCGATGTGAAGGCGCGCAGCGCCGTGCCGCAGACAAAATCCAGCCGTCATTTGCGCTTCGCCCGCGGATGGGCGGCGTCATAAACCTTCGCCAAGTGCTGAAAATCCAGCCGCGTGTAGACCTGCGTGGTCGAGATGTTGGCGTGGCCCAGCAACTCCTGTACCGCACGCAGGTCGCCGCTGCTTTGCAGCAGGTGCGAAGCGAAGCTGTGGCGCAGCATGTGCGGGTGCACGTGCGTCGGCAGCCCGGCCTGCAGCGCCAGGCCCTTCAGACGCGAGCGCACCTGGCTGGCCGTGAGCCGCGTGCCGCGCCGGCTGACGAACAGCGCCGGCTCGTCGGTCGCCGCCACCTGGCCGCGCAGGGCCAGCCACTCGCGCAGCGCCGTCAGCGACGCCGGTCCCACCGGCACGCTGCGCCGCTTGCTGCCCTTGCCCAGCACCTGGGCGCTGGCATCGGCAGCGTCGATCCAGCCGGCCGCGGCGTCGCCGGCACGCAAGTCCAGCCCTACCAGTTCGGCCACGCGCAAGCCGCTGCCGTACAGCAGCTCGACCATGCAGTGGTCGCGCGCGCGCAGCGCCGGATCGCCCACCGTCGACTCGAAGGAGGCCAGCGACACCGCCTGCTCCACCGACAGCGCCTTGGGCAGCGGCTTGGGCGCCTTGGGCGCACGCACGCCTTCGACCGGATTGATGTGCACCTCGCCGTTGCGTCCCCACCAGCGGTACAGCCCGCGCCAGGCCGACAGGTGGATGGCGATGCTGCGCGCCGCCAGCGGCCGTTCGCGCAGCTGCGCCGCCCAGCGCCGCACGTGCATCGGCTGCGCCTCGCGCAGCAGCACGTTCGCCGCCGCGGCCGATTGCTGCAGCCGCAGCAGCGCGTCGTGGATCATCTGCACGCTGCGCGGCGCCAGCCGGCGCTCGACACGCACGTGCTCGATGTAGCGCTGCAGCTCGGGCGTCAGCGCCTCGTCCACCGCCCTCAGGCCAGCAGGCGTGACAGGCTGGCGCTGGCCACCTCGCCGATGCGCGACAGGAACTCGGTGCCCATCTGCGCGGCGTAGCGTGTCGGGTCGGGCGAACCCAGCACGAGCAGGCCGAAGGCGTCCAGCGCGCCGGACAGGCGCAGCGGCACCATCGCCATCGAGGTGACGGCGGCGCCTTCATCGAACCACGACGCGGCCTCGAAACCGGCGTTCGCGCCGCAGTAGGGCAGCGTCAGGCTGGAGGCGAAGGCCTTCAGATCGTCGCTCACCGCTTGCGCCGCCGGCAGCGCGGCATGGGCCTGGTCCACGCCCCAGACGCGCAGCGCGGCCTGCGGGATCTGGAAGCGCTGCTTCAGATCGTCGAGCAACACCGCGGGCAGTTCGGCCGGGTCTGAAATGAGCAACAGGCCCAGCGTCCACTGCTGCAGCCGCTCGGCGATGGCGACGTTGTCCTGGCCGTTGCGGATCATCTCGATGATCTTGTGCTCCAGGCCCTTGATGCGCTCGCGCAGCATTTCCATCTGCCGCTCCTGCAGCGACACCGCGCGCTGGCCGTGCGGGCTGGTCAGCTGCACCGTGGCCAGCAGCTCGGCATGGCGCTCGAAAAAGCCGGGCGTGTTCAGCAGGTAGTTGCTGATGTCGTTTTCGGTGATGCCCTGGATGCTCACAATTCGATCTCCCCTTCGAAGACGGTGGTCGCCGGGCCGGTCATCAGCACCGGCTGGCCGATGCCGGCCCATTCGATGCCGAGGCGACCGCCACGCGTGTCGACCTCGACGCGCGTGTCGAGCCAGCCGAGCCGGATGCCCGCCACCACCGCGGCGCAGGCGCCGGTGCCGCAGGCCAGCGTCTCGCCGGCGCCGCGCTCGAACACGCGCAGCGCGATGTGCGAGCGCGAGACCACCTGCATGAAGCCGGCGTTGACCTTCTGCGGAAAGCAGTCCAGCACCTCGATCTCCGGCCCGAGCGCGGCGACGTCGGCGCGGGCCACGTCGTCGACACGCTGCACCGCATGCGGGTTGCCCATCGACAGCACCGCCACCTCGACGCTGGCATCGATCAGCTCCAGCGGCCACAGCTCGAAGTCGCCTTCGCGCTTGGGCGTCATGCCTTCGGGCAGGAAGGGGATGTGCGCATGCACGAAGTCCGGCGCGTCCATGTCGACGGTGATCCGCCCGTCATCGCGCAGCTGCAGTTCGATCTGGCGGTTGACGGTTTCGACCTTGATGCGGCGCTTGTCGGTCAGCCCGCGCTCGCGCACGAAGCGCACGAAACAACGCGCGCCGTTGCCACAATGTTCGACCTCGTCGCCGCTGGCGTTGAAGATGCGATAGCCGAAGTCCACGCCCGGCGTGCGCGGCGGCTCGACCACCAGGATCTGGTCGGCACCGATGCCGAAATGCCGGTCGGCCAGCGCGCGGAACTGCTCGGCGCTGAGCTCCAGCGGCTGGCGCGTGGCGTCGAGCATCACGAAGTCGTTGCCCGCGCCTTGCATCTTGGTGAAGTGCAGTCTCATGCGGCGATTATGGCCACGGCACGGCGGCTT
>CAYUPF010000187.1:5271-7803 GCA_964446545.1 uncultured Rubrivivax sp.
CGCCGCCTTCACGTCGCCGCGCGACACGAGCCTTCGCCGCAACGCACTATGTGCGTTGTCCGCGCGGCGCGTAGGGGTCCGGCTCGCCAACGGGCCGCGTCTTGAAACGCTTGTGCACCCACAGGTACTGCGCCGGGTCGGCGCGGACCACGGACTCGATCCATTGGTTCATACGCAGCGCGTCGGCCAGCGGGTCGTCACTGGGCCAGTCGGTCCACGGCGGCAGGAAGCGCACGCGGTAGCCCTGGCCGCCCGGCAGGATCTGCGCCACCACCGGCTGCACCACCATGTCCAGCGCTCGCGCCATTTTCGACGGCGCCAGCAGCGTGGCCGCCGGCACGCCGAAGAAGGGCACGAAGGCCGAGTCCTTGCGGCCGAAGTCCATGTCCGGCAGGTTGAAGAAGGCATGGCCGCGGCGGATGGCGCGCACCAACGGCCGCGCGGTGTCGGCGCGCGCGAACAGCTCGCCCTGGCCGAAACGCGAGCGCCCCTTGCGCATCGCGGCGTCGAACACCGGGTCGCTCTGCGGCTGGTAGATCGAGGCCACCGGGCGGGTCTGGAACAGCTGCGTCGCGGTACCGGCCACGTCCAGCGCCAGGAAATGCGGCACCAGCCACATCACCGGCCGCTCGCTGCGCTCGGCCAGGTGCACGTCGCCTTCGACATGGATCAGCCGGCGCAGCCGCTCGGGGCTGCCGTACCACAGCAGCGCACGTTCGATCGCGCTGCGCCCGAGCCAGCGGAAGTGGTCACGCAGCAGGTCGCGGCGCTGCAATGCGCTCAGCTGCGGCAGGCACAGCTGGATGTTGCGCGCCGAGATGCGCCGCCGCTCGCGCGCCACGGTGTAGAGCACGCGGCCGAGCGCACTGCCCAGCGCCGCCTGCAGCGACAGCGGCAGCCCATGCAGCAGCCACAGCAGGGCCAGAAGCGCGCGCGCCGGCCAGTGCTTCACTGGACGACCCTCCGCGCTGCGCGCTCCGGGATGAGCGCTTGGGAACGGCCCGGCGCGCTCACTGGGGTACCTTCGTGCTTCGCACTCCGGTATTCGCCCTTGGGGCGGCCCGGCGTGCTCACTGGGGTACCTTCGTGCTTCGCACTCCGGTATTCGCCCTTGGGGCGGCCCGGCGTGCTCATGCGCGGCGCGGCCGTTTGTAGCGGTTGTAGCCCCACAGGTACTGCTGCGGGCACTGCTGGATCAGCTGCTGCATCGCGCGATTGATGACTTCGGCCTGCGCCCGCTGCAGCGCCTGCGCATCCTCGGCCCGCAGCGGCAGCGGCTCGGCCAGCCGGCTCAGGCGCAGGTGGAAGCCCTGCCCGGCCGGCAGCCGCTCGCACCAGGCGAGCACGATCGGCGCGCCGGACTGCTGCGCCAGCCGCGCCGCCAGCGTCATGGTGTAGGCCGGCGCGCCGAAGAAGTCGGCCCACACGCCCATGCCTTCGGGCGGCACCTGGTCGGGCAGCAGGCCCACCGCCTCGCCGCGCTGCAGCGCGCGCATCATCTGGCGCAAGCCGCCGATCGAGGCCGGCGCGGTGGCCAGCGCCGCGCGCGCGCGCGCCGCCTCTTCCAGCTCGCGCAGCATGCGAAAGCGTGCCGGCCGGTACATCACGGTGATGGGCCGTTGCGCGCCGTAGCGCTGCGCATAGGCCTGCGCGGTGATCTCGAAGCTGCCCAGGTGCGGCGTCAGGAACAGCAGGCCGCGGCCCAGTGCCAGCGCCTCGTCGATGAGCTGCTCACCTTGCCAGTGCACCGGGTCGGCGATCGGCTGCTGCGGCGCTCGCAGCCACAGGCGCGGGCCTTCCATCACCATCTTGCCGGCCTCGCCCACCGCCTGGCGGCGCTGCGCCGGCGTGATGCCGGCACGCTGCGCATTGCTGCGCAGGCGGCGGCGGTAGCTGGGCGACAGGCCATAGACCACCCAACCCAGAAAGGCGCCGACGGCGTGCAGAACTCTCAAGGGGCGCCGGGACAGCCAGCGCAGCAACAGCAGCATGCTTCGTATAATGGGCTCGGCGCCGAGTTATGAACTACTTGCAGGGCGCTGCGGGCTGAATCGCAAGGTGCAGCTCTCGAAATACTGCTAAAGCGTTCGCCGCTCCTCCCAGATACGGCAACGCGATCCGTAACCGTCATTGCAGGAGTTTAAGAGTGGCCAGCGATTTCCTTTTCACCTCCGAGTCCGTGTCCGAAGGTCACCCCGACAAGGTGTCCGACCAAGTCTCGGACGCCATCCTGGATGCGATCTTCGCGCAGGACCCGCGCTCGCGCGTCGCCGCCGAAACGCTGTGCAACACCGGCCTGGTGGTGCTGGCCGGCGAGATCACCACCAACGCGCATGTCGACTACATCCAGGTGGCGCGCGACACCATCAAGCGCATCGGCTACGACAACACCGAGTACGGCATCGACTACAAGGGCTGCGCGGTGCTGGTGGCCTACGACAAGCAGAGCAACGACATCGCCCAGGGCGTGGACCATGCCAGCGACGACCACCTGAACACCGGCGCCGGCGACCAGGGCCTGATGTTCGGCTA
>CAYUPF010000188.1:0-3520 GCA_964446545.1 uncultured Rubrivivax sp.
GGCGACTGGCGCGCGCACCTGGGCGCGAGCCCGTCGCTGTTCGTCAATGCCGCCGCCTGGGGGCTGCTGCTCACCGGCAAGCTGGTGGCGACGCACAGCGACGAGGGCCTGGGCGCGGCGCTGATGCGCGTGGTCGGCCGCGGCGGCGAGCCGCTGGTGCGCAAGGGCGTGGACCTGACGATGCGGCTGATGGGCGAGCAGTTCGTCATCGGCGAGAGCATCGCGCAGGCGTTGGCCAAGGCGCGAGCGCGCGAGGCGCAGGGCTTCCGCCATTCCTACGACATGCTGGGCGAGGCCGCGCTCACCGCCGAGGACGCGGCGCGTTACGGGGCGGCCTACGAACAGGCCATCGATGCCATTGGCGCGGCGGCGGCCGGCCGTGGCATTCACGACGGCCCGGGCATCTCGATCAAGCTGTCGGCGCTGCACCCGCGTTATGCACGCGCGCAGGTGCAGCGCGTGCACGCCGAGCTGTACCCGCGGCTGCTGGACCTGGCGCAACGCGCGCGCTTGCACGACATCGGCCTGAACATCGATGCCGAGGAATCGGAGCGGCTGGAACTGTCGCTGGACCTGCTGCAGCGGCTGTGCCACGAGCCGGCGCTGGCAGGCTGGCAGGGCATCGGCTTCGTTATCCAGGCCTACGGCAAGCGCTGCCCAGCGGTGATCGACTGGCTGGTCTCCTTAAGCCGCAACAGCGGCCACCGGCTGATGGTGCGGCTGGTCAAGGGTGCGTACTGGGACAGCGAGATCAAGCGCGCGCAGATCGACGGCCAGGCCGGCTATCCGGTGTACACGCGCAAGGCCTACACCGACGTGGCCTACCTGGCCTGCGCGCGCAAGCTGCTGGCGGCGCCCGACGCGGTGTTCCCGCAGTTCGCCACGCACAACGCGCACACGCTGGCCGCGGTGCATGCGCTGGCCGGGCCGGATGCGGGGCCGGATCGCTACGAGTTCCAGTGCCTGCACGGCATGGGCGAGGCGCTGTACGAACAGGTGGTGGCGCCGGTGAGCGAAGGCGGCCTGGGCCGCGCCTGCCGCATCTACGCGCCGGTGGGCACGCACGAGACGTTGCTGGCCTACCTGGTGCGGCGGCTGCTGGAAAACGGTGCCAACACGTCGTTCGTGCACCGCATTGCCGATGCCACGCTGCCACTGGAAGAACTGGTGCAAGACCCGGTGCAGACGGTGCGGCAGATGGCCGAGGTTGAAGGCACGGTCGGCTTGCCGCACCCGGCAATTCCGCTGCCCGCCGCGCTGTACGGCGCGGCACGCGCCAACTCTTCGGGGCTGGACCTGGCGCACGAGCCGGCGCTGGCCGAGCTGGGCGCCGCGCTCCAAGCCAGCCAGGCCCAGGCCTTCGAGGCGGTGCCGCTGCTGGGCGTGCCCGCCCATCCGCTGCCACCGCAGCCGGTAAGCAACCCGGCCGATCGCCGCGACATCGTCGGCCAAGTGCACGAGGCCTCGGCCGCGGACGTGCAGGCGGCGCTGGCCTGCGCCGCGCAGGCGGCACCAGGCTGGGCCGCGGTGCCGGCCGCGGAGCGCGCCGCGATGCTGGAACGTGCCGCCGACGGCCTGCAGTCGCAGCAGCCGACGCTGATCGCGTTGCTGCTGCGCGAGGCCGGCAAGACCGCGGCCAATGCGGTGGCCGAGGTGCGCGAGGCCATCGACTTCCTACGCTTCGATGCGATGCAGTTGCGCCAGGGCTGGGAGGACGCCACGCACCGCCCGCTCGGTCCGGTGGTCTGCATCAGCCCGTGGAACTTTCCGCTGGCCATCTTCAGCGGCCAGGTGGCCGCGGCGCTGGCCGCCGGCAACCCGGTGCTGGCCAAGCCCGCCGAGCAGACGCCGCTGGTCGCTGCGCTGGCGGTGCAGGCGCTGCATGCGGCCGGCGTGCCGCGCGCGGCATTGCAGCTGCTGCCCGGCCGCGGCGAGACCGTCGGCGCGGCACTGGTGGCCGACGCGCGCGTCCAGGGTGTGGTCTTCACCGGTTCCACCGAGGTCGCACGCCTGCTGCAACGCACGCTGGCGCAGCGCCTCGGCGCCGACGGCAAGCCGGTGCCGCTGATCGCCGAGACCGGCGGCCAGAACGCGATGGTCGTCGACTCCTCGGCGCTGGCCGAGCAGGTGGTGGCCGATGCCGTGAGTTCGGCCTTCGATTCCGCCGGCCAGCGCTGCTCGGCCTTGCGGCTGCTGTGTGTGCAGCGCGAGGTGGCCGATCGGGTGTTCACCATGCTCGAAGGCGCGGTGCGGGAGCTGCGTGTCGGCGACCCGCGGCAACTGCGCGCCGACGTCGGCCCGGTGATCGACGACGACGCGCGCGCATCCATCGAGCAGTACATCCAGGCCCTGCAGGCCCAGGGCCGCCGCATCCGGCGCCCGGCGCCGGTGGGCGACCCTGCGCAGGGCAGCTTCGTGGCGCCGGCCCTGGTCGAGATCGACGCCATCGCCGAGTTGCAGCGCGAGGTCTTCGGCCCGGTGCTGCACCTGCTGCGCTACGAGCGCGAGGGCCTGGACGTGCTGCTTGGCCAGATCAACGCCACCGGCTATGCGCTGACGCTGGGCGTGCACACGCGCATTGACGAGACAGTGGCGCGTGTCGTCGGTGCGGCGCGCGCCGGCAACGTCTACGTCAATCGCAACATCGTCGGTGCGGTGGTCGGCGTGCAGCCCTTCGGCGGCGAGGGCCTGTCTGGCACCGGCCCCAAGGCCGGTGGGCCGCTGTACCTGCTGCGGCTGCTGCAAGCCGCGCCGGCCGATGCGGCGCGCCGCGCCGTGCAGCGCAGCGGCACGCCGCTGGGCGGGGCGCCGCTGCGCGGGCTGCGTTTCGGCGCGGCACTGGACGGCGGCTTGGCCGCACTGCAAGCGTGGGCGGCAGCGACGGGCCGCGACGCGCTGGCCCAGGCCTGCGCGCGCTTTGCCGCGACCACGCCGCTGGCCGGCGTGCGCGTGCTGGGCGGGCCCACCGGCGAGAGCAACCTCTACACGCTGCAACCGCGCGATGCGGTGCTGTGCCTGGCCGACGACGCGGCCGATCGCCTGCTGCAACTGGCGGCGGTGCTGGCAGTGGGCGGCCAGGCGCTGTGGCCGGCCGCGGACGCGGCCCTGCTGCAGGGGCTGCCCGACACGCTGCAGGCCCGCGTGCTGCGGGTGCAGGACTGGACGCGCGCCGAAGCGCATTTCGACGCGGTGCTGCTGCACGGCGATGCCGCACGCCGCATCGAGGTGTCGACGCTGCTCGCGCAGCGGCCCGGGCCGATCGTGCTGCTGCATGCCTTCGACGCCGGCGATGGCGCCATGGCGCTGGAGCGGCTGGTGATCGAACGTTCGCTGTCGGTCAACACCGCGGCGGCCGGCGGCAATGCCAGCCTGATGACGATCGGGTAGTGCGAGATGGCGTGAAATCGCATGGAAGTCGCTGGCCGCTGGCTGCGCCTTGCCGGCCTTCGGTGCCTCGTTCGGAACTCACGCTGCCGGCCCTGAAGGAGCCTTGGAGCGCCGGTGGGCGAAGGTCGGCAAC